>NC_007796.1:644497-966746 GCF_000013445.1 Methanospirillum hungatei JF-1
TATCGGATCAGTAGATTCCTGCTATGAATGGAAAAATTCCCGGGTCATCACGAATAGGGATTCTTACATCTGGTGGCGATGCTCCTGGTATGAATGCAGCAATCAGGGCTGTATACCGTGCCGCACATGAACTGGGTATTGAAGTAGTCGGAATCAGGAGAGGATTTTCCGGGCTGATTGAAGGGGATTTTTTCCTAATGGACAGATCGCATGTGGCAAATATTATCCACCTGGGTGGCACTGTCCTTGGAACTTCGAGATCTGAAGAGTTTAAGACGAGTGAAGGACGGAAAAAATCTGCAGAAAATCTTAGGAATGCTGAAATAGATGCCCTCCTTGTCATAGGCGGTGAAGGTTCATTCAGAGGTGCCGACCTCTTCAATGATGAGACTGGTATCCCGACTATCGGCATTCCGGGCTCTATCGATAATGATATTCCAGGGACTGACTTTTCTATCGGGTTTGATACCGCCATAAATACTGCCCTTGAAGCGATTGATAAGATACGGGATACGGCAATATCTCATGGGCGGTTATTTTTTGTTGAAGTGATGGGAAGGTCTTCAGATCTCATCGCCATCGAGAGCGGCATTGCCGGTGGAGCTGAGTACCTGGTTCTCCCAGGGGATCATGATGCCATTATGGATCTCTGTGCCAGGCTGACTGATGCGTTTTCAGCAGGAAAGCGATACGCCATCGTAGTTGTTGCGGAAGGTGAGAGACCGGGTTGCAGTTTTGAGATATCAAAAAAGGTATCAGAGCAGATAGATATTGAGTCGCGGGTGGTGGTTCTGGGTCATATTCAGCGGGGAGGAAGTCCGACCGCACGGGATCGGGTCCTGGCTGCTAAACTCGGGGTAAGTGCTGTCTACGCATATACAAAAAGTCATGCCGGGGTGATGGTTGGTGAACTGAGACGGAGCGTGGTTCTTACCCCCTTTGATAAGGTAATCACCGGACGACAGAAACCAGAACCGAATATTATCCGCCTGGCCCACATTCTGACAAAATAATCTCCTTGTTCAGTTTGGCCCTGATTGCCATCCGGTATCCGCAGATGACCTGGATGGTATCACCACATGCCTCATTCATCGCCTGGTTTCCGGTATCGATATAGAGGCTTTTTGTGTTTTTCAGTTTTGCTTCTGTTGCAACCACAATAAGGGCATCGATACCAGTTCTTGCCAGAACATGATGACTTATCTGCTGGTTTCCCCGCCCGAGAATAAACCCCTGTGCTCCAATGGGGCTGATAATTATCTTCACTTTGCCATAATGATCGAGAAGGCTGAGAATCTGTCTCTCATTCAGATCACTCCCGACAACTCTGCCCCGATATACTGCATCAACCCCGAGGAGGGTATGACTGATCCCAAGACGCTCTGCAATTGCACCTGTTGTGCTCCCTGCTCCAAGAAGATAGAGGGTATCATCACGCATAATCTCTGTAATGAACGACGCTATCTCTTCTGTTGCCCGCCGGTCATCACCACAGGAGATCTGCTTGCATGACTGGCAGGGGATAGATGATGAAGGAATTTTTGCATAACCAAAAAGCCTGGTATTCAGATTTCCTTTCCGGTAATCTTCCTCATCCACATCCATGACTTCTCCGTCGGTATACGAATATCCGTTCCATTGAGAGAGAAGTTTTGCTGCAGACTCCGGCGATGTGGCAAAAACTCCGGAATAGATCTTGACACCGGTCGGAATACCCAGGATAAGGGTTTTTGCTCCGGTACAGGAGTACACGTCCCGTGCTGTCCCGTCCCCTCCACAGAATATGATGATATCGCAGTTATTTTGAAGAAATTTCTTACATGCCTCAATGGTATCCGCAGCGGTGGTGGATATGGATGTATTCTGGTCAGATTGAGAATTATCTGGATGATACTGGCAGGTATAGGAAATTTTTGCAGATTTCAGTTCATCTTCCCCCATCTCCCCGCCTGCCGTGAAAAAAAGGAGATCTTTCCGGGTTAGGCCGGATAAAAACCTGATTGCTTTTGCAGGAGATTCTCTGACTGCACCCCTCGCTATTGCTTCCTTTATTCGCCCGTCAGTTCCTTTCAGGCCTACCGCACCACCCATCCCGGCATAGGGATTGACGATAAACCCGACTTTTATCATGAGATGGCAGGGAGTTTTTTCAGGGATTCTGCAATCAATTCTGCCGGATATTCATAATCAACGAGGGATCCTGCAAAGTATCCTTCATAACTGGAGAGATCAAAGTGCCCATGTCCACTGTTATTAAAGATGATAGTCTTTGCCTCTCCGGTCTTTTTGCATTCAAGTGCCTTGTCGATTGCAACCCTGATGGCATGTGCAGACTCTGGTGCAGGAATGATACCTTCTGCACGTGCGAACATCACCGCTGCATCAAACACCTCATTCTGATAGACGGAGGTTGAATCAATCAACTGATCTGCATGAAGTCGTGATACCAGTGGTGCCATTCCATGATATCTGAGCCCACCGGCGTGGATGGAGGGAGGGATGAAATCATGACCAAGGGTGAACATCTTCAGGAGCGGCGTCAGTCCCGCCACATCTCCAAAGTCATAAGCATACATCCCTCTGGTCATGGATGGGCATGCAGCTGGTTCTACCCCGATGATCTCCACATCCGGATTCTTCCCGTCAATCTTATCCTTCACAAATGGGAAACAAAGACCGGCAAGATTTGACCCTCCACCTGCGGAAGCAATGACGATATCTGCTGTCTCATCAACCATATCAAGTTGTTTTTGTGCCTCCTGGCCAATGATGGTCTGATGCAGGCAGACATGATTGAGGACACTACCAAGTGAGTAATTTGTGTTGTCATGGGTTGCTGCATCCTCAACCGCTTCAGATATGGCGATTCCAAGACTACCGGGGGTGTCCGGATCTTTTGCTAGGATCGCCCGTCCGGAGTTGGTATCTGGTGATGGCGAGGGAACACAGGTGGCTCCCCAGGTCTGCATCATCATCTTCCGGTATGGTTTCTGGTCATAACTTCCCCTGACCATGTAGACTTTACATTCCATACCAAAGAGCTGGGTGGCAAATGCAAGGGATGAACCCCATTGACCTGCACCGGTCTCGGTGGCAATCCGTTCAATCCCTTCTTTCATATTATAATATGCCTGGGCTATGGCGGTGTTTGGCTTATGTGAACCGGGCGGACTTACTCCTTCGTACTTATAGTAGATCTTTGCCGGAGTTTTCAGTATCTTTTCAAGACGGTGTGCACGGAAGAGCGGGGATGGTCTCCAGAGGGTATAGATATCCCGAACTTCTTCAGGAATGTCAATGTACCGGTCCTGGCACATCTCCTGTCTGATAAGTTCTTTTGGAAAGATTGGTTCGAGATCCACAGGTCCGACCGGCTTTTTTGTCTGGGGATGCATAGGAGGATCGAGAGGGGTTTTTAAGTCTGCCTGAATGTTATACCACTTTTTTGGGATCTCATTCTCATCGAGAAGTATCTTTGTGTTCATGTATACTTTAGTTTATCAATGACTATATTTATACATTCGTGTACGAATTTGGAAATTGTGATTCAGTCACAAAAATTTCGGCGATTATGAAATATGGAATTAGGTCCTTGTTTTCAGGTATACAGCGAAGATTATTATCAGAATGGCAGGCCAGATCATGGCCCATCCGGTAAAGCAGAATATTATCCCGGTCAGAACCAGAGAAACGGCACTGACTCCCATACCAGACCAACTGTCTTTCATGAGCACAAGACCTGCTGCACATCCAGCAAAATAGGTGAGGATAAACGTCGCATTTGGTATCTGAATGAGCACATCAAGAGTTATTATCCCACTAATATAAATACCGAGTATCAGATAAAAACAACAGAAAAGGAACGCCAGCCCGCCGACAGGGGTCTGGTAAACCGAATGAAGGAGTGAGAACTGCCGTGGTGCATACCCTGCCTTTGAAATGGCATAGGCAAGCCGTCCTGCAGCACCGGTATATGCAATCGCCGGAGCAGTCGTAATAAACAGAGTAATAATGCCTGCAATAATTACTCCGGAAGTCCCGAAGGATAGATGTATCAGATGAATGAGGGAGACTTCAGATATTCCCGGTCCATAACTCTTCGTCCCTATGACGGCACATGCAGTTGCCAGGTACAGAATACTGATGATCACCGAGGCGATGATGGTGCCCCTGACCACATCCCTGCCCGGGTCTTCAAACTCTTCGGTGACATGTGAGATAGCCTCCCACCCAAGAAAACACCAGAAAATGAGCGTTGCAGCATGACCCACACTCGGCCATCCGTGTGGCATAAATGGAACAAAATTGGAAGGTTCGATGGCATGGATACTTCCTACTACCGCTCCGATAAGGATGGCAATGGTCGCAGCAACAACGGCCATCTGAACCCCACCGGTCAGTCGCATCCCGAAAAAATTCGTTCCCACAGCAATGAAGATGATAATTCCGGTGATAATTAGTCTGCCTGTTTCGCCCAGACCAAACGCTGTTGCTGCATATCCTGCACCGGTAAGTGCAATTATGGGGACTGCCATGATGGCTGATAGTAGAAAGAACCAGCCGACAAGCATGCCGATATCTGCATTCCATGCTCTGGTCACAAAATACGAGACCCCTCCGGCGTGGGGGAACCTGACCGAGAGAAATCCCATACTCAGCGCCATTGGTATCGAAAGAATGCTCATCAGGATCCAGGCAAGAATAGATGCAGGACCTGCTGAATCGGCAGTAAGGCCAGGTAAGAGTAAAATCCCTGAACCCAGGACTGATCCGATATAGAGGGGAATAATCTGCCAGAGTGACAGGGATGCGGTTTTTGGTATTGATGGCTGCACGGATATCACGAATATTAGAAATGGCTTTATGAACCTCTATCCTTAGTATTCAGACAAGAAAAATACATCCCTGAACATACTGGTAATCAATTATACCTTTTCTTCTTCACGGATGCTTTCCAACCATGCATTGAAACGACGAACAAATGTAATTCTCACCTCCTGGTTATCATGAGATATCTGAGTCAGATTTGGTTCATGAGTAATTTTGCATACCGCTGGTATGGTATCAGACACTCCATCCCAGGTATTTACTGGGAAACCTGCCCGTTTTAACAATGGATCCCATGTTGCATCTATCAGTTTCCATTCACCTGTAAGAAAAACCTCTAAACAGAGATGGACTGATGATGGAAGTTCTGGAAAAAGAATGGTTATTGATTCCGGATAATCAATTGGCTGATCCTGCCACCTGAACGGGATGTACCTATATCGGGTCATGAATCCGAGTTGTTCTAACATCCATGAAAGAAGTTGGTGTTTCGGTCCGCACCATCCTTTATTTTCAGTAATCATCCGCCGAATGATATCTTCTGATTCATTCCAATCGGGGACGATTGCATATGGGATATCCCTGATATGAGTAAAGACAGAAATAAGGCTTTCCTTTTTTAAAAGGCCTTTCGTCCACTCTTGTAATAAGGAAGAGTAAAAAGTATTTCCGCTCATTATGTATGGTTTTTTATATCTCACGATCATAAGGATTTAACCCCAGTTCAGGATACATATAAGAGGAAAGTTGTATCTTTCTTCAGCTCTCATCTTTCCTAGGACTTTTCATCCATAGAATGTATGGAGGATTCACACCGGTGTCAGAAGATAATCTGAAAGCAGTTTGTATTTATGCCCGGAATCAGAAGGGGGTCCTGAAAGAGATAGCCGGGACCTTTGCAGACCATAATGCAAATATTGTCATGATCCATCTGGAGACGATACATGGCAGGACTGAAGATGTTTTTGATGAACTCTACATTGAATATGAAGGTGAAGTTCATCAGGATGATCTCCTCAGTGCCTTACAGGAACTGTCCGGTGTACGGGATGTCATTCAGCATGTTTCTTTTGGGGATATTTATGGAAAACGGGTTATCATCATCGGGGGAGGGGCCCAGGTAGCCCAGGTTGCCATGGGAGCCGTCAATGAAGCAGACCGGCATAATATCAGAGGAGAGCGGATATCTGTGGATACCATCCCACTTGTCGGAGAAAAAACGCTTGCCCAGGCGATTGATGCCGTGACCCGGCTGCCCCGGGTGGAGATCCTGGTTCTTGCCGGCTCAATCATGGGAGGAGCAGTTTCAGAATCGGTGGATCGGGTGAAACTTGCAGGCATTCCTGTTATTGCCCTGAATATGGCTGGAAGCGTTGCTGACCATGCCGACCTTGTCGTCACCGATCCCATTCAGGCAGGAGTGTTTGCCGTGATGCATGTATCTACCATAGCAGTATTTGATGTAAACCGTGTAAGGGGGAAAAAATTCTGAATATATCATTAGAACGGGCATTAGATGTCCTGATGCATGATGGTCTGGTTGTATATCCGACAGATACCCTGTATGGTCTTGGAGCTGATGCCTTATCGGATGAGGCAATTCTGAAAGTATTTGAAGCAAAGGGCCGTGAATATCATAAACCCATCTCGATTGCGGTATCAGATCCTGACATGATTGGTGCGGTTGCCTATGTGGATGAGATGGCAGAGCAGTTTATTGAAGAGTTCCTTCCCGGACCGGTCACCCTCATCCTTCCTGCACGAAATATTTTATCAACACGGCTTACCGCCGGGACGAAAAAGATAGGAATCAGGTATCCGAACCATGAGGTGGCCCTTGAACTGATATCCCGGTATGACACTCCGATAACAGCAACCAGTGCCAATCTGTCCGGTGGTCCTGACCCTGTCACGATTGATCTCTGTAATGTACCGTATGACTGTGCGGTAAATGTCGGACCACTCTCTGGGACGCCCTCAACGGTCGTTGATCTGGAGTTTCGTGAGATCATCCGGGTTGGAGCAGATATAGAGTCAGTCGCATCATTTCTGGCAAAGTGGTCCTGATGAAACCGATTCGACTTCGTGATTTTGTCAGGGATACGAATGGATGGTACTATGCCGTTGCAACCTATGACAACACCTTTACCATTGGATCGGTCCTGCGATATATCCCTGACCCGGCCGGAGACCGGACTGATGGAACCGGAACCAGGTACCGGAAGGTAGAGTTTGAAGAAGCGTATCGTCTCATCGCAGAGCATCATCCTGACTGGGCAGGTCTTGTTCACCGGATTCCGCATGATCAGATAACTGCCGTATTAAAACCGGATGAAGCGATAGAACAGATCGCATCTACTCATCCGAAGGTTGCACAACTGATAAAAGCCCTCCATCTTCCTCCTTGTACCTTTGGTGTGACGGGTTCTCTTCTTTGTGGTCTTGGGGGAGAAAATTCTGACATTGATGGGGTCGTGTATGGTCCAGCCTTCAGACATGCCCAAAAGCAGCTGGTCAGGGCCATTCAGATGGGTTCGGTTGAGGAGCTGAGTGAAGATCTCTGGAAGACCGTTTACAGGAAACGCAATCCAGATACCTCATATGAAGAATTCATCCTGCATGAGAAGAGAAAATTAAACCGTGGTCAGGTGGACGGGACATATTTCGACCTTCTTTATACCCGTGGATATCAGGATCTTCCAGGTTTTACCATGGAGAAAGGGACCATTCTTGGAAAACGGGTCATTGAAGCTATGGTAATTGATGATCAGTTTGCATTTGACAGCCCGGCAGTGTATGAAATTGATCACCCTGAAATCTCCCGGGTTCTTTCGTTCACGCATACATACACCGGCCAGGCTTTTACCGGAGAACGGCTCCAGGCACAAGGAATTGTTGAAAAGCACGGAAATGAGCAATGGCTGGTGGTCGGGACAACCAGGGAAGCGAAGGGAGAGTATATCAGATCCCTGTCACTTCTTGAGCAGGAAGGATAGCCGTCGTGGTGCATTCTGTGCACACCGGTCCGAAAACCTGCATCGTGAGCATGGAGGATTCAGAGGTTTGTGGGGAAACTCGCCATTATCGATCTCTTTTACCTGTTGAATCAGATGGAGTACCCTTCTCCGGTCTTTCGGTGTCGGTTCATAATATCTGATAATACCTGACCGGACATATTCAATATATATGCCTGGTGTTTTCACAGCACCGGCCTCTTCAATGCAGAGCAGAAAGGCTGCAGTTCTGATTGCATCCTCAGCCCAGCACCCGGTTTTCGGAGCCATAGTGCACCGGGTCAGGGTATATTCACCATTTTGTGCATGATATTTATCAAGGAGCCCATGAATTCCTGCTCTCTCTGATCGGACAGAAATATCAGTCTCTGTCCAGGGTCTGACCGGAGCATGTTCCATTGCCATGAGACAATCTCTGAGGAAATGCCTTTTATCTTCTGATATCTCTGGATGTATCATATGAAGAGTATACCAGAGTTCCTCTTCGGTCGAACCCTTCTCTGCGCATGAGACCAGTTTACAAATACTGTACTGTATCGCAGGTTTTGAGGGGATATCTTTGTAAAAGAAATACTGCCGTGGACAATGAAATGCTCTGATAAGAGATGATATTGCAATACCATTATCCGGATTTTTGGAATAGCACGGTTCGGTCATTTTATTGGAACAGGCGTCAAACAAGTGTGAGATGGCATCAAATGAAATTCAGGTAACTATACCACCAAATGTAGAGCCGGTCTACAGTAATATGATCCAGATAGCTTATAAGGAAGATGAATTTACGTTCATTTTTCTGCATCAGATACCGGGGATCAACCAGGCACGGGGAAAGGCCGTTGTCAGTATCAGTCCAAACCATGCAAAAAACCTCCTCGCCGTTCTGCAGCGGACCGTCGGTGAATATGAACAAAAATTCAGGACCCTTGAGGCTCCCCAGGATAAACAGCAGAACGTTACTGCAATGACCGGATATTCATAAAAATATTCTCTTAAAAAAATTTAGTAAACCCTTCCTAGGGTCTCGTTTCTCTATTTTTAATAAATTGGTGAAAAATGCAGTCCCAGAAAGGTTTTGGGAGATTAGTATACTCCCTGTGCTTTCACCCGGTAGATCTGGTACAGCAGTCTTCCGACAACCCGGTACATCATATCCAGTTCTTCAAAACTTGGGATACTGTGTGAATGAAGGATATGCCGGCCACGATCCATCGATGCTCCCCCGAGCAGTGTTGGAATAATTCTCTTATCAGTGGACTTTGAGAATTTGAGTATCTGATTTGCCAGCTGTTCGGATGAGAGGATGTTGTTTGGGAACCCGACGATAAAGCACATATCCCAGAGTGCATCGTTCTTTGCAAGCACTTCAAAGGTCTTTTCAAACCGTGCCTCGGTTGCGTCACCGAGCAGATCAATTGGGTTTCCACGGTTCCAGAACTCAGGAAGGAACGAGTCCATCTCTTTGACCAGGTAATCAGGCAGGTCAATCATCTTGATACCGTACCGCTCGGTATAGTCAGATGAGAGCACCGCAAATCCTCCTGCGTTGGTAACAACGATGGCACGGCGACCTTTGGGATAACGCTTCGGATGAGAGAGCATCTCTGCTGCAAGGAATGCACCGGTCAGGGTGTGTACAAGCAGGACACCTGATTTTCTGAATGCCTCAACATAGACATCATAGGATCCGGACAGGGACCCGGTATGTGATGCAGCTGCTGCCTGACCACGGGCAGATGACCCGGCCTTTAACGCAACAACCGGTTTATGCCTGGATACCTCGCTCACGATCTCCATAAAGGCTTTTCCGTTCTTGATCTGCTCAATGTACATGATGATAACTTTTGTCTCCGGGTCTGCGGCGGCGGCCCTGAGATAATCAAAGAAGTTCAGATCAGCCTGGTTCCCGACAGATACCACAAAGGAGAACCCGATATCCTTGGTAAGAGACCAGTCAACAACGGTGTTGACGATAGCACCACTCTGTGAGATGAAAGCAATGTTCCCCGGATTTGGTGACTGTGCAACATAGGTTGTGTCAAGCCCGATCGGTGGGATGATAAGTCCGAGACAGTTTGGTCCGACGATCCTGGTCCCGTATCGGTGCGCAATCTCAACGATACGTTCCTCAAGCATCCGGCCCTCCTCGCTCATCTCCTTAAATCCGGCGGTAATGACAACCGCAATCTTGACTCCCTTCTTTCCACACTCCTCCATGACCCCGGGGACGTGTCGGGCAGGGACCGTGATAACAGCAAGGTCTATCTCATCATCAGGAATATCAAGAACGGTGGGGTAGGCTTTCAGACCTTGAATGGTGTCACGCTTGTTGTTAATCGGGTAGACTTTCCCAGGGAAGTGGAGCAGGTTATGCATGACCGCATATCCCATCTTGTTCTTGTCATCAGAAGCACCTATGACCGCGACAGACTTTGGCTTGAAATATTCCGGTGGGATTGGTTCAAGTTCGACAACATCAAGAAGATGGATGTCATTGTCCATGATGATACGGGCATCAACTGCACAGGCACCTGAATCATATAACCTGATCGGGTTGATATCAAACTCACGCAGGTCCTTTTGATCCTCAAACATCTTGCAGACGTTCTTGATGATCTGAATAAGGCACTCCTCATCCTTGGGTTTGGAACCGCGGTATCCGGTGATGAGCGGGTAGGAGTCAATATCTGTGACCATCTTCCTGATCTCATCCTCGTCAATCGGAAGGATACGAAGGGTAACATCCTTCATCAGTTCAACAAGAGTACCACCGATACCAAAGGTGATCACCTTTCCAAAAGTTGGGTCAGTCTTTCCTCCGATGATAAGTTCAAGACCGGGAGCTGCCTGGTTCTCGACAATTACTCCATGAATGTCAGCATTCTGGTTATAGGCACGGGCATTTGCTACAATCTGGTTAAATGCAGACTGGGCTGATTCTTTTGTTCCAATACCAACAATCACACCCCCGGCATCACTCTTATGAACGATATCCGGTGAGATGATCTTCATCACTACCGGAAAACCAATCGCTTCTGCTGCTGATCCTGCGTCTTCCGCCCGTGTAACAATCCGGTACTTCGGGGTTGGAATCCCATATTTTGAAAGCAGATCATATCCTTCAGATTCACTGAGCATCCATTCTGTCATGTATAACCTCTGCTATGTCATGCCGGATCTTCCGACTTCAACAAATGACGTATGATGATTCGTCAAATTCTGCACTTACGATGTGAGCCACCAACCCATATAAAACAACCGTATCTGTCGATCAATGACAATTCAAGAAAATAATAAAGAATTTAAGGAATTGTCCATGATAAATAATGATAATTGGGGTGAATAATTATCTCAGCCGAAGAGTTGCACAAGCCTGAACAAAAAGTATACTATCCTGACCCGTGTTACCGGGATTCAGCGCTCATTCACGATTATAATGAGTTATATTATGAATTTGAAAAAGACCCGGACGCATTCTGGCGCAGGATTGCATCAGATCTCCTCTGGTTCAAACAATGGAATAACGTCAAGGTATGGAACCATCCCTACGCGAGTTGGTTTACCGGCGCTGAATTAAATATCACCTATAACTGCCTGGAGCGGCATGTCAATAATGACCGGAGAAACAAGGTCGCCATATTCTGGGCAGGTGAAAATGGCCGGGAACGGATATTCACCTATTATCAGCTCTATAAAGATGTCATGCGGATGGGCAATGCCCTCAAGTCCCTTGGGGTTCAGAAAGGGGATCGGGTCTGTATCTATCTTCCTGGTATTCCTGAACTAGTAGTTTCTATGCTTGCCTGCGCCCGTATTGGAGCAGTCCATACCGTAGTCTTTGCCGGGTATGGAGCAAAAGCCTTAAATGAGCGTATCACCGGTGCAGGAGCAAAAATCGTCATTACTGCAGACGCGTCAGTGAGGCGTGGAGGCAGCATACCCTTAAAGCCAATCGTCGAAGAGGCTCTGATCAATGCTCCGACTGTTGAGCGGGTCATCATCCTGAGAACCCAGGAACCAAAGGTAGGCCTTCTTGATGAGTTTGAACTGGATTATGAAGAACTCATTGCGCAGGCAGATCGGTATTGTGAGCCAGTCCATGTAAACTCTGAAGACCCTCTCTTTATTCTCTATACATCAGGAACTACCGGAGCCCCGAAAGGTATTGTGCATGCAGCCGGCGGATACATGGTCGGTGCCTACTACACAACAAAATATGTTCTGACACTTCGCGAGAATGACGTGTACTGGTGCACGGCAGATCCCGGCTGGATCACCGGACATACCTATGGTATCTATGGCCCGCTCCTGGTCGGCGGGACGATTTTCCTCTCTGAGTACACTCCTGATTACCCTGATGCCGGGATCTGGTGGAAACTTATCGAGGATTACGGCGTTACCATCTTTTACACAGCACCGACGGCGATCCGGATGTTCATGCGGATGGGAGAAGAATGGCCGGATAAATATGACCTCTCTTCCCTCCGGCTTTTGGGCTCAGTTGGTGAACCGCTCAATCCTGAAGCATTTGAATGGTTTTACAAACATATCGGAAAGAACAAGTGCCCCATTCTTGACACTTGGTGGCAGACCGAGACCGGTATGCATATGGTAACAACCATGGTCGGCCTCCCGATGAAACCAGGATTTGCAGGAAAGCCAATACCTGGTGTAATTGCTACCGTCGTCAATGAAGAAGGAGATCCTATTCCACCAGGAACTACCGGATATCTTGCTATCAAGGAACCCTGGCCTTCCATGATGAAGGCAGTATACCAAAATGATGAGCGATACCGCCAGTACTGGAGCTTTGGAAAATACGGATATTACAGCAGTAATGATCTGGCGGTCATGGACGAAGATGGCTACATCATGCTCCTTGGCAGATCAGATGACATCATCATTGTCGCAGGTCACAATGTCGGAACTGCCGAGATTGAAAGTGCGCTGGTTTCACATAGTGCTGTTGCAGAAGCGGCTGCAATTGGGAAACCGGATCCACTGAAAGGAAATATTATCAAGGCGTTTGTTATCCTGCGCAACGGAGTGGAACCATCCCAGAAACTTATCCACGACCTGAAATACCATGTCCGTATCATGCTTGGACCAATATCAGTTCCTGCAGAGCTTGATTTTGTTGATAGTCTGCCCAAAACCCGCAGTGGAAAGATCATGCGGCGGGTATTAAAAGCAAAAGAAATGGGTATGGATCCTGGTGATATATCTACCCTGGATGAATAATCATCCAACTCTTTATATACTGTTTTAATAGATTTATAACCATGTCTGCAACTCCAGATACTTCGCTCCGGATAGAAAATATCGTGGCTTCAGCGAAGATATCAGAATCCCTGGACCTCCCCCAGATTGCATCTAGCATAAAGGATGCGGAATATAACAAAAAGCGGTTCCCGGGTGTTGTTATCCGGATGCAGAACCCAAAGATAGCGGCATTGGTATTTGGATCCGGAAAAGTGGTACTGACCGGAGCAAAAAGTGTTGAGAGTCTGAATAAGGGACTTGAGATACTGGGCGATCTGCTGCGTTCCCTGAACATCGAGATAGCAAGCGAACTGACATATAAAATCCAGAACATTGTCACGTCCGCTGACCTTGGATCCGGTATTAACCTAAACAAGATTGCCGTCGGATTCAACCTTGAGCGGATTGAGTATGAACCTGAACAGTTCCCGGGTCTGGTATACCGGCTTGAGGATCCAAAAGTAGTAGTCCTGCTCTTTGGATCAGGAAAACTCATCATCACCGGCGGCAAGGAACCTGAGGATGCGAAGAAGGCTGTGCTGAAGATCGTTGATGATTTGAAAGGGCTCGGGCTTTTATAATCTGGAGATCATTCATCTGAATTTATAATTCAGATTCTATATTTTTATATACAATAGAATTTATTGTACATAGTACCGTTTTCCGGGGGATTATTGTAGCGTCACAATATGGATACGGTATCTGATTGACAGAGAATGTACGGAGAACTCTCCAAAATACAGAGGTTCCCGGGTTTATTTTTCTATTCTCTGCTTTTCCGGACAGATTAATCTTGCCATAAAATGTGAATAAATCTCCCAAAGAATGGAAGTTTTTGATTATGGTAATCCGATTATACGGGGACCGCTCTCTTCCCCGATGATGACCGTCGTCTTTGAAGTGAATTCAGCAAAAATGCCACAACTTACTACACCAGGAATCATATTGATGGCAGTCTCGAGAGCCGACGGGTCCGGGATGCTGACCGGCGTATAATCAAGGATGATATTACCGTTATCAGATATAACTGGCCCGTCCTTTTTTACCCCTTCCCTGACAGTCACCATTCCACCCATTTCATTGAGCCGGCGAATGACATGGCTGAATGAAAACGGGATTATTTCAATCGGTATTGGTCCGGTCAGATGCGAGCATATCTTTGACGGGTCAGCGACGATGATGAGCCGGGTTGAGGCATCGGCTACTATCCGTTCTCTGACATGAGCAGCTCCCCGGCCCTTGATAAGCCTCATTTCAGGATCTATCTGATCTGCCCCGTCAACCGTGATATCAATCTTCTCTGCCTGTTCAAGACCGATGAGTGGGATTCCGAGAGCTCCTGCCCGCATGGTTGTCTGGATAGATGTGGGGATCCCGACAATCAACAGACCCTCTTCAGTCATTCGCTCTTTTAGTCGTGCCATCGTAAAGGCAACGGTTGATCCGGTCCCAAGACCGACCGTCATGCCATTAGTAATATAATCAGCAGCCTTGTAGCCTGCCCGTTTTTTTGCCTGTTCCTGGGGGGATAATCCGCTCGTATTCATGGTTCTCCTGAATTTTGTGTTGGAAAATAGTTAGCGATATCGTTCTATTCTAATGAAAACAGTCTTCTTAAGTCATCGGTCCCTGCATAAGCGGTGCAGTCAAGGGTGATAGGGGTGATAGAGATGTTCCCTTTGTGGATGGCATGCACATCAGTCCCTTCCGGAGCATCGGTAACCAATGGACCGTTGATCCAGTAATAGGGTTTTCCCCTGGGATCAAGCCTCTTTTCCACCCCGGTAATAAACAAATGTTCGGCAAGATGGGTAATCTCATATCCGCCGGTTATGATGGAGGGGATATTTACATTCATGACATGAGTAAAGGAAGGAAATCCTTTCTCAAGAATCCTTCTGATGACGTCACGCACCACCCCTTTGGACTCTGAAAACCGATCTGCGAGGTGTCGTGCATCATCAAATTTCTCTTTCTGATCTTCAATCTGGAGGGAGAATGCCACGGCAGGATATCCATGATTTGCCGCCTCCAGGGCAGCACCCACGGTACCGGATGTGGTAATGGCCTCATATGACAAGTTTTCACCAATATTTATCCCTGATACAACAAGATCTGGCTTTACTCCCAATGCAAAAAGCGCAAGTATGACCGAATCGGTTGGTTTTCCCCCGACTGCATAGGCGGTAATATCACCCCGGCTCACCGTGTTCACTCTGAGTGGTTCAAATATGGAGAGTGACCGTCCGACAGCACTCTGCTGGGTTGCAGGAGCACACACCACAACATCAGCCCATTCAAACAGGGCATCATAGGCAGCCCATAATCCCTCCGAATTAACCCCATCATCATTGGTCAGGAGAATACAGGGTCGTTTTAGGGAAAAATGGTGATGTGATGGTGTACTGTCAGGAGGAGATCCTGAAATCATGTATCCCGATTATTAGTTCTCCTGCTTCTTAATGGATCATCAAAACTGCCGGTTTTCAGATATCACCAGCAGACCCGGGTACCCCGAATCGGATTATTTTTTTTCTGATCCTGCCAACAAGTAGCGATGAATATTCTGCTTGCTGAATATACCGTCAGTCATGATCCGACGTTAGCCCCTGAAGGTCGCGCCATGCTTGATGTACTGACACGCAGTTTCACAAAGATTGGATATACGGTTCACAGTCCTGAACCGGGCAGGGATTTTTCTGAAGAGATAGCCCGTCTTGGTGCACAATGCGATGAGGGGCTGGTCATCGCTCCTGATCACCTGCTGGCCAGGTTTACCAAAAATCTTGAGGATGTTACCAGAAATATCGGATGCAACTCATTTTCGATTGCAGTCTGCGCGAATAAAAAAAGAACCGGACAGATTTTACAATCACATGGCATTGATGTTCCAAAAGAGGTCACATCAGGAAAACGCATCGTCAAAGAGGTATCCGGATGTGGAGCGGTCGGTGTAAGGCTGACCGATGGGCCGGCAGGGGAAGGAGAGTTTGGCCAGGAGTATATCGAGGGTGAACACTATTCCATGAGCCTTGTTGGTGGCCGGGTCGTCGGTGAGGTGTGCCTTTATTATACTGGAAAAGGTCCCCTGCTCCTTGCATTAAACCGTCAGGATATCAGGTTTAACAAAGATGGGACGGTCGCCTACCATGGAGGAGAAACACCAGTCGATCATCCAAAGAAAGAGGAGATGTATGCTCTTGCGTCAAAGGCGGTTGAAGTGCTGGGTTGTCAGGGGTATGTCGGGATAGATATGGTTGTCAACCCTGACCGGATTGTCATTGTTGATGTAAATCCACGGCCGACTACGAGCATTATTGGTATTGACGCATGCATGGAGGAAGAGATTGCACAGGTGATCCTGGATGCATCATATGGACGTTCTCCTGAATCAGTTCACCTAATTGGCCATGCATACTTCTCTTCAGAGGGTCAGGTTACCTATGATCGGAGTTGACATCGGAGGGGCAAATCTGAAGGTAGTCGATGAAGCCGGGGCCCATATTCACTATTGCCCACTCTGGAAAGAGACGCCAATAAGAGAGATATTACAGGACTATTCATCGGCAGATAATGCTGCGGTTGTGATGAGTGGTGAACTGGCCGATTGTTTTGCATCAAAGCAGGATGGTATTGAATTTATCTTCACTGCTGTCCGGGATGTCTTTCCTCATGCCATCTTCTATGGAACCGATGGACAATTTCATACAACGCCTGTCAGTGATCTTGCCGCGGCAAACTGGCTGGTGATGGCTGATGTTCTCCGTGACCGGTATCCTGATGCTGTCTTGGTTGATATGGGGAGTACAACCACGGATATTATCCCCCTGAATGCCTGGGAAACCCTGAAAGGTCAGACCGATTTTACCCGCCTGAAAACGGGGATGCTTTTATACTATGGTCTTCTTAGAACTCCTGTTTCATCTCTTATCAGGTCAGTCTGTCTTGACGGATCTCCAGTTCGGGTGAGCACTGAATATTTTGCCTGTGCCGGAGATGCCCATGTACTGATGGGACTTATACCGCCGGAGATGTATACAACAGTACCTCCTGATTCCTGCAGTCCGTCATGGGATCATTGTATGCGCCGGATGGCACGGATGGTTTGTGCAGATGTAGCGGAGATTGGAACGGAATATGTTCTGCATATAGCGCAGGCATATGTGCATGAGGAACAGGTATGTATTACACAGGCGGTTAGATCTGTGATGGAGCAGTATGCATGCAGACGCATTCTGACAGTGGGTGTGGGATCAGGTCTCCTGTCATCATGGCTTGATGCGCATGATCTCAATCGCGACATGGGGTCACTTTCTGATGCAATGCCGGCATGGGCGGTTCGGGAGGCAGGTTTACGAACCGTCTGATCCTCTCCTTCCTTCTCCTGGCAGGATCTCTGGGAGGAAGTCTCCTCCTCTGGTCTCTGGGGTATCCGTTCTTCTTTCTGTTTCTCTTTATTCCTCTGATACCACTTCTGGGAAGGGATCACGAGATTCACTATTGTCCGGTCTGTGGATGGGAGACGGCTGGGAATGAACGGTATTGTCCCTATGATGGGAACAGGCTTGAATGGAAAACAGACCGGTCACACCGATAATGGTTGCTGTCCATACCGGTGGATCTCTTTTTGAGGGTGCGATGACCCGGGTGATATGGGGCAGTCATTCAGGGTTTTTTGTGCTGTGATATTTCTCCGCGCTATCGTCTTCCGGTTTTTTTCAGTAATAATGATATACCGGTCGGACTGAATTCCCAGTTGCTCAATAATATGGTCATAAGTGACTGAAAGGAGAACGACCGGGGCTGTGTGGCGTGCATGGGTTCTGCATTCTTCTGCGAGAATCGGAATACTGTTTTCATATTCCTCAAAATGCTCACGTGAATACAGAATAAAAAGAAGGTGTGATTCATCTTTTCTAATCGCCCCGATAAGTCCGCTCATCCCCTCCATTCTTCTGAAGTCGATCCGGTATTTCTGATCAGGAGGAAGACAGAGCAGCGGTTCTGCATGCCCGAAGAAGAGAAAAGTTATTGGACCATGGACTGTTCTGACTGGCCCTGATATGAGCGCATTCTGGAGATCCCGTCCGGGCGCGATGTATACTGAAAAGGTATTCTGATTTATTTTCCTGAGTGTTTCATATCGCCCGGCCATATCTTCAGGTTTTCAAGAGGGCATATGTAAACGTTATCCAAGCAGGGTGAAAGTGAAAAGGTCTGAAAAGGGTTAAGATATATTCCCTTTTAGCATATCCCTGACTTTTTCAATCTCTTTCAGTTTCACTTCGTAGTCGCCCACTATTTCTGTTTTCAGTTCTTCGAGAATATCATCCAGGGATTTGATGAGGTGATAGATCATCGTCGGTCTGCCTTTTCCTTCTCTGGCGTGCCTGACATCTTTCACCCATTTCCGTTTCATAAGGTCAGATAGGGCAATACTCACCTCGGGTTGGCGCAGATCACATATCCGTTCTATCTCCCTTGAAGTTAGATCATCATCCCGTATCATCAGAACCAGGACCCGGGCAGTATTTTTCTTCAGCCCGATATCCCAGAATAAATCTGCAATTTCCTCTTCCCCCTTAGAAAATTGCAGGAGTGTATGAGTGCCCACCATAGTACACCTGAGTAAGATATGACTGAATACTATATCACAGAAAAGATATAACTTCCCATTGGTATCTCGGTAAAAAAATCCATCATGATCATAATTATTTTTATTTGATTATAATTTCAGATTCTGAAACCATTTACCTGTTGAATTGATAGGTTTGTCATATGTCCTGGTCTATGGGGAGTATTTTTATATAGTGTTGTTAGGAAGTTTACTGAATAGTTCCGTATGAGATATAAGCACCGGGTGAAATTATGTTATTCATTGTAGAGGCTGTTGCATAACTCTCAATCGATAGTACAATGAGGCAAAGCCCATAAATTTCATTGCCAATTAACGTTCCAACCGAATGGAAATTGTGCTCTTGAGGAAACGACATTTTAGTTGTGCAACAATCTCTGTATAGCCAAATTTTTTAGACAAAACTGAGCAAATAATTCGTCTCTCAAAGCATGAAAGATATTGAGGAGGAAACAAAGGGACAGGTCAGGTACGTAAGTATCTACTAAACATTGGGTTAGTATGATACGCTTGTTTTCTTTGAGACGCCTGATGAAAAAACCGCCATAATTATTGCTCTCAAGCGAATGGATAGGAAGGATATCATAACTCTGGTTGCTGTGCCGGGAGATGAAAATCATCCTTCAGGCCCGATTTAATTATCACCATAATAAGCCATGGTAGCTGATAATATCTCTTTCGCTAGACCTGATTTATATATCATAGTCCTTTTTCTCTTTTCCTACAGGGATTTTTCTGAATTAATAAGAGATAATTTTTATATGAGTATCTCAATAATTGTTTTAGAATCAATTATGGCAGATTTACCAATTGCAGCCGTAACTCGTGTTGCCAAAAATGCAGGAGCTGAGCGTGTCGGTGCCGATGCATCAGAGATCCTTGTCCAGAAGACTGAAGAGTTTCTCGGAGAACTTGTTCGTGAAGCGGTAAAGCTTGCAAATCATGCAGGCCGTAAGACCCTCAAGGAAGAAGACATTGAGATGGCTGCAGAAAAGTTCGCCTAACTCTTTTCTCATTTTTCGCGGGTATTTTGGTTACACCTGGATAGAACAGGTGTTTTGTATGAACAGACCGTCCGTCCCTGATTCTTCTTAAAATTTGAGTGGTCCGGTATCGGGAAGCGGTTCCTTAACTCCCATAATCCCTGGATTCATGCGGCCCTTTTCGTTATGCGTTGACACTCTCTGTTCTGATCGTCTGGTCGCGCATATTTTGATTTTCCCGGTCGGCAAAGGAGAGGTCATATGAGTCCCTTCTAAATCGATGTTCCCGACTCTCAAATAAATTGGGTAATTCCTTCCGACTGGAACCGGAGTCCTCGTCTGCTCTTTGCCCTTTGCTCCTTCGAATTTTCCTTATTCAACGTTCGTTTGTCAACTGTTGGAGTCGGGTTTGATCCTATTTTCGCTTCGTTAACCGGCCTCCATCACCGCCATTCTTACCGGCTATCATCGCTTACTCTCCGGGAGGGTATTTGTATCAGGCTTTTCCTGCAATCCCCGGATTTTCCAGTGTATCAGCGTTAAGGTATTGATGAATATGATTCGGTCAGACCTGACGGATGAGGTGATATCAAGTGTGACCGCTTCACCTCATATGGGTGACCGAGAGGATTGGGATGAACGGATCAGGAGTTATTGAGCTGCATCCGGGGAGCGGTTGCTGACATAGCCCACAGATTTAGGGTTACACGTCAGACAGCGTCATGGAATTTGAGTAAAGTTAAAACGATGAGTGATAAGAGGATTCTAGCAGGGAGGTGAAATTGAAAAGTGCGAATTTTTCTAATCCCTCTTAAAAAATTCTACTTTCAGTCTCCTGTAAAAATTGAATCAAATACAATAGGTGATTTTACCAAGAAAAATTTTATATATTGTGAGAAGAGGATGAATCATCTTCATCTCTCTTTTTTTGACGTTCAAGAAGGGACTTCAGAACAAATTCTCGGTCAGTCGGCAACCATTGATGGCGTTCTTTTGTGTAATCGCCAGATCCGTGTTCAAAACTTGAAATAAACATGGCCATATCAATTGGGCCAAGAGCCTTCGATAATGCTTCTATCCCTTCTCGTCGGATTTCACTAATAGTCTTCATGATTCACCTCCATGAGCCAGTTCACAGGATTGGAAACAGAGAATCCCGATTGAGGATTTTTTGATATAATATTTATTATATGATCATCTGTTGTCAAAAAAGTTGCATGAGCAATCCTGGCACATGCACAATGAAGAGCATCAAAAAGATGCATTCCTAATTGCTCAAAAACATTCGCTTGAGAGATAATATCTGAATCTATTGGGATATATTCTTGGATGAGTTCAATATAATTAGATACCGCCGTTTTTCGTTCATACTCTAGTATGTAAGATATCTCTTCATCAATGACAACACTCCCAATTAATGTGTGTTTTCCATTTTTACATAACTCAAGAATTGCTAGTACTGCATCTACTTCAAGGCTTATTCGTTCATGTGTTTTATTATCAAATGGTCTGCAATAACAACAGACATCTAAATATTCTCTCATATTCGCACGTCTTTGAAAGAGGGGGCCTTTTCTTTTCTGTTATTGATATCTGTTCTATTATGCTAATAATCTCATCTTTGTTGTCGCCCTCTGCTCCTTCGTCATTTCCTTCTTCAATCTTCGTTCATCAGCTGTAGATGCCGGGTTCGATCCTATCCTTGCCCGGGTAGCGGCCAACTGTATCGATGCCCCCATATCTGCGGGCCCTCTGGTCTTCCGGGGACATGGTCCAGGGATTATCCTTGGCTCTCGGGTGGGGAGTCCTTATCATCTTCACCGGGATTAGGGCCGTTTTTAATAGTGCATATTCCCCAATCAGATCCCATACGTCTGCAGATGATCATCCAGGAGATCAAGGTATCGGGCATAGATCTCAATCTCATCAGCCATCCGTATGGTTGCCAGAATGAGCACAGAGAAATCCATATTCACAGTAATCTCTCCACAGAACGTATGAGCATATTCAGACAGCATATCTTCTATCCTCTGACAGATCTCCTGTTTTCTCTGCCTGATACAATCAGACCGGCCTCATCATCGGGTGGCATTAAATACTGATTTTCTGCTCGGAAAAAAGAGGAGGGAAGATTATCCACATTCATCTGCTTTGTCCTGCAAGACCGACTACCCAGAATTCTTCGTCATCACCCTATTCATATGTGAATATCTCCTGAACCTTGAGTTTTCGAATCTGCCACACCCACAAAAGTGAGATCCTCATACAGGATATGACCGACAATCCTATCGATACAGCCGGAATTACATACTCACATCCTATCATCTGCTCCAAACTCCATCTCCTCCGTCATGTTCAGATCACCGAGAGTGTCTGATCCATGATTCATCACCTGGCTTCCATCATCACTCTCTGCTCTGGTCAGCAGAATACCGGTCCCGTTTGCATGAATCAGAAACCGTGATGCATTCCCCTGCGAGAGCATCGACGAATACGTTCCCTGGCTCATCAGCCCCAGCACAGCGGTCTCATACCTTGTGAGCGTCGTATTTTCTGGTCTGTCAAAGAGACAACCTCTTACTTCACCGGTTGTATTCGCTCTTGTCGTGGAATACTCAAAAATTCCCATCGGTCCCTGTGATCTGACCAGGGTATTCGTCCGGACCGTCTCACCGGCAAAGAGATCCCTGATAATCATGGCGGCATCACTGGTAGAAAGTCGTTCAGACCATGAGGCTCCCGGCTGCACAACCGATGATGCCACAAATGATGCTCCATTACACGTGATGGAAGAGGTGACTGAATCAGCACCGATCATTATCGGTATGAAAAGAAGAACGAGGAGGAGTATTCCTGCCCTGTTCACCATAGCACCATCTTTTACTAAAATCACATCCGCTCAGGCAAGTGCCGGGACGGTATCTGCCCAGATCTCAATGGCTGTTAGAACTGTAACAGACTCGTAACTGGTGACCTATACCTTGTCCCGCTTGAACGTGACGTTGTACAGTTCACCGTTCGCTGCATGACACTTGAGCGTCACACTAAACCCGTCCTCTGAACTGTCATGAGATCCGACATCGCCCATTGCGGTCTCAAGTGCTTCATCAGCAAGAACATTCGAGACGGTTGTGTCAAACCCGCCTGTTGACGGTGCTCTGATGGCTATCCTGCCTACCTGCTTGCCGTCGTTATTCTCATACACAATAGAGGCTGTTGCATAACTTCAAACAGTTAGTACAATGAGGGAAAAACCAGATTTTTTCCCAACGATTTAAGTTCCAATCGAATGGAAATTGTCCTATTGAGGAAATGACATTTTGGTTATGCAACAGCCTCAATAGTTCCGGAATAGTATTCCGAGCTCTTTGATACCGCCGGAAGAGTCTCCCCACCAGAGGTGTAGGGAGTGCATCCCCATGGGTTATCTGCAAGGATAGTCCCGATGATGGTGTTTAATTCTGCTTTGCTTGCCAGTGGGGAGGATAATTCCCGCACTGAACTTTTCACAACTGATTTTGATACAAAATCTGCCATTGTTCGTGTTCTCTCCTGTCACTTTGTGACTCTTACCTGTTGGAAGGGGATATATGAGAGGCTGAAAAGAGTGGAGAAATGGGGAGTGAATGAATGAGATATTCAGGTTTTACGGGTGATGAAAGTTCCTTATATGAAACATACCGATAAGTGGTAGGCTGGTTTAAGATCAGGCTGTCCGTGTGATTGTTGCTGAAAAATAGAGGCTAAATTGGCACTCATCTGTATTTCCTACCGGATATAACCCGTGAATCAGTTCAAATTGAATACTACCCGAATGTAAATTTTAAATGCAAGTATTGAGGAGGAGATAATTCATATGAAGACAAGGAGCGTGAAAAAAGATCCCGGCAGAGAGGAACAGACGGTGTTTGCCTGAATCCGGATCTATACTTTCCCAAAAAAGGGAGTTACATCCAGGTTATTCTTCTTGAGGAATATATTACCAGCAATTCCCTTCATTCATAACTTTACATCAATAACCATTATCCACACCCGGGGCCCATAATTACCGCCACGGAAAATACATTACAAACGAAATATAATCTATCATCATTCAATAGATAGGACAAGACCATGGCAATTACTATTGATGCAGAATATAATGGGACGGCCTTCATCCCCATAGATACGGTTTCTCTTAAGAAAAATCGAAAATATCGTTTGATTGTTGAAGAGACAACCGATGAAAAAAACCAGACCGCATGGGATATCTTGCAAAATCATATCGGTTCTATAGACGGACCTGAAGACTGGTCTGAAAACCTTGACCACTACCTGTATGGTTCACCTAAAAAAACGAAAAATAATGTGTCTGAATGAATAATTTTTATGGTTGTACCAGATATTCTCTTTCTTGATACTGGTTATTCGTGGGTCTGTTAAACAAAAAGATCCATGGCATAAAACAGCAGCCTCTCTGTTCCCCCTCTGAAAAAGGTGCCTCATACTATAACAACTGAAGCAATTCTCATAGAAACTGGAAATGCATTCGCTTCAATAGACCGTGCACTTGCAATTTCATTTATTGAGAGTTGTTACAATACTCCTTCTCTGGAGATCATCCCTGTGACTTCAAATTTATTTCAGGCAGGATTGGATCTTTATAAAAAGCATCAGGATAAAACCTGGGAAATGACAGATTGTATCTCATTTTCGGTCATGAATGAACTCCATATCCTACACGCTATGACCAATGATGTCCATTTTACTCAGGCAGGTTTTATAGCAATCATGAGAGAGCATGAGATCTCAAATCCATAAAACTTAATTCCGGAGAATGATTGTCAAAACAGTATTTTTTGAAAATATTTCAAACCATCCGTCAATAACAGCAATCATATAGAATTATCGCTTCATTTTCGGCATGGTATGATACAGATTCAATGAGCATTGTATTATTCTGTGTCAATATTGAATTCAAGGTATACTGGTATATCGCTTCAGCGATCATTTGTAATTTCTCTGTGTCCATCTTCTCCTGAAATGTCTTGAAAATTTTTTATAATCAGGAAAATTGGACATCTACACCCCCCACCATAACGTCACCCTCTTCTTTGGCCATTCCCGGATCATCCCCCTGACCTGGGTGACCAGCACGACATACTCATCGGATATGATAATCCGGTTTCCTGGATTCTGATAGGTTCAGGTCAGGAACGGGAAGACCACTCAGAAGCAGGATAAGATCTCCGGATGGGATGGATCTGATAACTCCATTCCCAACCCTGATAACATCAATCATACCATTCTTTCCGGACCTGAGCCGTCCGATCTTTTATACCTGACATGTGATTCCCGTTCTGATGTCACGATGAACGTCATTGTCCACCTCCGTTCCGGGCCTGTTCACGCGAGTAACAGACCGAACAGATACCGGTCTTTGTATCATGATCAAACCTGGAAATTCCTCGCATGTCACAGAGAGAACATCTGCCATAGTCCATCTGCCTCTACCATCCGGGAGATATTCAGCGTTCCCGGCAGGGCGGTAAAGGACAGGCTCACCCTGGCAACCGCCTTTGAATAGCATTTCTGGCAGAGGACATGGGAAACTTTTTCTTCCCCCTTCTCACCTGACGGTTGTTTTTCGATATAATGGACCCATTTTGCTCCACAGATGGCACATGGTCCGGAGTGGATGCCGTGAACCTGGGTATATGCTTCAGGATCAATCGCTTCTATGGTCAGTTGTTCCTGCTCTCTCTTTAGGGGTGGGAGATAATCTGGTCCGGGTGGATCCGGATGTATGTCCCGCCCCTCAGTTTTTGTATCGGATTTGGAAACGACGGATGGATCTTTCTCCTGTTCGTACCCAATATTGTGAGGGGTGGGAACAGAATCCGCAGTGGGTGACAGATAGACAGGTGCAGGTGTTCCATATGCACCCTCATCTTCCCGGCCTTTCGTATTCTTATACATATTATTTTTATTATAAGAGGTATTTTCAGATTCCACTCCTGAATTGTCCGAATCATGAGGGGTGGGAGTTCCCGTCCAACCCGGTTTTTCTCCCGTCCTCCCACTCCCGTGGTCATCGTGGTCAGGGCTCTCCATACTGGTCAGACTCCTCTGAAGAATCAAGCCAGCACCCTCCACCAGATACCCAGTTCTGGTATACCTCATAAATCATCGGTATTTGCATAGAAGGCCGGCTGCCCGTGTGCCTAAGAAGATTCGGACCTATCAGATGAATGAGTAGCGCAATTATTGATCTCCTTGGGCTTTAATTGAGGTTTTGTTCGTGATATGTGGTTTTATATGGTGAGGAACCGGTGTGCATGGATCACCTCAGGGATGTGATTCGACTTTCCGGGTTTGTCGTTATAAACCCCAAAAGTTGTAGGTGAATTTTTTGCACTGTCATGTCTGGTTCGTTATTTCAGGTTTTCCTGCGCTCTCCGTTCCGCATGGGTGGTTTATATGTCCGGAGTTTTGGAGAGTGGTGTTGCCTGAGGGCACATATGAAACGGGTTGATGGGGGGGTGAGATGGGGGTGAGGTAATGTGCATCTCTATGAAAAAATGAATGAGTAAAAGAGATGGCTGAATGGAAGAGAGGAGATGCAGACCGGCTGATTGCCACGCTGCATGAGTGATTGGAACCCCAGGTTTTTGGTTCGGTGACGGTAGCAGAACCGAGTCAGGTTTCCGCTGAAGCAATATTTCATAACTACTCGATGTGGAAGATGAAGATTAATGTATATTTTTCATTCGATCTTCAGAGTTTTACGGGATATGTCTGCAGCCGTATCGTGAATTCCTATGCTTACTAACTGGAATCAAGAATATCTTCCGGCGTTACTCTTTTTTCAGGAGTTTTATTGAAGTCATTATCATACGATAAAAGGGTCAGGTTCTGGCTTTTTGCAAGAGCATATTGATAAGCATCATCGAAATCAAGTCCATAAGAATCAGACGCTCGTGCTAATTCAGGGAGATATTCCGGGAGTAATGATAGTATTCTCAATCCTCCTGGTTTAAACATGTCCTTTGCAAACCGAAGATACAGATCCTTTTTATTTTTATTAAAGAGAAAAAGCCCGATAGAGTGAAAGGAAAAATCGCTGATTGAGCAATTGATATCCGGAGCCTGTAGAATTTGTATCACAACAGAAGCATGTTCTCTTTGTAACAATAATTCCAGGAGGATATTGGTATCAAGGAGGTACATCAGGCCTTCAAGGTGTGGATTTTATGTTGTATCTCTACGGTGGACAGGGACGGCTCATCATCCTCCAGTTCTCCGACCCAGTCAAAAGAGAATTTCTTTTCTGATTGCTGGAACTCCGCATTTAATTCCTCTATATATTGGAGAGCACGCTCTCGCAGGTCCTGGGGAAGATTTTGAATGACTGACTCCACCTGGTCAATGGTTATCATACTTTCATGAAATTATTGAGGATTAGAGGTAATAAGGTATCTGTAAATATGATTTCAATGAGATGAGGAGAATTCTTTCAAATTCATGAAAAACCAATCACTCGAACATTCCATTTTTCAAATTCATATAAGCATTCTGGTTTTTGGTGCATCGAGATGGGAAAGTAGATGAAAGAACAGGAGCTAATAACCTGATTAACCCCGCTGAGATCCACTGTTTTCCAGACGGGTAGATTCTGCGGGGGTTACTTTCTTTTTCCGGTATTTTTTCATTTACCTCGTTGATTGTGACATTGACTGCTATAGTTTCACCTGCCCGGCGTATACATGCCGAGCCTTCAGATGTCTGAAATACCCCCTGATAAGTTCCACCATGCAGGATTAATTCGGGGACCGCAATCCTTTAAAATAAATAAGGAGTTCCGGACCTATCAGATGAATGAGTTACGCAATTATTGATCTCCCTGGGCTTGAATTGAGGTTGTATGCGTGGTATGTGGTTTTATATGGGGAGGAAATGGTGTGCATGGATCACTTCATGTGTGCGATTCGACTTTCCGGGTTTGTCGTTATAGACCCCAAAAGTTGTAGGTGAATTTTTTGCGCTGTCATGTCTGGTTCGTTATTTCAGGTTTTCCTGCGCTCTCCGTCCCGCAGGGGGAGTTTATATGGTTGGAGTTTTGGAGAGGGGTGGGGTAGAAGGACGCATACGAAACGGGTTGATGTTGGGTGAGATGGGGGTGAGGTAAGGTGCATATCTATGAAAAAATGAATGAGTAAAAGAGATGACTGAAGGGAAGAGAGGAGATGCAGACCGGCTGATTGCCACGCTGCATGAGTGATTGGAACCCCAGGTTTTTGGTTCGGTGACGGTAGCAGAACAGAGTCAGGTTTCCGCTGAAGCATTACTTCGGAACTACCCGATGTGGAAGGTGAAGAATTAGTACAGAGTTTTCGGAAATGAACTTTCGTTTCCGTTCCTGGTGGATATTCCTGACAAAAATATATGAATGAGGAAAAGCCGGAATCCGGATTGATCTGCATTCATTAAAGACTCGCATCGACCAGTCGCTTTTGTGGCTTTCCGGATTTATCATACCAAAACCCATGAAGCGGAAGAACAGGCTTGTGGAATTGGGAGACCATCTTCTTTCATACCTTCGATATGAAACGCAATCGCCTCATGCATCTGTTCTTCTGCCTCTTCACGAGTTTTTCCTGTTGCCACACAACCGGGGAGATCCGGGGAGTATGCAGCATAATTTGTCTCAGCCTTCTCAATAACAATCAGAAACCTATACATTATTTTCCCTCCTTGTATCCTGCTTGTTTCCAGATACTATTCAATGTTCCATGTGGCAGTGTATCTGACAGTTTTCCAGGAATAGTAATTCGGCCGGGTTTATCCGGGTGTTTATACTGTCGATGACTTACACGGGTGGCTACAAGATACCAACCATCTACTTCTATAAATTCTATAACCTCTCGAACTTTCATACTTTCTCTCCTCACACAAAAGCCAGGTAACTCTGAACCCCCACATTCAGATCCTTGGCTCACCTCCGCCTATTCTAGTTCCTGTGAAAAGAAATGTGTAACATAATTGGACAGGCACGTCAAATAACTCTCCTTCCACACTCACAGGAGTTACACAGGACCCTATCCATCTGGTTTAGAATATATAAGATCTCGGTTCAGGCCCGGAAATAGTATTCTGCCCCCTGACCCGGTATTAGATAAATAATTGGGCTGTCCCCCGGTTTACAACTGGTATCACAAATTGAATTATAATTGCATTAATAACTTATAATTCCGAACACTCTCCTGCTAACCTTTAAGTGATTAATAATATACTTACTAGAATTCCGACTTCTTCAGGTTCATACCATTATCAGTTGTTATCAGGGGTACAACCCGTTTTTCAGATATATTGAACTTCCGAGAGAATTTTTGGACGGAGGAGAAGTTTTAATCCTTCAATATCTACCAGGTCAACGGGAGCCTGCAGTGCTTCTTCCAATTTTTCTTCCAGCTCCAGAAATCCAAAGATCCTGGGGGGGTATCAAATTCAACAAGGATATCGATGTCGCTATCTGGTGTCTGTTCTCCTCGGATTACAGAGCCGAACAGGCCAAATCTTCTGATATGATATTGGCTGGCTAATTGCGGTTTTATTGTATAGAGTGTTTCAAGAACCGAAGCTGCCTGGGTCATGTTATATCATATGTTCGAATAATCCATAGTTATTTTTACTGTCCTCATCTCGAGATCATTATGAAGCTAAAATATATAATTTTTTAGATATATTACATCCTATATAATAGCAGGTGCTCTATGGTGGGAGGCAATACATCTCAGCAACTCTCTCTGGTGGAAGAGGAGATTGCGGAAATATTCAATGATATCGGGGTGAAACGGAACGCTTCCCGAGTCCTGGTTCTGATGATCAGGGGGTTTGATCTGACTTCACGGGAGATAGAACGTGTCTGTGATATCAGGCAGCCGGAAGTGAGTATTGCTCTTAATGACCTTGAGAAACGAAAATGGGTGAGAAAGGTCGGTCAAAAATCAGAGAATAAGGGGCGGCCTGTTCTGATATATCATTTAGTCAAGTCAGTGGATGACATCCTCGATGAGTTAAAGGAAGTGATTGTCGGAGATTATGATAAGAAATTACATGAGATTGAGAAGGTTAAGGAATTGCTTAAGGAACGGGTTGTAGAGAGAAATTGACATAAAAATAGATTTCTCCAATATGTTCTTTCTATTTCTATGTTCATATTTACCACTGGACTCCGGATAGTGAGATTTTTTCCTCAATAACACTTTCACCCCTCGCCCCTGAAATTCATATGCCCCCTCACCAATGAAGTACCCATGGGTTCAATCAATCAGTATTTTTTCAGTATTCCGGATAATTCATTTTCAATATTCATAGGCTCAAATTCATTTCTCAATAAAATGCTTGATAATGTAACTCAAAAGTTCCCACACCGGAAGATCCAGTATATTTTTTACCAGAACAATCTGGCAGACTTACATATTTCCACTGAAGAAAAGAGAAGGATTGAATTCATAGAGGTGGACAATGCAGTTGATATTTTGGCAATGCTTGAAAGTGATACCGCCAGTAAAATTATCATCGTATGAGGCTGTTGCACAAACACAAAAAAAGCTTAATATAAATTATTAAAGCTTAATTATATATATTATTAAGATCAATATATTATATGTCTCATCGCTATAACATGATTAGAGGATATGGTAATGAACAACAATTTTTACTCCCTGTCAATGCGATGGACTGGCTATCTGAAAATGATATTACTTATGGCATATTAGAAATTCTTTCGATTCTCGATATTAGTCCATTTATTAATAAATATCGTGACGATGGTCGCGGTTCTGCCTTTTTTGATCCTCGTTCAATGCTTGGAATAATAATTTATTCAATGATTCGTGGAGAAAAATCTAGCAGAAAAATTGAGATGTGCTGCCATTATGATATTGGATATCGGATCGTCGCCAATAATCTTACACCTGACCATACAACGATCTATCGTTTCAAGAAGAATAATTCAAAAGAAATCAAATCCCTTTTTAAACAATTATCTCAAATTATCGTAGAATCCGGGATAGCAAGAATCGGTGTCCTAGCCCTCGATGGATCAAAATTTGGCTGTAATGCCTCTTTATCAGCCAATAAAAAATTAAAATACCTTGAAGCAGAGCTAGGTCGGCTTTTTGATGAATCACAGGAAATTGATGAGTTAGAAAACGATGATATAAATATTCAGGATATGGAGATTAACCGACTACCTGAGCATCTTTCAACAAAAGAAAAACGAAAGGAAGTTCTTAATCGGGCTAAAGAGAAATTAATTGAACGACATGATATCGAATCTAAAAAACAAGAAGAAAAGATTCTGGACCGCGAAAAAGAAGAATTAGAATCGGGTAAAAAGAAACGAGGTAGAAAGCCTTTAGAGCCTAAAAAAGAGCCATCTTCAGATTCAAAAGTAAATCTCACTGATCCTGAAAGTCAGATAATGTCAACCACCAATGGCTGGATTCAAGGGTATAATGGGCAGATTATCGTTTCTGAAAATCAATTTATCCTCGCTGCAATGATATCAGATGAGCAAAACGATAAAAAATTATTAATACCTATGCTAAATGAACTCGAAGACCTTTTTACGGGTATTCATCCATCAATTTCGCCTAATATACTACTATCTGATGCAGGTTATTTCTCATACCCGAATTCTTTAGCAGAATTGGATTATGGCATTCAACTCATCATCCCTCCTTCTAAAGAAAGAAAAATTCCAGAATATTCAGATAATGATGGGTATATCTCACGAATGGAAATGATATGTCGGGCGATTTGTATGGGAGAAATAATCACATTTCCGGAATTGCAAAGTATCGGGACGTTTGTTTGGCAATCTTTTATGAACAGAGAGAAACAAGCAACAACTCAGGAAATTTGTAAACGAGTTATGGAAGTACGTGTGAAATCCCCCACTGGTAGAGAGTTATATCGAAAACGAAAATACATGGTCGAACCAGTTTTTGGTAATATGAAACATAATATGAGGTTTAGGAGTTTCTCTCAAAAAGGGAAAGAGAATTGCGAGGGAGAATTCTTTTTAGCTGCATTAGTGCATAATATAAAAAAACTTATCAGATTTGAGGGTATAGTTAAAATTAAAGAATTTGCTACGAATATTATAAAACCGTCAAGAGGTTCAGGTTTTTCCTATATTTTTGCAAACACAGTATGTAAAGTGGGAATTGATACATGCAGGTTCATACATCAATTAGTCTATTTTGGTTGATAGCTTAAGGGGTAGAGATCGATCATTTGTGATCCTGCATGATATTGATCATTGGTGCAACACCCTCTGAAGGCTGCTTCGTTATAGGCACGTATATTATAGGCGTTGTCAATATATATAGATCTTTCTATAATAAAAGTTAACTGCGTAACTCCTATTAATTTTTCGTTTATCTGCCCCGTTCTTGAACCAGATGACACCGTTCCGGTCAAAGTACGGTTTATCCTGTCCTTTGGGTATGGTGAGAATGATAACGACCCGATCATTTCCGATAAAGACGTTCTCCGTTTTAACAGTTAACGGGCTTTTGATACTTTGTGAGGCAGTGTTGCTAATGAGCTGGTTAATCCGGGATACGTCAGAAGAGGTCAGTCGGGGGATTGTTCCGTCGTCAGCGACTCCGATATAAATAATCTCTCCTTCGGCGTTTGCAAACGCTGCCATCTCTGCTGCCAGGGAATCTGGGCTGGTGATATTTTGTTTGAACTGGCGGGTGGCTGTCTTCGCCGAGAGAGATTTGGGATAAGAGAGTGTTAGGGATCATGAAACAAAATTAAGGGATTAATCCATTTTATTCAACAAAACATTCACAAATTGTTTAAACATTACCATAGAGGTTGTTGCACAACTAAAATGTCGTTTCCTCAAGAGCACAATTTCCATTCGGTTGGAACGTTAATTGGCAATGAAATTTATGGGCTTTGCCTCATTGTACTATTGGTTTAGAGTTATGCAACAGCCTCTAGATTCTGACGAGAAAAGAATTTTTTAAAATTTAATGCGAGGAGCCGGATTTGAACCGGCGAACCCCTACGGGATTAGGCCCTGAACCTAACGCCTTTGACCTGGCTCGGCGATCCTCGCTTAATAAAAGACTGACAATCGTACCTGACTCTGACAAATCAGAGACAATCGTGCCTATACAGATTAGTGTTCTCCAATAATAAGGATTCGGAAAGAATCCTGAAATCCCTTACGACTCCTGATATCTCCGAAGTTCCCTCTCTCTCAGTTCTCCTCGTTTAATTTTCCCAGAGAGCGTTTTTGGAAGTTCCTCTACAAACTCAATGATACGGGGATACTTGTACGGAGCCGTCACTTTTTTGACATGCTTCTGAATATCGCGGATAAGCTGGTCTGATGGTTCATATCCTGCCTTCAGAACGATAAAAGCCTTAATGACCATACCCCGGATGGGATCCGGAGAGCCGACCACCGCGGATTCCTGAACAGACGGGTGCTCCTGAAGAGCGCTCTCTACCTCAAATGGACCGATACGATATCCTGAACTCTTGATAACGTCATCATCCCTGCCAACGAACCAGAAATAACCGTCCTCGTCCATGTAGGCCTTATCGCCGGTGTAGTAAAATCCGTTCTTAAACACATCTGCATTTGCTTCCGGATTATCCAGGTATTCAACAAAGAGACCGACCGGCCGGGGGTTGAGATTGATCGCTATCCGCCCTTCAGTCCCCTGGGGGACTGGGTTTCCATCTTCATCATGCAGTTCAATCTTCCAGCCTGGCGATGGTTTACCCATGGATCCTGGTTTATGCACCATACATGGGAAAGTGGCAACACAGCAGCAGGTTTCACTCTGCCCATATCCTTCATAAATTGGAAGACCGGTCTCTTCCTGCCAGATTCTGATGACTTCAGGATTTAAGGGTTCCCCTGCTGAAATACAGTGGCGGAGAGAGCGGAGATCATATTTTGCAAGGTCGGCGATGATAAGCATCCGGTAGATAGTCGGCGGGCAACAGAACGTTGAGATCTCATATTTTTCAATAAGCGGAAGCAGCTCGGTCGCCTTGAATTTCCCTCTGGCATCGTAAACAAATACACAGGCCCCTATTATCCACTGACCGAATATCTTACCCCATCCGCACTTTGCCCAGCCGGTATCTGATGAGGTAAAGTGCAGGTCATTACTGTTCAAGTCCTGCCAGAGACGTGCCGTGACAATATGCCCGAGCGGGTGCGAGTGGTTATGGAGCACCATCTTCGGCTCACCGGTCGTCCCTGAAGTAAAGTAGATGAGCATCGGGTCAGATGCATGTGTCTTTTGGGTTATCGGCATGCTGATTGCAGACCTGGAGACCGGGGCCGGGTAAAAGAGTTCATACTGATAACTGATCCAGTTTGGCAGTTCACCATCAATCAGCATCCGGTGCTTTAATGTCGGGCAGAACCTGCAGATCTTTTCAACCTTGTCTGCATTCTCGGTGTCAGTAATAATAAATTCAAATTTACCTGCATTAATCCGGTATTGCAGATCCTTTGATGTCAGCATGGTCGGGGCAGGACAGAAGACTGCACCTAGTTTGATTAGGGCGATGACAAAGATCCACCATTCAGGGATCCGGTGGAGCATGAGCATCACTCGGTCACCCTTTTTAACTCCGTATTTTATAAGAATATTTGCCGCTTCAACCGAGAGATTCCGGAGATCCCGGAAGGTATATTTCTTCTCCTGACCATCCTGGCTTACCCAAATCATTGCCAATTTGTTCCGGTCGGTCTCTGCCCATTTGTCTATGACATCAAATCCGAAATTATAGAACTCAGGCACATCAATCCTGAACGTTTCAACAAATTCATCATATGATGTCATCTGATGAGGGATCTCATGTTTCATTCGTACCAAAGGTTACGCGTACTGCTTTAATATACCATTGAAGAATGAAACGATGAATTATCACCGCCATTGTGAAAGACCTTTTTAGGTCAACTATCTACATGAAGGATTCACCGCCAAATTGAGGGAATTGTCCATTAGTATTATGGTATGGAAAACCCCATGATATCTGGAATGGAAGATAAACGATACGATAGCCTGAAGATTGAAAATATAGTTGCGTCAGGGGCTATTGCAGATTCAATAGATTTAGAGATAATTTCAAAAAATATCGATGGATGTGAACTGAATACAAAACGATTCCCTGGAGCGGTCTATCGGATTGAAAATCCGAAGATTGCATCACTCATCTTTTCTTCCGGAAAGGTGGTGCTGACCGGCATCAGGGATACCGACTCACTAGACAAAGGTCTTCTTCTCATTATTGATAAGATGAAAAATGCCGGTATCACCTGCTTTGATGAACCACGGGTTGCAATCACAAATATTGTTTGTTCCTATGATATCGGGAACAAGATCAACCTGAATAAAGTTGTGATGACCTTAAATCTTGAGAATATTGAATATGAACCTGAACAGTTCCCAGGGCTTGTCTACCGTATCAGTGATCCAAAAATTGTTGCACTCCTTTTCTCATCCGGAAAGATCATCCTGACCGGTGGAAAGAACATGGAAGATATTAAAAAGGGTCTGAATTTCCTCGAGCAGAAGCTCGGGAACATAATGTAATTTTTACTGCCAGAACCGGTGGGTTTTTACAAAATTTCGTTCCGCTTTTAAAATCTCCCGCATGAGGGCATCACCACTCGTATAGGTAGCCAGGATTCTCGATGCAGTTTCTGGCCCGACGCCTTTTGCCGAGAGAATGATTATCGCTTTTTTCCCGCTTGAGAGAACCATATTCGCATTTCTGATAAGCTTCTGTTCTATAGCTTTTTCTTCCTGATTTTTTGTCTTTTTATTTGCAATTGAATAGAGCTCAGTCTCGTAGGGTTTCAGTGCTGCAATGAGCCTGGCACCACAATTCCCGCAGACCGGTTGATCCGGAACTCTTGCTACCACGGTTTTACTCTTCCATTTCCGACAGTTCATACAGGCAAGCAGCACCTCCTGCCTGTCCAGACGAGTTTTCAGTGCAGATATTACTGCCTGATCAGCGGTTGGCGGAGGTATCTGGTCACGGGACGAGGAAAAGAGGGCTGCACCTCCTATCATACTGGGCGGGCTGGTTACAACCTGAATCTCCCCTGCATGAATGGCCCTCATGATCCCGATCGCATGGGAGACATCCATGTATCGTGTAAAGAGTTCGCGGTAGGTCTCTTCCTGGATCTGGGGATGAGAGAGCAGATCGGCAAGGCGGTGAAGGCTCAGTCGTTCATAATCCGCATCAGGGTCTATGGCTCCGAACTTCTTTGAGATCTGAACCAGTTTCCACTTGAAAAGTGAGGTTCGTTTCATGGCCAGTTCAAGAATCCCCCTGATGTGGTCAGGATCAAGACTGGTCAGGATATCCCTGACATCAGCAACGGAGATCTCCCTTGGCACCCGGAGCAGGATCCGGTAGGCATCCAGTTCAAGTCCGATAGTCGAGCCAAACCTGGCAGACAGCAGTATCGACAGGACCCGGCCGATTGCCTCATTGGTCTGATGACCGGCACAGACGTTTAAGACCACAACTTCTTCAGAGTATTCAATCGTAAGGATCTGGTCGGTAGGGATGATTCCGTGATTTTTTTGGACCAGGTCAAGAAATCCGTTTGCAAATGCGATAGAAGCCTGGTCTTCTGTATATCGTTCAAATTCCCTGGTCCGGCGAAGTCTTCCAACCTCCCGTGCGATCTCATATGGGACCGGTATCTGCTCACCCTCCCATGATGGAAGTTCGCCATCGGCGTTTCGTGCCGGTTCAACGGTGACTTTTCCCTCTTCAAGATCCAGAACACGCCAAAGCTGACCTCGTGCAATGAAAACCGCTCCGGTGTGAAGCGAGGTTATAATAAATGACTCATCAAGCGTCCCGACGGTTCTCCTGGTAACAATATCATATACCGGAAATTTCCGCTCATCCGGAATCATAGAGAGGTTCCCTGAGAGATACCGTCGTGCCCTGCTGGTCGTGATGATCCGGTTCCCATCCCTGCGGATGAGGTAATGTTCTGTTAATTGCCCGATAATGGCCTCAAGTGTCTCAACATCGCGAATCCCGACAGAAGATTTGGATATAATGGAGAAGATATCGTCAATGGATAGTTCCCCATATTCAACAGCAATCGCTGCAATTTGGTTTCCTATGACATCTCCGGCCTGATAAGAGGGGATAACGTCTTCCACGGCTCCCTGTCTGGCACGGGATGCGATCACCAGTGATTCACAGAGGTCGTCAAAACCGCAGGTAATAATAGTACCTTTGGAGACCTTGCCGATCTGATGACCTGCTCTGCCGATACGCTGAACCAGTCTGCTGACCTCACGGGGTGATCCAAACTGGATGACATGTTCCACATGACCAATGTCAATCCCGAGTTCCATAGAAGATGTGCAGATGAGAGTTTTTATCTCTCCCCGTTTGAACCGGTCTTCTGCTTCAATACGAACTTCCCTGGAGAGTGAACCATGATGGACATCGACATCACCGTCTCTCATCAGGGCATGACCCAGTGATTCTGCCGTTGACCGGGTGTTGACAAAAATAAGGGTTGATGGTCCTTTTTTTGTATGTCTCCGGACGGCATTCACCTGGCTGTCAAACTTTTCTCCGGTTATTTCAACTTTGATATCAAGATATTTCGCAACCGGAACCTCGACAATTGAGCATGGTCTCTCTCCGGCGAGAAAACCGGCAATCTCCTCCGGGTTACCAACCGTGGCAGAAAGACCAATCCTTTGAAATTCTCCGGCATACCTGACAAGCCGTTCAAGGGCTATGACCAGCTGGGCACCCCTCTTCGTCCCCGCAAGGTCATGGATTTCATCAACAATTACATATCTGACCGATCGGAGATGTTCTCTCAGACGTTTTCCCATAAAGAGGGCCTGGACGGTTTCAGGCGTAGTCACCAGCAGGTCAGGAGGATGAAGGACTTGTTTTCTTCGTTCTGCCTGCGATGTATCACCATGTCTGACCCCGCTTGTAAGCCCGAGGTTCTGACACCACCATTCCATCCTCCGCAGAATGTCCCGGTTTAAGGCCCTGAGCGGGGTGATATATAATGTGGTAAATCCTTTGCCTTCTGTAGCCAGCATGCCGCTTAATACCGGGATCATGGCACTTTCAGTCTTGCCTGTTCCTGTTGGTGCGATCAGGAGCAGATGATCTCCCTGTAAAATCTTTGGTATCGCCTGCTGCTGAACTTCGGAGAGTTCTGAAAATCCCCGGTCCCTGATGACATCCAGTATCCGGGTATCAAGCTGGTGTGTCTTTTTCATAGGCAAGATGGGAGTGGAGATCTCCTGCATATGTTCCATCTGGCAGCAGAATCTCTGCTGATTCAATGTGGAGTGACCTGGACAGTGGTGAGAAGGGGGATCGGAATGTCTTTTCTATCCCATATCCGGTCAGTTCATTACATGATGGAACCATCAGGAGTCTGGTCCTTCCCTCTTCATCAGGGTCTTGTGTAAATATATGCTCATCTATCTCTCCCAGGATAAAACAGGGAGACTTCAAGGCAACTCCGACCTGGTCTGTCAGTGATACCACTGGGTGATGATGGCCGCACAGGATAAGATGACCCTGAAGGTCAGGATCAGGAATTGTATGACCATGCAGGATCCCTATTGATCCTATAAGAGACCCTTCTTTCTTCCTCAATTCTTCAGGCTTTAAAAATTCCTCAATTCCCGGATCATGATTCCCTGGAGTGACGATAAAGGGGATGATCTTTCGGATAGCTGAAAAGAGACTGCCGAGTTCAAAAAACTCCTGGTACGATGTCCCCGGAATACGGTGCTTAATGTCACCTAGGATCACCATCAGATCAGGCTGTGCCTCGGTTATGAGATCACAGATACGACGAATACGATCCTGCCCACGGGTTCTGATATGAAACCCATATTTTTGCAGTTCATGCTCAATACCCATATGAATATCGGCAAGAAAAAGGATCCTTTGTTCTTCTTCCACCAGCACACCTGGACCAGATGGAAAAAATTCAATATTCATCAGATTTGTCAGAGGAGCTTTATATATCCGGGTGCCGGTTGATAGACTTCATCTTCCGCTACAAGATTTCGAATGGTATTTCTGACCAGTTCATCAGCAAGGGCTGCACGCCGTGTGTATTTCTGGATGTCGTCGATATGAATCCCGCGTGGACCTGAATATTCCTTTATTATTGACAGGATAAGTTCTGCAGGATCCACAGGTGGTCCTGGTTCTTTTATAACTCCCAGTGCTTTCTCCGCTCGTTCAGCAAATCCTGTCAAATGTCCGTACTGGATATGATAGTGGGTTTGTGCTTCCCGCATTTCTTCATTCAAATCACCGGAAAGAAGACCTTTTCGCAGTTCATGAAGCCGGTTAAGGAGAGAACCAGCCGCAGCTTGAATCCATATATCCCGGTCCTGCTTTGTTGCTATTCTGCATGTCTCAACTATCCATCGTATCGTTCTGTTATCTGATCCTGTATTTTTCTCCGGATGGGCAGTAACACTCAGAAACAAGGGAGGAACCAGATCTGCGGGTTCCAGAGAGTCGAGTGTCTGAGGTTTTATTATAAGACTGACTGCTCCGGTTGGGTCTGCAATCCTGATGATTTCTCCCTGTCTGCCAGGTTCATAGCTGGTCAGAGCTCCCGTAAGCCAAATCTTCTGAATATTACCTCCGGTAGGTGTGAGGATACGGGAGAGCTGTTCTTTTTGCGCAATCAGGTAATCGGTCTGTTCCAGTTCAAATGAAAATATGGGAATATATGCCGGAAGCAGGTCTGGTGCCGCATTTGACATTCTGATATGATCTGTAAGTGTCACGTATGTATTTTTTATAGGTGGTACTGACTATTAGATGCATTGGTAAAGCCCTGCGCTTGCTGAAACATGTATGATGTCATGAATTATGGAAAATAGCGTGTAGTCATGGCTGACTGGAATACGACAAATTTATAAGCTCCCTATAAAAATGGAAAAATTTTAGTAATTTAGCCTAAAACGGATAAATAATTAATATTTTAAGACGACTATCTGAATTAAATTAAATTGGCCCAAGCAGCGTGGATCACATATATGGCAGTATTATTTTTCTCCAATTGACCAGAACTTTCGATATGTTTTTAATTCATTGTGAGATATACTTGCGTATACATAACTTTCGATCGCGGGTAATTTGTATGATGGGGAATGCGAAGACTGTCTGGTGCCTCATTCTGGCCATTTTCTTAATAGCAGGTACATTCGTATCTGCTGATGAGAATGCGGGAGATACTCAGGCATTACAGACAAAGCTGGCTTCAATGCCCCTTGTTTTTATTCAGAACAACGGGCAGTTTGAAGATAATGTATCGTACCAGACCCAGTCAACTGATCAGGTCATTTCTTTTACTGATGAGGGTATGGAATTCAGCCATAATCCCGGTAACAGCTCAGTATTCATGCTCCTGAATGGGTCTAATCCAGATAAGAAGATCATCGGTCTGAATCCATTGAATGGAACGGCAAACTTCTACTATGGTTCTGATCCGTCTGCGTGGGTTATTGGTGCCATGCTGACATCAGGAGTCAGGTATGAGGATGTTTATAACGGTATTGATTATATCGTTTCCGGGACTGAAGGTCTTTTAAAGAGTGAATTCATCCTTGATGCAGGGGCAGATCCATCCCAGATTATGCTGGTGTATCAGGGTCACACCGGTATATCATTGAATGAGACGACCGGGGATCTGGTTATAGAGACTCCTGCACGACAGATTATTGATGAAGCGCCGGTTGCATACCAGGAGGTAAACGGCACACGGACTGAGGTTGAGTGTTCCTATGTCCTGGGTCCTGATGCAACCGTCACCTTTGCCCTTGGGGAGTATGATCCATCACTTCCACTGGTCATAGACCCGGTACTGCGGTATTCTCTCTATTTTGGAGGGGATGGCCGTGACCAGGGGAACTCAATCAAGGTCGATAAGGAAGGATATGCATACTTTATTGGAACCTCGTGGTCAGATCATCTGAAGTATTTCAAAAATAATGCAAAAGATCCTCTCTCAAATCAAAATCCACCAGGAACCCAGCAGGCCCTGAGTTCTGGGGATGTATCTGTGGAAGGACTTGCACCAGGGAGTATACAGCCCTACTTTGGTGGCGGTGAAAAGGATGCGTTTGTTGTAAAAGTGAATCCTGACGGGACTGACCTTGTATACATCTCCTATCTTGGAGGGTCCGGAACTGACGAAGGTACCGGCCTTGTCATTGATGAAGCAGGAAATGCATACATTACCGGAGGAACGAATTCGCCAAATTTCCCAACAAAGAATCCCTACCGGAATGCTCTTGCAGGCGGATATGATGCCTGGATGGCAAAACTGGATCCGACCGGAAAGGAACTTGTCTTCTCAACATACTTCGGTGGAGTCCATGATGATTTCGGATTTGACATTGACATCGATAAATCTCACAATGTCTTTGTTACCGGTCAGACTGCATCATGGAATTTCCCGGTTGTGAACCGGTATCAGCTCTCACCATACGGCGGTCTTCCGGATGCCTTTATCACCAAGTTTACCGCTGAGGGCAACTCCATTGTGTACTCCAACTTTATCGGTGGTTCAGCGTTTGATGCAGGAACTGCCGTATCAGTTGATTCCAATGGATATGCCTGTATTGTAGGTCAGACTGAATCTCCGAATTTCCTGACAATCAAACCATATCAGGATAAACTTCGCGGCCCGTTCGATGCTTTTGTTACCAAGTTTGATCCAGAAGGAAAGTATCCGGCTATGTATTCCACCTATCTTGGTGGTTCAGGGACAGATGATGCACGGGATGTTATTTCCCTGCCGGATGGAAGCCTCATCGTCGTAGGTATTACCAAATCAAAGGATTTCCCGACGGTAAATGCACTTCAGGGAGAACTGAAAGGGCTCCAGGATGGATTTATCACAACTCTGAACGCTGATGGCTCGGCACTTACCCAGTCAACATACTTTGGTGGTTCCCTCATCGACTCAATAACTGGTGCTGCCCGTGATAAAGATGGCAATATTTACGTGGTAGGAACCACGAACTCACCAGATATACCGGTAACTCTTGCATACCAGTCCAAACCCGGTGGCAGTTCTGATGTGCTGATTGCAAAGTTCAATCCAGCCATAAGCCAGATTGGATATGCCACCTATCTTGGTGGTGGAAGTATCGATGAAGGTCGTGCTATTGATGTTCTGCCCGAAGGAGAGGCATATCTGACCGGTTATACTGAATCCAAAAACTTCCCGAAGGTATGGCCATATCAGCAGAACTTTGGTGATGGAGACCGTGATGCATTCATCGTCTCCCTGTCAGAACATGATATGATACCGGTCACAGACTTTGAAGGTGTTCCGACTGAAGGTGATGCTCCGCTTACGGTTCAGTTTACCGATAAATCACTTGGTATCCCGACTTCATGGGCCTGGGAGTTTGGAGATGGTGGAACCTCAACTGAGAAGAACCCGCTTCATGTCTATGAGAAACCGGGTGTCTACACCGTCTCTCTGACTGCAAAGAACATTGTATCTAGCCAGAAGAAGACAAAGGAAGATTATATCCACGTGTTTGAACCGGTAAAACCACCAGTTGCAGACTTCTCAGCAAACCCCACCGAAGGAATGGTCCCCTTGGCAGTCACCTTCACGGATCTTTCAACAAATGATCCGGAAACATGGTCATGGGTATTTGGTGATGGGGGAACGTCCACTGAGAGGAACCCGGTGTATACATACAATAATCCGGGAACCTACACTGTGAACCTGACGGTCAGTAACCGTGCTGGAGTATCCTCCAAGGAGAAGCCGGAGTTTATCCATGCAAAGCCTGCGGTTATCCCACCGGTTGCAGACTTCAATGCCAACCCGACCAGTGGCATGGTCCCGCTCGCAGTAACCTTCACCGATGCTTCAAAGAATGGCCCGACTGCATGGAAGTGGACCTTTGGTGATGGTGGTTCATCAGCCGAACAGAACCCGGTATATACTTATACGGTGCCCGGGACCTACAACGTCACCCTGAACTGCAGCAACAGTGCCGGTTCAGATGAGATCACAAAGCCTGAATTCATCCATGCCCAGCCGGCAGTCATTCCACCAAAAGCAGACTTCAATGCCAATCCGACCAGCGGTATGGTCCCGCTTGCAGTGACCTTCACCGATCTCTCAAAGAATGGCCCGACTGCATGGAAGTGGACCTTTGGTGACGGAGGCTCTTCAACAGAGCAGAACCCGGTATACACCTACACGGTGCCCGGGACCTACAACGTCACCCTGAACTGCAGCAACAGTGCCGGTTCAGATGAGATCACAAAGCCTGAATTCATCCATGCCCAGCCGGCAGTCATTGCCCCGGTTGCTAAATTCAAAGGTGAACCACGGAACGGAACAGCTCCGCTCAGGGTAACCTTCACCGATCTCTCCGAGAATGGGCCGACCAGCTGGGAGTGGAACTTTGGTGACAGTCAGGTCTCAACCGAACAAAATCCGGTTCACGTGTATGAGAAAGCAGGAAAGTACACCGTGTCCCTGACGGTTAAGAACTCTGCCGGAACTGACACTTTGGTTGAACAAAATTACATCATCGTCAATGAACCGGTTCTTCCGCCATGTGCAGACTTCTCCGGTGCTCCACGGGAGGGAAAAGCCCCGCTCACAGTGACATTCCTTGACCTCTCAAAGAACAGTCCGAAACAGTGGTACTGGAAATTTGGAGATGGAACAACCTCCGAGGAACGAAACCCGGTTCATACGTATCCAGCTGAAGGAAAATACACTGTTGAACTGACGGTCAGCAATGAAGGTGGAGCAGACACCAAGATTGCACCAGATTACATCACCGTAACTGCTCCGGGTTTCCCGCCTGATGCACAATTCAGAGGATTCCCAACCTCCGGAACCGCACCTCTGACCGTAAGCTTTACCGATCTCTCTACCGGAGATCCGACCAAGTGGAGTTGGGATTTTGGTGACGGATCAGTATCCAGCGATAAGCATCCGGAACACACCTATACCACTCCCGGAGAATACTCGGTTACCCTGACGGTTGAGAATCCGTTTGGTATGTCCACCGAACTTCGTGAGAAGTACATCCGGGTGTATGAAAAACCAGTTCCGCTCAAAGCCTCCTTCATGGGAGAGCCAACCTCCGGAAAGGAACCCCTGACTGTTCAGTTTACTGATCTTTCAACAGGTAATCCTGAAACATGGATGTGGAACTTTGGCGATGATCAGACCTCAACTGAGAAGAATCCAGTTCATGTCTATACCAAGGCAGGTGTCTATACTGTATTCCTGACGGTGACCAGAGGAGAGGATCGGTCCAGTGAGATCAGGTACCAGTACATTACCGTCCTTCCGGCTGGAAAACCACCGGTACCTGATTTTGTTGCATCCCCGACAACCGGATATGTCCCGCTTGATGTGCAGTTCACGGATCTTTCAACCGACAAACCAACCGCCTGGAGATGGGACTTCGGTGATGGACAGTCCTCATCAGAGCAGCACCCGGTTCATCGGTATATGACTCCTGGATCATACACCGTCTGCCTTGAAGCCTCGAATGAGTTCGGCTCTGCAGCAACCTGTAAGGATAACCTGATCAAAGTGACCGAGGCACCCCTTGCTCCGGCAGAGTTCTTCGGTAGCATCACCGTTGATGGAAGTCCGGGATGTATCGGGACTATCATCGAGGCACGGGGAAGTGGTATTGATACCGGTATATTCGGTAATCCTGTCACAACCACGATTGAAGGGGCCTATGGAACACCAGATCCGCTCACCGTCAAGGGAACAATAAAGAATGGAGATGCAATCACTTTCTGGGTAAAACCACAGGGCAAACAGGACTTTGTCCAGGCAGAATGCTATGATGTGTATGCCGGTAAGGAATGGCAGAAATCATATCCATACAAGGGTGGTTCAAAGACCCGGCTGGATCTTCGTGTCGGAGAAGCACCCATTCCGCCAATGCCGGTGCTGCCTCATGAGTTCTATGGTGAAGTAACATCGAACGGTATGCCGATGCCTGTTGGAACCATGATCCTGGTAAAGGGTGACAATGTGGTTGAAGGACATCGTGGCAATCCGCTTGCTGTCACCTCACCTGGTGTCTACGGATTTAATGAACTGAACAAACTGGTTGCACAGGGAGACCTGAAAGCAGGACAGCCACTCACCTTCTGGGTAATCCCGGCAGGTTCTGGTGAGCCGGTCATGGCACAGGTCAGGGATGTGGATGCAAGCGGTGAATGGGCAAGTTCATATCCATATATCGAGGGAGGACTTACCAGACTTGATATCCGGATTGATGGAGGAACCCCTCCAATTCCGGTTGTTCCCATGACCATATCCGGAACGGCCCTTGTTGATGGAAACCCCATCACCCCCGGTTCCCTGATAACCGCGGACGGGAAGAATGTCAGAGTTGGTATTGATGGAAACCCGGTCTCTGTTGGGAACAATGGACGGTTCGGTGATGGGAGAAAACTGACAATTCAAGGTGATATCCAGACCGGAAGTCCGATCACTTTCCTCATGTATGATGCAGCATGTGGCAATCAGTATGTGGCAGAGGTAAAGGACCCACAGACCGGAATCTGGGTTGCCTCTATTCCTTTCAAGCCAGGTGCAGATATGGAACTTGAGATTAGATCCAGTTCTATCATCCCGGCAGATAAAAAGAGTAACGAAACTCCGGTAATTACTGCGTCTGTCCCTGAAGATGATCAGGTTCAGACACAGTAAAAATTCTAACATTTTTCTTTTCTTTCTGTTTTCTTTTTTAACGCATCATCCTCCAGGGATCTCTTAATGATCCACATCATATTCCTTCAAATAGAACTATAGCATAAAACGAATATGGCTTTTTTATTCGTGAACGTGCAAAAAGGGTATATCCCCCTCATTATTGCAATATCTCTCGCAACATTCATGGCGTCCCTTGACGGAACAATCGTTAATATCGCTCTTCCTACTATATCAGAATCCTTCTCACTCTCCTCAAGTGCTGTCTCCTGGGTAGCGACCATCTACCTCCTGGTAATGGCCGGTTGTGTTCTGATCTTTGGGAAAATATCTGACTTGATCGGGTTTAAGAGGATTTTTTTAACCGGCTTTATCATATTTACCATCGGTTCGTTCTTATGTGGGTTTCTTCCTGACCTTACCGGTTCATTTCTCACTCTTATTGGTTCACGGGCATTCCAGGGTGTAGGTGGTGCCATGATAACTGCGATTGCCCCGGCAATGGTTACGGCATTCATTCCAATGAATATGAAAGGAAAAGCCATGGGCATTATCATGACAATGGCCGGACTTGCAACTGCTATCGGCCCGACCGTGGGAGGATTTCTGACCCAGTATCTCTCGTGGCACTGGATATTTTTTATCAATGTTCCGGTCGGGATTATCGCATTACTGCTTGGGTTACGGGTGATTCCTGGTCAGCCATCTCACCAGACTTTGGAAGTATTTGACAGGATCGGTGCTGGTCTGATTTTTGTGGGCCTTGCATTTCTACTCTATGGGTTCTCAGAAGGGACAAATCTTGGATGGACGTCTCCAGTAATTATCGGATCTCTTGGGCTTGCAGTTGTCTTACTGGGATTATTCGTATGGAAAGAACTTCATATTCAAAATCCAATCCTGGAGATTAGGCTATTTCATGACAAGAATTTTCTGCTCATCAATCTGGTAATATTCCTGGTTTTTTTCAGTTTTTCAGGAGTAAATTATCTTCTTCCCTTTTACCTCGAATATGTAGGCGGATATTCAACGTCAGAAGCCGGACTCATCCTGACTGCCCTCTCGGTTGCCATGATGGTTGCCGGCATTATCGCCGGGGTGCTGTATAACCATCTCGGAGGTCGAATCCTCTCTATTATCGCTGCCGTTGTTTTGCTTATCGGCTATTTCCTTATCACTCATTTGCGGATTTACACCCCGACCATCTTTGTCACGGTATGCCTGCTTTGTATTGGATTCGGACTTGGTCTTATTATTACCCCTATATCAAACATGATCATGACCAGTGCATCAAAGAAGTACCAGGGTATGGTCTCTTCACTCACAAGTCTTGAACGGTTTGCTCCGATGACCATCGGGATAGCGATTTATAATGTAATTTTTATCCAGGGGATGACGACCATAGCAGCACATTATGATATTACAAAAAATGCCCCGGTCGAAATTCAGATGAAGGTGCTGACTGCCGGATTTGATCTGGCCTTTCTGCTCTCGTTTATCCTCGGTATAGTAATTCTGGTCCTCACCGTCATGGCACGGTATACGATGCATCCTGATTACCAGGGTGAGGATATAGATAAGATGGCTGCTGGACTGGTCTAGAAAAAAAGTGAATAAAATTTTCAGGTAATTGGAATGGTATACACCTGCTCCTTTGCTTTTGGTTCCTTTTTCGGGATGGTAAGTTCTAAAATTCCATCCTTCATGGAACCTTCAGCCTTCTCTGCCCTGACTTCTTCTGGGAAATGTACTTCCCGTTTCCAGGTTGAATAATACCGTTCACGATGGAGATAGTTTTTCTCTGATTTTTCGTTGTAAGATTCCTTCTGGGCCTTCAGGATCAATGAATCACTGGTAATCTGGACTTCTACATCATCCTTTGTCATACCAGGTAATTCGACCTGAAGTTTATAGTGATCCCCTTCATCGATGAGATCTAGGGGTGCATAATGTTCTCTTCCAAATTCCGCTATATCTTTGGGGAGATAATCGAATGGGAAATATGGCCGCATCAGGTTATCGAAGGACCTTCGAAAATCTTCGAATATGGAATCGAAGTCATCAATAAATCCTGACCGGTGCTCCCTCAAGGCACGGGTTTGTGGTGATGAGGGAGTAATTTCTGTTCCTTTTTGTTTTTTAAAGAGGCTCATAATCGTTCCCTCCTTTGCACACTTTAAGTTAGTCTTTAATTTTATTTATATTTTTCTCTTTTCGTTTTGCAAAATTTTCGAGTGATCCCCTGAACTCCTCAATAAAGGTCCCCCGGTCAAGAACCTCAACTTCCTCCTTTCTGATAGCACCATATCGCAATAACAGGAGAAGTGAAAAAAACAATACTGAAACCGTGAGTATAGTAAGAGGATTAATCTCAAGAATTCCATGAAGGATTATCTCACGCAGTATGGACACGATTCCTACTTCTATCATGATATCAACTGCAATACGGTGCTCCCGGATATAGATGATAAGGAGGCGGTAAATTTCCACAAGTACCAGAATATAGATCAATTCTGATGCAACATACTGAAATTCAAAAGGTTGTGCCAGGGCGAAGTACATGGACAGAAGCGTCTTCACCATGAGAGCGAATAGTAATCCACACGTACCGATTACAATGATATCCTGAATATTTTCAAGCAATCGTCTGAAAAGATCATGAATTTTATTGTATGAAATACCCGGCATACAATTCACCTCAGATCTCTTTCCATATTTTATCCTTATGTACTACATATTTATCCTTTTGTAAGGCAACCTTTACTTTGCATCGTACACCTCCTGACAATCAAAGACAAAAAGGTCCGGATTATTCTTCAGGAGTTCAATTCCATGAACGCAGAAATTCAGTCACTTACAAATCAGGCAAAAGAGTGTGCGGATCTCCTCATCCCTCTGGAACATGAGATCTGTCAGGTTATCGCCGGTCAGAAAAACATCCTTGAACGACTTATCATCGCATTGATCGCAGATGGACATGTTCTATTGGAAGGTGTTCCTGGTATAGCAAAGACACTGATGATAAAAACTCTTGCACAGTGCATCGATACCGGTTTTTGCCGGATACAGTTCACTCCAGACCTCCTTCCCGCCGACATCACCGGAACGAAGATTTACAACCAGCAGGACTGCACATTCAAAACGGTAAAGGGTCCGGTATTTACTCAGTTTCTTCTTGCTGATGAGATAAACCGTGCCCCGCCAAAGGTTCAGTCAGCACTTCTTGAAGCAATGCAGGAACGGCAGGTTACCATCCAAGGTGAGACGTATGCTCTTCCTGACCCCTTCTTTGTCCTTGCAACAGAGAACCCGATCGAACATGAAGGAACGTATCCGCTTCCTGAAGCACAGATGGATCGGTTCATGTTTAAGGTTCTGATGGGTTATCCGTCAAAATCAGAGGAACTTCTCATTCTGGATCGGTTTACCGAAGGAGTCTGTTATCAGCCAAAACCGGTCATCTCTGCTTCAGATATCAAAAAAATCCAAACGGTGGTTCCCTCTATCTATGCAGACCTTGAGATCAAGAAATATGTCACATCTCTTGTTGATGCAACCCGGAATCCGAAAGAGTATCAAATCCCTCTTGCTTCCTATATCCGGTATGGAGCATCGCCCCGTGCCTCTATATATCTGATGTTGGGAGCGAAGGCACACGCACTCCTCCGGGGAAGAGGATTTGTCATTCCGGATGACGTAAAAGCAGTTGCTCATGATGTACTTCGTCACCGGATCCTGCTCTCCTATCTTGCAGAGGCAGAAGAGATTACGGTGGATTCAATCATCGATCAGATCATACGAACAGTCCCGGTCCCCTGAAGCGGTGAACTATGCCGGATAATACCAGCTATTCGGATTTGATTCAGAATGTCAGGACAATTGATATCCTGACCAGGGCACGGGTTACCGGTCAGCAGGCCGGAGTCCATATCTCTCTTTTCAAGGGACAGGGTGTTGAATTTTCCGATATCAGGGAATATATTCCCGGTGATGATATCCGTGCCATTGACTGGAAGATAACTGCCCGGTATCAAATCCCCTATGTTAAGGAGTTTGTTGAAGAACGTGATCATACTATCTATCTGATTGCAGATATCTCCGGTTCAGGAACTTTTGGTCACGTGGTCTCAAAATTCAGCACTCTGGTCTCTGTTCTCGCAACCATTGCCTTATCAGCGGTTCATTATCACGACCGGGTAGGGCTGATTCTGGTATCAGACAAGGTTGAGAAGTTCATTCCTGCCAGAAGTGGTAGAAACCATGTTATTCACCTTATCCAGTCGATAATAACTCATACATCGCAGGCCGGAGGTTCTGATCTCCGCCCGGCTTTGTCCATGATCGTGCAAAGGGTCCGCCGGATGTCGACCGTGATCCTCTTATCTGATTTCTTCACTCCTGACTGTTCAAAGGAGTTATCCATGGTGAAACGACATCATGATCTCCTGGCGATCCGGATCTCCGATCCCCGTGAAGAAGAGCTTCCTGATGTCGGACTGATAGAACTAGAGGATGCCGAATCAGGAGAGCAGATTCTGGTTGATACATCAAATCCTCTCGTTCGTGAGGAATACCAAAAAGCAACGGCTCAGCATACCGAGAAGATTTCTCTTATGATGAGAAAGCACAGGATCCCATTCGTCAATATCAGATCCGGTGATGATTATGTCCCTATCCTTAAGCATCTGATGATGGCCCGTCCGGGAGGAGAATTATGACTGGGTTTTATCATCCTGAGTGGCTGATTGCCCTGGTTCTTCTGCCCTGTCTCTATTATTACTATGAATATCAGACAAAACGAAAGAAACAGGAAGCAATCGTCTTTTCACATATCGGGTTTTTAAAAAGTGCTCTTCATGGGAGTACGCAATCTTCCCGGCCACGGACTCTTCTCCTGCTTATTCTTGCAGCTATCGGATGCATCATCATCGGACTTGCGGATCCTCACATACCCCTTGAACAGACAAAAGAAGGGGTAAGTGTGGTTCTTGTTCTGGATGTATCAGGAAGCATGCAGGCAACCGATTATCAGCCGACCAGACTGGAATCTTCAAAACGTTCAGCAGAGATTCTGTTAAAATCCCTTGATCCAAAGGATTACGCCGGGATAATTACATTTGAATCAGGTGCCACCAGTGCAGCCTATCTCTCACCTGATAAGGATCGTGTAATCAGAAAACTGCAGGCAATCGAGCCAAAGGAGGGAGCGACAGCAATTGGGGACGGTCTGGCTCTTGGTATTGATATGGCTGAATCTATGCCAAACCGTAAAAAGGTAGTTATTCTGTTATCCGACGGAGTGAACAATGCCGGTGTTATCCATCCTGAACAGGCGGCAGGGTTTGCACGGGAGAAGGGAATTCAGGTGTTCACTATTGGTATGGGTTCAGACAGTCCGGTCGTACTTGGATATGACTGGTTTGGAAATCCCCAGTATGCAACACTTGATGAAGCGATGCTCCAGCAGATAGCAGCATCTACGAATGGACAGTATTTCAAATCAGTCGACGATCGAACCCTTTCAGAGATATATTCAAATCTGAACAAAGAGATCGTCCGTGAGAAAGAGGATACCAGTATCCGTGACTGGTTCTATATTGCCGCACTGATTCTGATTTCAGGAGAGATATTCCTACGATACGGAAGGAGGAGGATTATTCAATGAATGCGAAAATATTCTTGTGGATTCTTGCCGGATGTATCCTTATATCCGGATTTCATGCAGTTGCGGATGATATTTCAATGTCATCTGCACAATCAGAATATTATTATCAGGTTGGGACCGATGCACAGGTTCCCTTTACCATAGAGAGTTCATTTCCGAATACTCTGATTGGAACGCTTCAGTATAGTCTAACCCGGCACCAGAATGACGGTGGTTTTTCCATATCACAGACCAGTACACAGTCCCAGTCCTTTCCGGTAGCTCCGGGCAGATCGAATCATGGCCTGACTCTTACTTCAGAAACAGAAACCGATTATGATCTCTCTCTGCTCCTGCTGTATGAGGATAAGGGAAAGGATTATGCGGTTGTTCTTCCTCCACTGTCGGTTCACTTTGTCTCTGATCCAAAAAAATATAATCCACAGCAGAAGACTGTTCGCTCTTCGACATCTGAAGCGACGAAGACTCCCTCATCCTCTTCACAGATGGATCCATTTACCCAGATGGAACAGGAGATGCAGCAGATAAGACAGCAACACCAGCAACTGATGCAGAGTTTCATGTCTCAGAGTATGACAGGATCTTCACGGTCTTCTTCCGCTGCACAGAATCCCTCGCAGGCTTTACAAAATAATCAGATGTCTTCTTCCTCTTCAGCATTACAGCAGCAGATGATAGAGGAGAGTCAGCAAAATGAGGAGAATAGGCGGAAACTTGCAGATTCTCTTGAGAAGGATCCCCTTATCAGGCAGCAGGCATCAGATCTTCGAAAGGCCGGGTATAACCAAACTTCAGGGCGGATAGTTCCGACCGGACCAGATAAAGGAGAGGTCGCTGTCAGTTTTGAGAATGATAACGGGGAAAAGATTTCTGTAACAGGAAAGGCAGAAGATGGGAAGGTTTCATCGCTCACCGCTGAGAAGAGTGGAGAAATTCCTGTTCCTCCGACACTCAGCTCGAACAGTACCTGGAATGATCTAAAAGACCAGTTACACAACAGTTCGATGGTGCCATTATCGGGATCGGTGACCAGGACTCCTGAAGAGACGACGATCAGGCAGCAGTACACAAGTCCGGATGGGAGAAATGCAACCCTGTCTGCCCGGATTGTAAATGAAACCGTGGAAGAAGTTACTCTGCAGCAGGATGATGCGTTTCCCTTATTCTGGTTTATCGGAATATTGTTGGTTATTCTTCTTATTGTCCTCTGCGCCGGAGTTGCCTGGTGGTATCTCTCCACCCGCCCGGAGCCAAAACCATGCGAAGAATGTGTGATTCCATCGAAAGATTACCATGAGATTGTGAATGAGATGCTGAGCGATGCAGAACGTGCCTATCATGCAGGAGAGAAGAAAGAAGGGTATGGCATGCTTGGTCAGGCAATACGGACCTATATTTCACATACTTATGGAAAAGGAGATGCCCTGACCAGTGAGGAGATTATATCCGGCTCCCCCGGACTGATTCTTCCGGAAAAGGAGAAGATAATTGAGATTTTGACATGGTCTTCTCTTGTTGAATATGCAAAAGAAGAACCACTGGATGAGCAGTTTTTCGGATTTCTCTCACAAGCTCATGATCTCGTCAGGTTTCAGAAAAGTGAAGACTGATTCCTGATCAAAGCATCCAAATATTTTCAGGGTTCAGGAATAGTATGGGGATATCACCCGGAGATGAAACGATATGCCAGGTCTGTGGGAAACCTGCAATCGGTCTTGAAATACTCGGATGTTGTAAGGTGGTGGTATGCGAGGATCATGCTAGTTCCTTCCTCCGTAATCTCTCATCAGGAGAAAAATTGGAGTTTGGAGCCTGTTATTATGTCAGATATTGATATCCGCGTACAAACCAGATATGGCTTTTCAGAGGAACGCCATGGATGATGAAAATAAGGATTTGACACTTCTCCTTTTAATAACCGCCGGAATTGCGATATGTGGATTTTTTCTCTTCTCTTTTGCCCAGACGATATTTATCCCTGATCTGAAGGTCAATTCATATGATGTCTCCTTCTCATGGGATGGTACATTACAGGAATCATATCTCTATAATGTTCATATATCTGATTACTATAGAAGTCTGAACCGGAAATTTGAAAGTCCGGTGTATAGCACGATTCGTTCAGACTCATATATCCGGTTTATATCAGTAGCGCCTCCCTCGGGAACCATTGGGTATGTGAAAGAAGCTGATGGAACCGTAACCCTTACCGGTGAAAATACAGGTGCCCGTTCAATTATTACTGACCGGGCTGGAAGAAATGAAGCCGGGGCATTCAATCCAGGGTATTTCCGTTCAGGGACGTACCTGATATCGTATACGTGGGATATTGTACCTCCGGTAGAACGGGGGACTGATGGGGACCATCTGAATATTGATCTGGCCACAACTCATATTCCTTATGATTCAGTCAGGATTCAGATCCCGGCACCCGGTGTGACCAAACTCTATCCTCATCCGGCAGATCTTACGGTTACCCGATCTGGTGATTCATACATCCTGACCGGTTCAGTATCCGAAGATATTCCACTAGGATTTGAAGTGCTGATAGATCCCTCGGTCACCGCATCACTGAACGGGCAGGTCAGACCTATATCCGGTTCAGTCAGGGAACGGACAGAGCAGGCAAACCCCTGGTATCTCTCAGTAGCAAATCCCCTGTACCGGCTGATATCCGCACTCTCCAGTCTGCTGCTCTTTGGTATTCCTGTCCTTCTGCTTGGTATCTGGTACAGGTATGGCCGGGAAAAATCCTATACTGTCCCTGATCACCTGAGTTTTGTTCCTGATCCGTCAATAAAACCCTGGCTTGTCTCTCTTGTCTTCTCAGGAGATCCTGGGAAGTTTCCAGAAGAAGGGCTCCATGCGACATTGATTGATCTCCATCGCAGAGGCATCATCTCAATACAGCAGCAGTCAGAGAAGGACTTTTCAATCCGGGTATTAAAGAACGGGACCGGTGATAGATACGAAGAGCAGGTGATCAGAACATTATCCCTCCTTTCAGAGGACGGAATTGTGACAAATGAGACGTTTACCCGGATGGCCTCTGATGCCAATGCGAATGAATCAATGAGGACCCAACTGGTTGAGTTTCAGAGATCATTCCGGGACCTTCCAACCGGAATCGTTGATCAGATGATCTCTGCTTATATCAGGAATGGTCATACCCATCTTATTCCCCTTCTCATCCTGGCTGTAGGTGTATTTTTTGTATCCCTGGTGCTGATCATCATCGGTCCGGGTGATCGTCTGATCCTTGGTCCGGCTGTCTATCATAGTTCTTTAACTATTCTACAGATGATTATCGCCCTGGTATTCCCGGTATCTCTCTTTGGAACCTGGAAGGAGGATTACTACCGGGATCGGTTACAATGGGAGTCATTCCGGGGATTTCTTTCAGACTCGGTCATGATGCAGCGGTACTCTCCGGAGGATATATCCATCTGGGGAGACTGGATGGTATATGGGACCGCTCTTGGTGTTGGTGATCAGGTATCAAAGACGCTTAAATCATTAAAAATTCATGTTCCTGATCTCCCATCCGGCGGGTGGTTTGCTCCTGCTCTCATTCACACCGGATTTTCTCCTATGCTTGCCTATTCTCCCCCTTCATCCGGGTCAGGCGGATCCTTTGGAGGAGGAGGTTTTGGCGGCGGCGGAGGATTTGGTGGTGGAGGCGCCGGCGGGTGGTAATGTAAGAAACACCTATCTTCCGGTGCAGCCAATAATATACGGAATTTTTGAGGAAATATTGTGCAAGAGGTTACCAGCAGTTTTACGCCCAGGGTAATAGAAGCCTCGGTTCAGAAATTCTGGACACAGGAGGACATATATGCCCGGGTACAGGAGCAGAACCGGGATGGCAAAACATGGTTTTTCGTAGATGGGCCGCCATATACCACCGGGCACATTCACCTTGGAACAGCATGGAATAAGATCCTCAAAGACAGCATTCTCCGGTATAAGCGGATGCATGGGTTACATGTCATCGATCGTGCCGGATATGATATGCACGGCCTTCCCATCGAAGTCAGGGTCGAACATGAACTTGGCTTTGAAAATAAGAAAGATATAGAGGCTTTCGGTATCGGCGCATTTATCGAGCGGTGCAAGCAGTTCGCCCTCAGCCATAAAGACATCATGTCAGAGCAGTTTAAATCTCTCGGCGTCTGGATGAACTTTGATGATCCCTACCAGACCATCATGCCCGAATATATTGAAGCGGCATGGTGGACACTGAAACAGGCAGATGAGAAGGGTCTCTTAGATCGTGGTCACCGGGTAGTCAACTGGTGTCCCCGGTGTGAGACCGCCATCGCCGATTCTGAAGTGGAATACTGGGATGAACAGGATCCGTCAATATTTGTAAAGTTTCCGATCCATGGTCTTATGAATGAATATCTGGTCATTTGGACCACGACCCCATGGACCCTTCCGGCAAATGTGGCCGTTGCTGTCGATAAAGATTTCATATATGCAAGAGTTGAGGCAATAAAAGAGGGGAAAAAGGAGATTCTCTGGATAGCAAAGGATCTTGTCGAACCGGTATTAAAACGGGGGAAATATCAGGATTATTCAATCCTCTCAGAAAAGACCGGAGAGGAACTGGCAGGAACAACGTATGATTCACCACTTGCTGATCTCATCCCTCGACAGAAAGAGATCGTGCATACGGTGGTTACCGCTGGATTTGTTGAGATGGACAATACCGGCATGGTCCATATCGCCCCCGGACATGGATGGGACGATTATCTCCTTGGTGTGGAGAAAGGCCTTGATGTGTTCTGTCCTGTTGACGGAGCCGGATACTATACCGATGAAGGCGGGATATATGCCGGTCAGTTTGTCCGTGATGCAAATGAGAAGATCCTATCAGATCTTGGTAGTCATTTGCTTGGGAGGCAGAAGATAACCCACCGGTATGGTCATTGCTGGCGGTGTAAGACCCCTATCATCTACCGGGCTACTGAGCAGTGGTTCATCTCTGTTCCGAAGATGAAAGAGAAGATGCTCTCTGAGATCAAGGCGACTTCATGGTATCCGGACTGGGCCGGGAGTGCCCGTTTTTATGATTTTGTCTCTGATGCACGTGACTGGTGTATCTCACGACAGCGGTACTGGGGTATCCCGATTCCGGTCTGGCAGTGTTCCTCATGCTCTGCCCACCGGGTCTTTGGGACGGTTGCAGAATTGAATGCAGCAGCCGGGAGCAATCTCACTGATCCGCACCGGCCGTATGTCGATGAGATAACCGTGCCCTGTTCCTGTGGCGGGACCATGAAACGGGTAGAGGATATCTTTGATGTCTGGTTTGACTCGGCAATGGCATCCTGGGCAACCCTTGGTTTTCCCCGGAATGATGCCCTGTTCCATGAGATGTGGCCTGCTGACTTTATCACTGAAGGGCAGGACCAGACCAGAGGATGGTTTTACTCACAGCTTGGTGCCTCTACGATTGCCTTTAACCGGTCTCCCTATAAGAGCGTCCTGATGCATGGGTTTGCTCTCGATGCTGATGGGCGGAAGATGAGCAAGAGTCTTGGAAATGTGGTCACTCCTGAAGAGGTGGTTCAGAAGTTCGGTGTTGATGTTCTCCGTCTCTATATTCTCTCATCCAATGCACCATGGGAAGACCTGAAATTCAACTGGGACGGGGTTTCAACCGTAAACCGGACGATGAATATCCTGTGGAATGTGTATCGGTTCCCGCTTCCCTATATGATTCTTGACGGGTTTTCCCCTGCCCAGACATCAGACGGGAAGTATGATGATGAGTACATCGTTCGTTCCTACCGGGAGATGCCGGAGATTGACCGGTGGATCATCTCACGGATTAATACCATTGCCAGATCGGTTTCTGCAGACATGGATGAGTACCAATTGCACCGTGTCACCCGGCTTTTGATGAATTTCATCCTTGAAGATCTCTCCCGGTGGTACGTCCAGATTGTCCGGCCTCGTATGTGGCTTGAGGAAGACTCACCTGACAAAAAGTTTGCATATGAGACGATTACATACTGTCTTCGCACCCTATGCAGACTTCTTGCCCCGTTTACTCCTCATATCACCGAAGCAATGTATGAGAATCTCCGGCTGCCTGAAGATCCGGTATCAGTTCACATGTTGAAATGGCCAGCAGGAGATATCAGGCTTATTGATGAGAATCTTGAGCGTCGGATGGATGTTGTCCGGAAATTTGATGAAGCAGTTGCAAATGCACGGCAGGCAGGGAAGAGAAAACTTCGTTGGCCGGTGCAGAATGTCATTGTTGTGACGTCAAGTGAATCGGTCATCGAAGCTTTCAGGTCAATGGAAGATCTGGCAAAGGATCGAGCCAATACCCGAAATATTGAGGTTATCCAGGGAAGCTGGGAACGGATGCGATTCAATGCAGAACCGGTCATGAAGAAGATCGGACCATCATTTGGGAAGAAAGGACCGGTTGTGAAGGGTCTGATTGAGGCTGCAGACGGGTCAGCCCTCCGAAAGCAGCTTGAGGAGTCCGGGTCGGTTACACTGAGTGATGGATCTGAGGAGTTTGTCCTGACCGCTGAACATATGACCTTCAGTCAGCATCTTCCGGAAGGGATCTTTGGTGCAGAGATGACCGATGCGTCGGTCTATGTTGATACGACGCTTACTGAGGATCTTGAAGCTGAAGGATATAGTCGTGAGATCATCAGAAGGCTTCAGGAGATGAGAAAACAGCTTGATCTGAATGTTGAGGATAATATCGTGATAGATGCTGTTATAGAGGATGTGCATCTGCGGGAGCTGCTTTCGGCATCATGGCTGGATCTCATAAAACAAGAGGTTCGGGGTAAAACGCTGAAGATTCATGACTCTGTCGGTGGCAGGGATGGATCAGTATTGTTCCAGCTTGACCGGGATTGGGATATTGAAGGAGTGAATGTTACGCTAGGGATATCTCTGGCCGGATGAGATATTCCTTTTCTGGATCTCAAGTAACGATAAAATTATTAAAACACTCCCTTTTTTTTACAGGCCATTCAAATATCTCTTCCATAAAAGAAATTGGTGTCGGTTCGATTGAATAGTTAATGGTAAAAACATGGTGGTCTGGATTTTCAAAAGGATGCATATGCCATGAGTCATGGATGCAATCTCTGGTAAATAATCTGTTTGACCTGCTTATCAAAAAAAAGTATGTTGTTCCGGATATCTCATGGGGATAAAATTGGATCCATATGTCTTCAAGAATATCAACCCTGGTTTTTTACTGAATGATCAGTCAGATGAAGTATTTCTAGAGGCAGAGCACAGAGGTCTGCAGCATCCTCCATCTTTCCAACAAATTCTTCGATTTTCACGAAATCACGCTGGATTCAAGAATTGAGAATTTTCTTTTCATTGATTCTATACCATCAACTGCTAATTCCCAATCACAAAAATCAGATTCAGCTTCAAATGAATAATCTGGATCTTCTTTTATTTTTTCCTGAAATGATTGGAAGTCCTGTTATATTTATGATGAAAATATGTATTCATGCATTGATATTGTGTAAGACGACATCTTATTTCTTGTAATATGAATATTTTTACCAAATCATTTTCTTTCCCAGGAAAAAAATCCGATATATCTCCTGAACCTGATTTGAGAGAACAAGAGACATACCCAATATTTTTATTCCTGTGATTTAGGAATTATGGTCTACCGTCAGATGTTGTTGGCCGAAATATTTTTTTTGAACTAATGACTTTGTGGTGTTTGAAAAAATTTAATTGCTTTGGGGTTATCTCTGGATGGGTAAAGAATAATCTCAAATCTTTAATACTTTAATCTAATAATACCTCGATTCCCGGACAGGAGAGGAAATGAGAATCCCATGTTATCATTTTCCATCAAATCCAAGTGAGGTTGTTGTTAATAATTCATCAAGGGCTCCTATTCGGGAACCCTTCTAATGTATGGTGTTTATCAGAATTTTACTAATATTGCAAAATCGCTGGTAACCGGGATTACCTCAATATTCTCTTTAATTGTCTCTATCTCCTGGATTTTTTTTCGGATGAGCTGATCGGTAAGCTCCTGCAGTTAATTCAAAAATAGAAATTACTGAAATATATTGATAATCCCCAGATTGATACAAGTATTTAGAATTTCAGGTGATTTTTTATCTTTTTGAATGAGCCCGAGCAGATGTGATGTATCGAGTAGTGGCATTATAACCTGATATCTTTTGGATATTTGGCCCGGCTTTCTTTTATGACATCTTCTATTGCATTTGCAAATTCATTATCCGGGTCAAGATCTGAAAAATTTTTAGATAACGTCTTCTATTTTGGAAAATGTTTTATGATTACTTTTGAAAATGATTCATTTTCGGAGGTTTTTAAAGATCGCAGACTTTCTTATGCCTTTTCTCTGATGCTGATTGTTTTTGTACTCATTCCTCTCTAATCCTCTATGTGTGTATGTGTATGCAGATCTATTAACTTTAGAGAATAGCTAAAAACCTCACCTTTTTATCAGTGGCGATCGAATAATAATAGTGGATAACTTTTGCACGTCTATTTTTCGAGAAGAATATAAAAAATACAAAAAATCGGGCGACACACTTTCAAAAATTAGTGATTCTATCGACTGGGAGCGTTTAGAGAGCTAATCTCACCCCTTTACAAAGATAACAAAATTGATGGTGGACGTCCCCATTTAGATGAAATAGTGATGATTAAAACCTTGGTATTGCAACATCTCTATGGATTATCAGATTATGAAATCGAACGAAATATTTATGATCGAATGAGCTTTCGTCATTTTTTAGGTTTTCCAGACATAATTCCCGATCGTTCGACAATTTGGCTATTCAGAGAGCGATTAATAAACAGTAACTGCCTTGATTTAATTTGGGAAGAATTACAGCATCAAATAGACAAATTAGGATTTGGAATTCATCGTGGAGTTCCAGGTCATGCTAAAAAAGATAAACCGAGAGGTGATGAAGCTCTGACTCGACGATCAAAGGAGGGAACATGGAGTAAAAAAGGGAATAACTCCTATTTCGGTTATAAAATGCATACATTAGTAGACAAAGAATTTATGATTATTCGAGAAGTTGGAACCTCGACGGCATCACTTCACGATAGTCAAATCGATCTTACTGAACCCGGACAAACAGTTTACCGCGATAAAGGATATTTTGGCGTAAAACCCAATGCATCAATGGATATAACTATGCACAGAGCAACCCGAGATCATCCCTTGAGTTGTAAAGAAAAACGCCGAAATAAAGCAATATCACGGATCCGCTCTCTTGGTGAGTTGCCATACGCTGTGATGAAACGAATTTTTAAGGGAGGGCATGTTTTGGTAACAACTATTGAACGTGTACACGTGAAAAACATCTTTTCCTGCTTTTCTTACAATTTATATCGGCTGAATAGTGTTCAAATAACTATGTAATAATTGCGATAGCTATCGTTCTAAGCGAAAAGGATGGGAAAGAATTTGCTTCTTTTGTGATTTTTTTGCATATTTTCAGTTTTATCACCTCTCATATGATCATATGTTGTCGTTGTAAGATCAAAAATAGGGGTTATTAGCTATTCTCTTTATTAATTTTCGGGTTACTGAATTCAGTCTTGGTAATTATAAGATACGATAAAGAGGATATCATTCGCCTTGGAAATATTTATATCACTGTAATTATATATAAGGAACCTCATCACTCGGTTTAATCATGATTATTGACCTAAATTATCAGCATTCTGATGGAGGATTTGATACCCCTCAATTCAATGCAAAGGGACTTGACGGAATGGGTGGAGTGCCAAATGCATACTGGGTTGTTGAACCAGATCTTGTGCTTGATCCGGGACGGTACCAGATACTTGATTCAGGCAGTTCCACCTGGGCTCAGAATTCAGAAACCGTCGGCTGGGGAATTACAAAGGTCTGGGGAGTTGTCGAGTAAAGGAAAGGCAATTTTCCCTCTGTTCTTCTTGATACGGTGATGTCGGATTTTTTATATAATTATTCGTTCAATAAAATCTTTACCGTCCGGTTTCCCAAATAACGGTATATCCTTGTCAATTGTCACTACCCTTCTCGTTGTTATCGTCTTTTCATCCGTCTTCGGATTATACCCTTCCTTCTCGACCACGGTCCGGTACACCAGAATACCCCGCCGTTGCCAGGCGGGAGTCATGGCAAGATTAACTCCTCGCTGAAAACAGAATTCATGAAGCTCTGCAGCTTTCATTGCATGGAGCATAGATGCTGCTTCCTGTGAGGTATACCCTTCATCTTTCAGTAATTTCTGGCTCCATCCGTTCATGTGGTTTCGCCATGCCTCCTGTTGTCTCCAGGAGAGATAGGGTAGGATATGATCCGGAGTGACCGGGATTATTCGTGCATCAAAAGAGACCGGCTCTTTTAATTCTAAGGCAATGGTAAGGCAACTTGAAGCAAAGGAGGCAAGGACCGAATCAATTTTTTCAACTCGCCCAAGAAAGAGATTTTCAGAAAAATAGAGACTTATCTCATCTGAAAAGGTATACCCGAACACCGGGGCAAAGCCGGCATCAATGAGCAATCCTTTGGTAACAAAGGCCATGGCATCGGAAAACTTCTCATCAAAGGGTTCAGAAAAATTTAGTTTATCTGTAACCTGGTGAAATGCCCGGCCATCAAGACGGACGATTATCGGAGAGAGGGTCCGTAGGTCTGCATAGATTTCCCTCTCTTTCATAAGTCAGGGTTAGAGTTCCCCTTCGTTTCTGAACATGTGCGGGATGTGCCTGATAACAATCACATCAGATATACTCTTGACCAACCGGTACGGGATTTTCACCCCTTTATGAGACTTGATCTCCATGACTTCAGGGTTCAGTTTTCCTACAGCAAGTGCATCAATTCTCTTTGAATCAATATCCAGGATAATATCATCAACCTCTCCGATGAACATCCCGTTTTCAGAATATATTTTTAGTCCGATCAGGTCAGTAATCTGATTCTTCATACTGCATTGACATTAATACCGGATAGATAAAAAATGTTACCTTATCATTTCAGGATTCGATGAAAAATCAATCGTGGGATACGATCATCTGATGAAACAAGTATCCAAACATATATTATGTTCATACAGGAATATTCCCGTATGGTGCACATGGCTGGTTATACAATCTTGACCATATTGGTTCTGTGTCTTGCTATTTCTGTATTTCCCGCTCTGGCAGAGAATACTCCTTTGGGATCATACATCGTTACTGAGATCAGGGATGAAGCCGGGGCCCTTATCAAACATTCAGATCTGTCAAGAATTACTGCGACAATTGATGGTTTGAATATATCCGGTAGCGCAGGTTGTAATCAGTACAAGGCGACGATTGCTATGAAAGACGGGGCCATTACCATCTCTGCCCCTGCAGCAACTCTCAAGTACTGTCAACCTGAAGTAATGAAGGAAGAGTCACAGTATCTGAAAAACCTTGAAAAGATTGTCCATTACAAGATTATTGATGATAATCTTCTCTTGTTTGACGCGGAAAATCACCCCGTCATCTCATTTACCAGGTATGAGGAGAAGGAATCTGTACCATTCCCCTATGACACTCCGTTTATACTTACCAGAATCTTCAGGGACGATCAGTTAAAGTATGCTTTTCTTGCCCTGAAAACCCTGATTGAATTTCATCCGGACGGGACCTTTACCGGTAATGGGGGATGTAACGAATTCTCAGGAACGTACAACCTGACTGCGAACACCATCACCTTTAATCCGGTGACCATTACAAAGAAGGCATGTAATAAGAGCAGACTAAACCAGGAGCAATCCCTGTTGGATATTATGAAGGGAACGCTTAGATATGAGATAAGGAATGATCAGGTTATCCTGATGAATGATGCCGGGGTAGTGGTTGCTGAGTGGAAAGAGTACGATACTCCATAAAAATTCTCTCATTTTTTGTATCATTCTGATAATTTTTCGATAGCTATACTGGTTCCGAGTGCCAAACATATCAGATAATATGGATGGCTCATTTAAAATCGGCCGGCTATTTGGTATTCCAGTCCTGATTCATTTTACCTTTCTTCTTATTATACCGTTATTTGCCTGGGTAATCGGGTCAGATATTGAATTCACGGTAGAAATGGTCAGAAATGTCTTTCATGTGAGTATTGATGACCGGTATATTCTATCCGGATTTATTCCCTATTTTCTTGGAGCCACCGTTGCAATTGGACTCTTTATTGGGGTGTTTATCCATGAGCTGGCCCATTCACTCATCGCTCTCCGCTCCGGGATTCGGATAGACAGTATCACTCTTCTGTTCTTTGGTGGAGTAGCAGCAATAGAAGAGCAGGAGCCTGATCCAGGAACCGAACTTGTCATGGCCCTGGCAGGACCGCTCACAAGTCTTGCTATCGGTCTTATCTCCGGGGTTCTTGTTTACGTTGTTCATCGGTTTGTTGATTCATCAGCAGAGGCCGGAGTTCTTATCTATATATTCGGGTATCTTGCGATTCTGAACATCCTGCTCTTTGCGTTTAATCTCCTCCCTGCCTTTCCCATGGATGGCGGAAGGGTTCTCCGTGCCTATCTTGCAACCCGGATGCCCCTTCATAAGGCCACCTCCATAGCATCATCGGTCGGGAAGGGATTTGCAGTATTATTCGGTCTAGTCGGATTGATCCTCTTCTCCCCCATCCTCATCCTAATTGCTTTCTTCATATATATCGGGGCCGGACAGGAATCAATGGTGACCAGATACAACTTCCTTTTAAAGGATGTTACGGTCGGGCAGATCATGTCTCGTCCGGTTGTGGAAGTACCGCCGCGGATGCCGCTATCTGAAGTACTGTCCTTGATGTACCAGACAAAGCATCTGGGATTTCCGGTCACAGAGCTCGGCCATCTGGTTGGCATCATCACCCTGACTGATCTTGCACGGACACCGGTGCTTGACCGGGATGCCATGCAGGTTCGTGATGTTATGTCCAGGGATGTAGTTGTCCTCCCGCCTCATGCACCGGTTATGGACGCTCTCCGGATCATGACCCGGCAGGATATCGGGAGGATTCCTGTTATGGCAGAAGAGAAGATTATCGGGATTGTTACAAAGTCAGATATCTTTACGGTAATTGAGCTGCGGGAAGTGTAAGATCCAGAATACCATCCGGCAGAGAAGTACCGGTGAATTTTGCAAACTCCTTCTCTGATCTGAACGGTCGTTTTGCAATCACCTGAACTATTCCTTTTTTCGAGAGGCCCGGGATCCATCTGAGTGCTTTGTGGGGAAGCGTGTTGATTGGAACCGGACAGGGAAGAGCCGTCAGGGAACGCATGCCATGGTCAACGACTACCACATCAAGAACTGCTCGGACTGGCAGGGGAAGAGGAATGCCAACAAGGATTGGGTATGATCCCATCTGCCTTCCAAAAGAGATATCTCCCTCTTCTTCAATGATAACCGACCTGAGGATGGTGAATGGAGGGAAGACCTTTCGAAGCATGGGAAGATCAAAATTCTTCCGTGTCCAATCTTTAAATGAATGAAAAGCCTTGTCCGGAACTGGAAGAGCATTATGCTTACTTGCTTTTGTCCCCTCACATGGCATGAGCTGACGGATGTTCACTCTCCGGATAAGATATCCCTTCTGCAACACGTTTTCAAGAAATTCCCTGTTCAGTGTATAGGTATTCAGGCTTTCTCCCGCAAGACCTGCAATAAAGTTCAGGCCAGGTAAGAGTTCAGGAATTCCATCTCTTCTCAAACTCCCCACCTCATGCACAATCCGGATAGCTTCCATCACCATATCAGGAGTCGCCTTGAGATTGTTCTCCTCGATGACAACCGGATCTGCAGTCTCCATGCCAAATGCTGCAATGTCTCCCGGGGTATGATGTCTGATGATCGCAGACAGGCTTTCACCTGCTTCTTCCGGGTGTCGTGCTATTGTGCCCGGATTGACGTTGTCGATGTGAAGGGTTTTCAGGGAAGGAGCAGACGTTCTGACTGATGAAAAAAGTTCTTCTATCAGGTCTGGTTTTGGGACCGGAAATTCTCCTTTTCCTGCCTGCCAGGTCAGGATATCCGGTTGCCGGCCTATTCTGAAATGAGCTGCCCCGGCCTGTGCAAGGGCAGAAACCTCGTTTTTTATTCCCTGAAGAGATCGATACTGTGGTTTTCCATAGAGTGGTTCAGTGCAAAAGCTGCATCCACCGGTAACTTCCCTGCTGCATCCCCGTGCGGTCTCAATCTCACACATCACATAGGGATAATTTGGATGCTGGCAGATAATGCTGGCACCTAGTTCTGACCAGGGATCTTCTTTCTCATATGAGAAGAGAGCAGACGGGATATTCCCTGAAAACCATTTGTCAAGTGCACCGGCCGGCGAACCATGCAGAAGAGTATCAACATGGAAATCTCCCTTCCTGAGTGCAGCCTGACCTCCGGCTGATCCTGCTCCGAAGAGAATGGGACCGCCAAGAAAGGTATGCGGGTTAGAAAGGGCTGATCCAATCTGCTCTATCTCCTGCCAGGTCGCCGGTGTGCCCCCGAGATATTTCCCCGGAACGGTCATCCCGGCGATCATGACGACATACGATGCAGTATTTGCCGCACAAAGCAGGCCGGGGTCAGATCTGATCTGATCAATGGTATGATAGGTGACCGGGAATCCATGAGAGAAAAATACCCCTGCGATGGTTCGTATATAGGGGGAGATGTAAGGAGGAACGCCAAGGCATGCCGGTTCGTCGACATACCCGTCTATTATCCATGCCTCAGAGCTCATGTCCACAGAGGGAGAGGAGTTTTCTTGCCCATTGGAGTTTTCCTTTCTTCATAGGAGTGACCACCGGATCATCTAGATCAAATCCGATAAGGGTTACGTCTGATGCCTGCATCTCATGAGCAAGGTATACGGCCCGATCACCATCGGTAAATCCACCAAAGTTGTAGACATGGCCAAAGGGTTTTCCCTGGGTGGTCAAAACCAGCGGTCCTTTCATCCGGGGAACCCATGTCCGAAGACGGGGAATATTATCTCCATGGGCATGGACTACCAGAATAGTCCCTTTCCTGTTCAAGGTAACTGCCTCATCCTCAATCCCGTCAAGGTCGGTGACGATGACATCAGGTGTAATTCCATGTCGTATCAGAACGCCGGAGGCTGCATCTGCAGCGATGATTACTCCGGTAATTGCTTCCAGCTCCTGTGAAAGAGTTGGTGCATTCCCGCAGATTGTAACCGGTTTTCCTGCAATACAGGATTTTAAAAGATCTGTTGCATCCTGTATTGTCAGATCTGCAAGAATATGTGCAGCCCGGTCATCTTCTGCAGGGTCAAAAGAGAAGTACTCGCAAATCTCCTGGTACACCGGTTCCCAGTCTTCATACTTCACTCTCCTCATCCTCCAGAAGACCGACGAGGCGGTAAAAGTTCTGTAAAACGGGATCTATTACCAGGTGTAAAAGTTCTTCCTTTTCCCTGACATGAGCAAAGACATGGAGTGGAATACTTGCAGCAGCCATGGTGGCATGACCTCCCGCATCACCGACTTCTGAGAACGCTTCGCTCATGACATTGCCTAGGTTCAGTCTGAGATCCCGGTTCCGGCCTGACATGATGATCGCTTCATCAGTAATTCCATAGACGAGCGCGGTACTGATTCCTTCCAGGTTGATGAGGAGATCCGCGGCCTGGGGAAGAGCATCACGGTTTCTGACATACCCGACATTTGAAAACAGGTACCCGTTCCTTGTTTTTCTGTTCCGGATTGCTGCCCCGATAATATCCATGGTCTCATGGGAGTACTGAGGGGACATGATCTTTTCCAGAAGATCAGCGTCACTGAACTCCAGGAGGAAGGCTGCATATTCAAGATCACTGGGTGAGACATTTCGTCTAAACTGTTTTGTGTCAGCCCTGATGCCGTAGAGGAGTGCCGTTGCAACCTTTTCGTCTGGTTCAATATTGAGTTCCTTGATATATTCGGTCAGAATGGTCGCACAGGCACCCACATTCTGCCTGATATCGATAAAATGGACCTTTTCAATGTGAGAGATATCTTCCTGGTGATGGTCAATGATGATATCAACCGGCATGGAGTGAATAAGACCATTATTTGCTCCAGGTCCCTTGCTATCCACTAGAGCGATATGGGTGCATTCATTAAGTGTCTCTGGTTTTAATTTCTCCATCCTGATATCAAGCAGATTTACCAGTGTCCGGTTCTCCTGGTGGCCGATGATCCCATCATAGATGATTCTGGTTTCCAGATTCTGGTTTGCCCGTTTTGCGATCGCTGCAAGAGCCATGGCACTGGCGATCGCATCAGGATCAGGGTTGGTATGCGTCACAATACCAAAGATGCCAGACCAGGATGCAAGCAGGTTATAGAGATCACGGGAGAGGTGGTGCTTTTCAAGACGGTGTAAGTGTTCTATAGCGGCCCGTGCAACTACATGCTGGGGGTAGAGAACGAGGTCCGCGCCCTCCTGCATCAGGAGTTTTTCATTGATTGGATCCTGCGCACGGGCGACGATATGAACCCGTGGATATTTTTTTCTGACTGTTTTCAGACCGGTAATATTTGCTTCATGATTATCGCTGACCACAAAGGCGATATCAAAATGATCTATTCCCTGCAGCATGTCAGGATCGGTAAGATCGCGAAGAAAAGCTTCAATCTTCTGCTCCCGAAGTTCCTGAACACGTTCAGGATTGCTATCCATACAGAGCAGTCTGCCACCTTCCTTTTTCAGTTCTTCAAGGATCAGGTATCCAACACTCCCACACCCACAAATGAGATAGGTTCTGATCCCCGGTGACGCTGCCGGGCTGAATCCAGGCATATTCAGGTATAGGTTGGATTATAGAGGTATAAAGGGGCGTAAGAAAACTATATAAGTGGGCTAAACTAACATGTTATGGCACAACGGGTCTGTAGCTTAGTCGGTAGAGCGGCGGACTCTTAATCCGCAGGCCAGGGGTTCGAGTCCCTTCAGGCCCGCTCGTTGTTTCTTTTTTGCAATGGTCTCAATCGATTATTTAACGTTCTCATTCATAAAATTCTCTGATGACTGGTGAAGAACCAGAATACGTGGAAGTAACCTGCCAGCACTGTGAAGGAGCCGGATGTTGTTTTTGTAACACAAAGGGAATGGTTACGGTGAAATGGCCTGAAAAGATGTGTCGCCATTGTAACGGAGTCGGATGCATATACTGCGGATATACTGGCTGGGGTGGTCTGAAAGGGAAATATGATTAATTTTAGTGTGGATTATTGATCATTCTCTTGGGTGACTGTTGATATTGGGGGGATATGAAGTCTATTTTCAGACCGAATCCGGAACGGATGAGACTTAAAGGGAATTTAAAAGGCCTTCTCCGGTTACTGGACGGGAAAAATGATACTGCATTACGGATAGAAGCAATATTAGCGCTCGGCCGGATGAAAACTCCGGTTGCAGTTGAAGAACTTATCAGACTTTTTCAGGACCCTGAGTATGGGATCAGGAATGCTGCATCTCATGCGCTTGTTCAAATTGGATCTGATGCTATAAACCCGCTGATTCGGGCTTTGTCTGTATCTGATGAAGAGACCGCGAGGATGATTCATACCACTCTTACCGCGATGGGTGATGATGCAGCCAGGGAAATAGTAAAGAATATCACCACACTTCAGGGTATTGGATATGAACGAGCAGGATATATCCTGAATTCAATGGGTACTCGGATTATTCCGGTTCTTATAGATGCCTACGGGACAGAGGATCAGACGACGACCAGGTTCATCGAGGGTCTGTTTGAGTCATTTGGCAGATCAGCAATCCAGCCGTTAATCAAGGGGCTGAATCATGACCATGAAGAAGTCAGAGCACGTATCTCTGCTTATCTTATTATTCTGGGTGACCAGGTAGTTGGAGATCTCCTCTCATCATGCGGTCAGGATGAGGAATGGCTGCGAGAACTGAAATTTTACATCATCAGTGAGATAGGAAAGCCGGCACTCGACCCCCTTTATCAGGCACTCAAAGATCCAAATCCGGTCACTTCTTCAATGGCACAAAAGGCATTCCTTGAGTTTGGAGAATCGGCAATTATGCCTCTGATATCCGGTCTGTATGATCAGGACCCTGAAGTCCGGAAGGTATCAGAAAATGCCCTGACCAGGATAGGAGAGCCTGTCATCCCTCACCTGCTTGAGGAGATGTCTGTACGCCGTGATACTGATCGCGAACCGATTATCTCTGTCATTCAGCATATCGGTGAACCTGCTATCCCTTACCTTATCGGGAATCTGATTCATTCGAAGGGTGATCGTTCAAAACAGATGGTTCAGATTCTGTCACGAATGGGAGCTGTCACCATTCCCTATCTTATCAATTCTGTCAGGGAGCAATCAGATACGTCCGGAATAAAAGAGGCAATTCTCTCGATGGGGCGTATTGCATTCCCCTTTTTGGAAGAGGCATCTGAGCGTGAGCGGGGAAAAACTTCTGTATTCGCTATTGATCTTCTCAGACAGATTGATCCGGTCAGATCCATTGAGCCGATGATTAGTGCTCTGTATCATACTGACCGGGAGGTACGGGAGACTGCTCTTGATAACCTGGTTGCTTCAGGTGAGATTGCGATCCCCCGTCTGATTCAGGTTCTTGGTTCTGGCGATGAAGAGGCGGTCGATCTGGCAAAGATTGCTCTCATGAAGAATGGAGAACTGGCAATCCCCCATCTTGTAGATTCGTTGTCAGATCCCATGGGTGCCAATCATGCTCTTATCCTGGAGATTCTCCGTGAGAACGAGACTGCTGCTCTTCCGTACCTTATCCCGTTCATGGCACCGGGAAAGGACGGTTATGATGAGGCGATGACACTTATTCGTGAGATTGGTGCAGATGCAACCGCTCCTCTTCTGCAGGCTCTTTCAGGTTCAGGGCCCGAACTGGCCAGGGAGATCACGTCTTACCTGTCAGAGTTATTCAGTCAGGATCCCAGGAAATTTATCATGCGGCTCTTTTCCGGTCAGGTACCGGACACCGATCTGATGTACGAACTGGTGCATACCTCACCTGAGGTTGTCATTCCGGAGCTTATCGATATATTTCAGGGAGATGACGGGTCCCGGGCACTTATTGCAGGAGATCTGTTGTCCAGGTTTGGAAAGGATGCTATTCCACCGTTTATTGATGCCCTCCGGAGTGAAACTGATGATGACCGGAAGCTTGAGATAACGAGTTTCCTGATTCGAATCGGAGAAGATGCCATTCCTGATCTGGTAGCACGGCTTGGTGACGAGGATATTGCTCCTTATGCCATGGCAGCATTAAGCGCTATTGGCGAACCTGCAGTACCCGCTCTTTTGCCTTTGCTGAAAAGTCCTGACCTGATTGCACAACAATATGCGATTCATGCTCTTACCAGAATTGGTACTCCGGCTGCTTCGGCACTGATGACCCTGATGCAGGAAGATGAGAGTCTTGTGCCATTGATTAGCCGGATAATGGCCGGAATGGGAGGTTCAGCCCTGCCAGAGCTTATTCAGGAACTTGAGACGCTTCAAGGATCAGGACAGGAGGGTAGCAGCAGAGGTATTGCGGTCATGTCGCTGATAACCGAGATAGCTCTTTCAAACAGAGACGACCTCAGGCACCTCTTCTCCATACAAAATCCGATCCTCATCACGATGTTTGAGCGTATATTTATCAGTAAGGGTGAGCAGATCCTGGCCCCTCTTCTGGATGCCGTCATGTATGAACAGGCTGTACCTGACATGGCCGCCAATATCATCACCTCCATGCGCCCACAGGCACAGACCGCCGTTACCAGGCTTTTAAAATCCATAGGTCCTGGAGACAGACGACGGATTGCCCTTTTAAAGGTGCTTGGTGTTCTGAAAGATCCGGCATCTGCCCCTCTTATGTATGAGGCATTGCAGGATCCGGATCATGAAATCAGGATGACTGCCATCAGGGAACTTGGAAAGTTTGGCAGGGAAGCTCTGGGACCACTGACCGATGCGATGCATGACCCGGACCCTCATGTTCGTGCAGCAGCGGTTGAATCATTGGGTGATATCGGACTTCCTGTCCTTGATCAGCTGATTGCAGCATTAAAAGATCCCGACGGTTCAATCCGTGCAGCAGCACTCAAAGGGATATCCAAGATCGGGGAACCAGGTCAGTTTATGCTGGTTCAGACACTTGATGACAAAGACAGAAAAGTCAGAAATGCGGTGGCAAGGTTATTGGAAGAGAGCGGGTGGAAACCCAAGTATACGACTGATCGGCTGAGTTACCTCTTTGCCAAAGAGAAATTTGATGATCTCATCCGTATCGGACCTCCAAGTGTTGATACCCTTGCCAAGGGGCTTCATGATGATGACCCTGAAATCAGGGAACGATCCCGGGATGCACTCGCTGTCATAAGGGATTCTATTCAAACATAATAACAAAACATACTAGCAGAATGGAAATCCACTAGTAGGTACCGGAGGAGAACGCATACGTCCATGAATCACATCATCTCCATCCATGATCTGGACCGGGATCAGATCGACCGGCTATTGGCCAGGGCTGGAGAAGTAACCGCTGAATTTGCAGGTAAAGAACCGCTTAAAGGAAAAATCCTCGGTCTCCTCTTTTTTGAACCCAGCACCCGGACACGGATGTCATTTGAATCTGCCATGCTCCGGCTTGGCGGGTCCTGTATGAACCTTGGCGGCGTGGAGGTAAGTTCCATGGCAAAAGGAGAGACCCTTGCCGACACCATCCGGGTTGTCAGCGGGTATGCTGATGCCATTGTGCTCCGTCATCCCAAGGTTGGGGCAGCCAGGCTTGCCAGTGAATTTTCAGAGATTCCAATTCTGAATGGAGGGGACGGCGCCGGACAACATCCTTCCCAGACCCTCATCGATCTCTATACCATCCGTCAGTCAATGTCACTAGACAACATTCATATCGGTCTTATCGGGGACTTGATGTATGGCAGGACCACTCATTCCCTTGCCTATGCACTAACCCACTACAATGCGAGGATCCATACGATTGCACCAAAGGGACTAGGGCTTCCTGATTCCATTCATGATAATCTTGAGGAGCGGGGGGCCACCGTTATCGAACATGATTCGATTGAAGAGGTAATCAGTGACCTGGATGTGCTGTATGTGACCAGACTTCAGCGTGAGAGGTTCCCTGACCCTGCCAAATTTTATGATGTATCGTCCAGTTACCGGATCACCCCCTCCCTTCTCACTGATGTAAAGGAACACCTTGCTATTCTGCATCCCTTACCGCGGGTTGATGAGATTGATCCGTCTGTTGACAACCTTCCCTATGCCCGGTATTTTGAACAGGCAAGAAATGGCGTCCCAGTCAGGATGGCCATGCTCACCGAGGTTATGGTATGACCAATGAAGAGCCAAAACGGACTTTGGTCATCAGCACAATCGAGAACGGTACGGTTATCGATCATATCAAAGCCGGAGAGGCACTCACCGTCCTCCGGATTCTTGGGATAACGGGAAGTACCCGGGAGTGCGTCAGTGTTGCAACCAATGTCAGCAGCAAGGCACAGGAGAAGAAAGATGTAGTAAAGATAGAGAAGCGGGAGCTCAAAGCACAGGAAGTTGATCGGATAGCCCTTGTTGCACCGAACGCCACCATCAATATCATCCGTAATTTCAGGGTTATTGAAAAGAAAGGTGTTATTATCCCCCCGGTTCTGATTGGAGTTTTACGATGTCCCAATCCCTGTTGTATTACAAATACCAATGAACCTGTTATGAGCAGATTTGAGATGCATGGGAAGAAAGCAGTTTGTTCCTATTGTGATGCGGTTATCTCATCCGACATCTCTTCGCATATCATCTGAACTCCCTTCTTTTTGGGGCTGCTGCTGTATCAGTCTCCCATGTGTATCGATCTCACCCCGCCAGATACGGGTACTTGATATCCATCGGCCATCCTCTGCAAGGACGCACCGTATCATGTGAATTTCAACGCACGGCTTTCCCCGCTCCCGCCTCTTCTGATTGATATTTTTCCCGACAGGAAATGTCTCTTCACTGACAACCAGAGCATCAAAGTCTGCATCAAGTGTGGAACCGTACTGATCATGCAGTTCTTCTATCTCCCAGGTCGTTTCAGGTTCAAGGGATTTGATAAATGAGACCAGATCCCGGTACCGGTCAGCATAGGAATGAATCGGATGACTCTTCCGGTTGGCAAAAGAATCACTGGTAAGGCCGATTATGACCGTCCCTTCCGGGGTGGCCAGGTCAAAAGCGCGTCTGATGAGAAGCCGGTGTCCGTCATGCAGAGGATCAAACGTGCCCCCCACCATAATTTTCATAGATATACTGTTTCATGCGATTTTATAAAATCTGATATCATTCGTTCTCTGTGAGGCCTGAATATCTGACAAGGTATTCCGGTACTGGAATCATATGATGAGGGAAAAGGTGGAACAAAAGGCTGATTATTACTGATGCTATTATACTATCGGAGTCTAAACGTATGAGATAACCTTCCCGAACAGAGGGTTGGTGAATGCGGTAATAAACCTGAGAACGTCTTATGCAGATTTATCAGAATATCCCAAACGCTGCTTTTATTGCACCAAACTCCACGGTCATTGGCGATGTGGTTACCGGTCAGGAGGTCAATGTCTGGTACGGAGCTGTCATCCGTGCAGACAAGGACCGGATTACCATTGGAGATCGATCCAATATTCAGGATAATTGTGTGGTCCACACTTCAAAAGGGCATCCGGTTACCATTGGTGACGATGTATCCGTCGGCCATGGCGCAATCCTTCATGGATGTACTATCGGGAGCACTGTCCTGGTTGGAATGGGGGCGATTGTATTAAACGGTGCGGTTGTTAGTGACAATACCATCATTGGTGCAGGCGCCGTTATTACTGAAGGAAAGGTCATACCTCCCGGATCTCTGGTCCTTGGTCTGCCTGGAAAGGTGATCAGAACACTTTCAGATGAAGAGATAGCAGGAATACGAACGAATGCTTCTGAGTATGTAAAACTTGCACGGATTCATGCCCATGAATAACGCGGTCGTAATCGGAGGAGGCATAGCAGGAATTACTGCTGCACTGGATATTGCCAACCATGGTGTACATGTAGCCCTTATTGAACGTGAACCGACCATCGGAGGTCATATGGCGATGCTGGATAAGACGTTCCCGACAAATGACTGTTCCATGTGTATTTTAAGTCCCAAGATGGTCGAGGTTGAGAGGCATCCCACCATAACACTTCATACCTGTTCTGAAGTTATCGGAGTAGAGGGAGAAGCGGGAAACTTCTCTGTCCATGTGCTCCGTCATCCCCGGTATGTCAGGGCAGCGGATTGTACCGGCTGTGGGGACTGTGTGGAAGTTTGTCCTGTTGAGGTCTATAACCGGTTTGATGCCGGGATTGGTGTCAGGAAAGCAATATATAAGGCGCATCCACAGGTTGTACCCAATGTCGTCATACGTGACAAGGAGCATTGTATTGACTGCGGTCTCTGCTATGATATCTGTGGGAAACAGGCCGTTCTCAGGGATAGTGAAGATGCAGAGGAGGAGTTAGTCATCAAGGCCGGAACCATCGTAATCGCAACCGGATATGCCGTCTTTGATGCACGAAAGAAAACTCCCTACAAATATCTCTCAATACCGGATGTAATCACCAGCCTGGAACTGGAACGTATTATTAATGCCAGCGGGCCGACAGGGGGGAAGGTAAAACGGATTTCCGATGGTCAGCCGCCAAAGGAGATCGTCTTTATCCAATGCGTTGGTTCACGGGACTTGCCACTGGGATGCCCCTCCTGTTCGGCAGTCTGCTGTATGTATGCGATAAAAAATGCCATGCTGATTAAGGAGAAGAATCCGGATACCCGTGTTACGATTCTGTATATGGATATCCGTGCATATGGCAAGGGATATGAGGAGTATTATGCCCGTGCAGAGCAGCTTGGTGTCAGGTTTATCAGGGGGATGCCAGGAGATATCTATGCTCAGGACGGAACGATCATCGTGCAGGTTGAAAATTCAGAGACAAAGGATGTTCTTAAGATACATGCTGATCTCGTTGTTTTGTCTGTTGGAATCAGACCGACAGGAAATGCATCAACACTTGCCGAACGTCTTGGTATCACCTGCGATGAATCAGGATTTTTTGAGAGTGTAAATGTAAAATCAGGTCCGGTACAGACCTTAAAACCAGGAGTTTTTATTGCCGGGACCTGCAAGGAACCAATGGATATTCCTGATTCTGTCATGGAAGGCGGTGCAGCAGCAATGCAGGCCGTAATGAGTCTGATGCGTGGATGACCATGGAGCCTCTTCGTCCAATTCTTTTTCACCCCCACATTCCCTCAATTGAATACATAGAACAGACCCTGCTTCCTGACATCTATGAAGTCAGAACCGCCAGGACAATTCCTGATCTTGCTGAAGCGATAAAACGTCTGGGTATCAGGGGTGCACCAGCGTTAGGGTGTGCCGGAGGATGTGGGGTTGCGTTATCGGCGCTGATTACGAAAGCAGATTCACTGCCGGAATTTTTAGACCAGGTGGGATCAGATGCAGATCTTCTCAGAAAAACCCGGCCTACTGCGGTGAATCTCTTTTATGGCATAGATCATGTCCTCACTGCTATCATGTCCTCACAAACGATAGAAGAGGCCAAAAGCAGGGCAGTAGATGCCGCAGAGGAGGTTATCGATGCTGACAGGAGAACCTGCCATGCCATTGGGAAAACCGGGCTTGAAGTCATTCCGGATGGTGCCAGAATCCTGACCCATTGTAATGCAGGAGCTCTTGCCTGTGCCGAATGGGGGACTGCTCTTGGAGTAATCCGTTCCGCTCATGAAGCAGGAAAGAACATTTCGGTATACGCCTGTGAAACGCGGCCACTTCTCCAGGGTGCCCGCCTTACCACCTGGGAACTGCTCAGAGACGGGATCGACGTCACCCTCATCACAGATTCCATGGCCGCCGTTCTCATGCGGAAAGGTGCCATCGACGTTGTAATTGTTGGAGCCGACAGAATCGTATCTGATGCAGTATTCAATAAAATCGGGACATATATGCATGCCGTCTGTGCACAGACTCATACTATTCCCTTTTATGTTGCAGCCCCACTCTCCACCTTTGACGAGGAGAGCTGTGAAGATATGGTCATCATTGAGGAGAGGGATCCACAAGAGGTCAGGAAGGTCCGTGGATGTGTGACCGGACCAGATAACGTCCCGGTATGGAATCCTGCTTTTGATGCAACACCCGTACATCTTATCTCCGGAATTATTACCGAGTACGGAATTTTTACACTCCCTCGTGATATTGAAACCATAAAACAGTTAAAGAAGGGGAAGGATATGCAGAGGCACTAAGGTGATGACCATGCTTCAGCCATATATGCCGGTAATCACGCTTATCGGAGAGCTGACAATACTGGTAATTTTATCCATCCTTGTGCTTGGATGCATTCTGCTTATTCTTACCCTCTATGCCATCCGCTCAGGAAATATTCTGTTTCCTAAGTTCATGCGGGCAGGACTTCTCTTTCTTGAAGGAATGATGCGAAGTATGTTCCGCCTCTTCGGTTTTGAAGACAGTGATTTTTTCAGGATCATTGTAACGCTTCAGAATACGCTGAACCGAAAGGCATTCATGTCTATCCCCGTGACCGAACGGGTTGTCTTTATGCCTCATTGTCTTCGATCCAATGCATGTCCTGCTCACCTGCATGACGAAGGGCTGAAATGTCGTGAATGCGGTCTCTGTAAGGTAGGAGAGGGAAAACGTCTGTTAGAGCTGTTAGGATACCGGGTGTTTATTATTCCTGGTTCTTCTTTTATCAAGCGGATGATAAAGCGGTATCGTCCCCGTGCGATTATCGGTATAGGATGTCTTCTTGAAGTAAAAGAGGGGATTGAGATGTCCGGTCAGTATAACATCATTGCCATGGGAGTTGTAAATACCTCTGATGGGTGTGTGGAGACTTCTGCAGACTGGGACCAGGTTTTCAAGACCGCTATTCTTGGTATTGCACCGGATAAAATCCCCGAAGAGCTGAAAAAATATATTGAATGAGATTACAGCAGAACTGCCGAGAGTAGGAATACCAGGAGTGAAGCAAACATTCCTGCCTTTAATATCTTTGAACTCTTTGCTTTTATCATCTCTTCTGAATTGGTTGCCTTCATTCCCCGTATTGCTCCAAACAGGATGATTGCATCAACAAGAATGATGGCACCCAGGTAGAATGCCCCCCACCTCGAATAGAGGAGCAGAGACATGAGAACGCCGGCAGTTGCACTTATGAGAGCAAGATAGATGGTTGCACGAATACCATAGAGGAGAGGAAATGTCCGTGCTCCATGTTCATTATCCCCCGGCATGTCTTCAGCGTCTTTTATGAGTTCACGTGCAAGCATGACACCCCAGGTGGCACCGGCAATAGGAAAAACAGATATAATGCCTTGAGTTCCTTGTATTGCGCCACCGAACAGAAAGATGCTTGCTGCAAGATATGATACCGATATATTTCCAATGAGAGGCGTCTTTTTTAAAAATGATGCATACAGCCATAAAATAACTGAATTTCCCATGGCTATTCCGGCAAGAGGCAGGGGGGTGAAGAGGATGGCGATACCATTACCGATAAGAAAGAGAAGAATGGCATACATGAGTGCATGCCCTGGTATTATCTGCCCTGATGGGATGGGCCGGTCAGGTTGGTTTATCGCATCGATCTCCTTGTCATAGTAGTCATTGATGACATTGCCTGCCCCAGTGATTGTAAGGACGATACAAAAAATCCAAAAAAACTCTGCCGGAATAGAGCCGGTTGCGATAATTGATGCAAGAATTCCTGCTAGTCCGGCAACAACTGCATTAACCGGCCGGATGATGGAGAGATAGGCTGCGCCGTTCATTTCACACCTGTTTCAAAAAAGGGTACGGACGTGGAGGGATTTGAACCCCCGGCATTCAGCTTAGGAGGCTGACGCCATATCCTGACTAGGCCACACGTCCTGCCTTATTACATGTAGCAGGGATAGGTATAAGATTATCGAACACCATTTTTAGCGGAATGGACCTCACCTGGGTCACGGAAGGCAGGACCACGATTGCAGTGCCCTGCCAGAATCCTGACGTTCCCTTTCCGCCTGGCACAGCGCCCGTATTTTATAATTCCAGGATGGCACTGAATCGTGACAGTACCGTTCTTGTGGTACGGCAGACCCATCCACATTCATATCTGGATGCGATGGCCGCCTCCGGAATCAGGGGGTGCAGGGTCGGTTATGAAACCGGTGTTCCGGTCACCTTCAATGATCGGGATCAGTTGGCGATTGATCTTATCACGCATAATGTCCAGTCTCTTGGGATAAAGGCAGATATTACCTGTCGTGATGCGAACAGTCTGATGTCAGATGAGAAGTTCGGGTTTGTGGATCTTGATCCTTTTGGCACTCCTGCTCCGTTTATTGATGCTGCCATTCGTTCTTCGGGGAAGTATCTTGGCGTTACTGCAACTGATACGGCACCATTATGTGGTGCTCACCTGAAAGCAGGGATACGGCGGTACATGGCACGGCCACTCAATACCGAATACCATACCGAAGTTGGCCTTCGGATACTTCTTGGGAATGTTGCCAGGCATGCAGCGGTATATGACAAAGGGATTACTCCACTCTTCTGTTATGCCCATGAACATTTTGTCAGGCTTCATCTCCAGCTGAAGAGTAGTGCGTCGGCAGCTGACAAGAGTATTGCACGGCTTGGATACATTCATCAGTGTCCGAAATGCCCATACCGTTTGGAGGAACAGAAATTCTTCCCCGGGATTCATACCTGTCCGCTCTGCGGAGCATCATTAACTCCAACCGGACCACTCTGGACCGGATCAACCCATGATCCCAATATTCTTGCCGGGATGATAGAGGATGCTGAGACCTTTATCGCCGGTGATCCATCAGGACTATTAAAACTGTTAGCATTGTGCAGAGATGAGCCAGATATCTCCTTTAGTTATGATTATCATAAACTGGGGAAATTTTACCGGTTGTCACCAGGGCCGATCGATGTGCTGCTGAACCGACTCAGGGATAAAGGATACCGTGCAGGCCGGGTGCATTATTCCGGGTATGGTATCAAGACCGATGCACCGCTCGAAGAGATAAGGGATTGTATAAGTTCGTGAAGAATAAGGGAGAAAAAATTACCAGGGTTTTGGGATGAATGTATCTGCATTTATTATATTGACACAATCTTCTGTTGCCCTGATGACAAAGAGACCTTTCTTCTCTATGCTGCTCCGGTATCCTCTGTCAGGAATGCAACTGCCCCGTATACCCTTTTATCAGAATATTCCGGCATCCATATCTTTGTCATCTTCAGTTTTTTTTGAAATCCCTGAAATCTTCAGGCCGTAAGGTTGTTTTTACTTTGACAATCACGATATCAATGCCGTTTATTGCATTAATGTCAAATTCATAATCAATACCCTCCCGTTCCCCGGATCTCCCTTTTTATGATATCCGTAACTGCCATTCCCCGTTGGTTCAGGATGGGTATAATGTCTCGATCCACCAGGGTTTCAATTAATTTTCCCCACTATGATGTAAACAATCTTTCCAGTTTATTGAATCTTTTACCTGTCTTCTGAAACATCAGTCATAGTTTATCAAAAGTGAGCGGACCCTCAGTATTATCAGAGTCTGATGTCGGGGGAGTATTTGTCTTTGTTGAAGGTGGCATCTCCACAGTGATATCCATGTGATATCATCTAAAAAAAATAATTATCGTTCGATGATGATCTGCAGAATATCCTCATCTGCAAGGTTATGGGCAATACCTACCCGCTGTGCTTCATGTTTGACAGATGTGCCCCAGACACGTGCATATCTGAATTTATCAACAAAGTCACGATGCAATTTCCGACAGACGTCTTCAATTTTTGAACCGGTTCTCATGATGAGTGGTTCATCCATATCTGCAGGTCCTGCCTGGGGCTTGAGGAATATCCTGATAAATCCAAGTGCATTGTATATTGCATCCTTTAATTCTTCCATGTGGTAGCCGGTTGCTGCAGATATCATGATTGGTTTTTGTCCAAACCGCTCGGTAAGATCTTCTTCGATCTTCTTCCGGTCCTTTTCATCGATAAGGTCAACCTTATTGACAGCGATGATCGCCGGGATGTATACTCTGCTCCCCATGATTGCATCAATCAGGTCATCCTGGGTAGCATTTCCTCTGATAAGAATATCTGCACTTGCGATACGGTTCTCAGTCAAAATGGACCGGACTTCTTCGATATCCAGATCCAAGGTTCCAACCGCATTTAATCTGACCCCTCCCCGTGAGGTCTTTTTTATAGTAATATCAGGTTTTGGAACATTGACCCTGATACCTGCGTCGTATAATTCACGGAACAGGACGTCCACGTGTTTTTCATTAAAAACATCGACAAGAAGGACGATCATATCTGCATTTCTGACAACGGCAATGACTTCCTTCCCCCGGCCTTTTCCCATCGCGGCACCGGCGATAAGTCCGGGGATATCAAGGAGCTGAATTTTTGCGCCTTTATGTTCAAGAGCGCCGGGAACCACTGTCAGGGTGGTGAATGCATACGCTCCGGTTTCACTTTGAGTACCTGTGAGCACATTCAGGAGCGTGGATTTACCAGTAGAAGGAAAACCGACAAGAACCACCGTTGCATCGCCGGATTTTTTAACGGCATAGCCTTCTCCACCGCCACCGGCTTTCATCGCCCGGTTTACGGCTTCCTCTTTCATTTTGGCGAGTTTTGCTTTGAGCCGCCCGATATGCTTTGAGGTAGCCTTGTTATAAACGGTATTCTGGATCTCGTCCTCTATCTCCTTGATTTGATCCTCAATACCAGCCATGTATCCTAATACGTTCCCCTCTTGTACTCTTATATCTGTGGGATCATTTCAGGAAAAACCGGTTTGTTTATATATTTCAAATGATAACATTTAGAGGCACAGCTGATATAGTGTAGGGGTCAATCATGCAGGACTCTCACTCCTGCGACTGGGGTTCAAATCCCCATATCAGCATAATTTATCTTAAATATTTGAGGCTGTTGCACAAACACAAAAAAAGCTTAATATAAATTATTAAAGCTTAATTATATATATTATTAAGATCAATATATTATATGTCTCATCGCTATAACATGATTAGAGGATATGGTAATGAACAACAATTTTTACTCCCTGTCAATGCGATGGACTGGCTATCTGAAAATGATATTACTTATGGCATATTAGAAATTCTTTCGATTCTCGATATTAGTCCATTTATTAATAAATATCGTGACGATGGTCGCGGTTCTGCCTTTTTTGATCCTCGTTCAATGCTTGGAATAATAATTTATTCAATGATTCGTGGAGAAAAATCTAGCAGAAAAATTGAGATGTGCTGCCATTATGATATTGGATATCGGATTGTCGCCAATAATCTTACACCTGACCATACAACGATCTATCGTTTCAAGAAGAATAATTCAAAAGAAATCAAATCCCTTTTTAAACAATTATCTCAAATTATCGTAGAATCCGGGATAGCAAGAATCGGTGTCCTAGCCCTCGATGGATCAAAATTTGGCTGTAATGCCTCTTTATCAGCCAATAAAAAATTAAAATACCTTGAAGCAGAGCTAGGTCGGCTTTTTGATGAATCACAGGAAATTGATGAGTTAGAAAACGATGATATAAATATTCAGGATATGGAGATTAACCGACTACCTGAGCATCTTTCAACAAAAGAAAAACGAAAGGAAGTTCTTAATCGGGCTAAAGAGAAATTAATTGAACGACATGATATCGAATCTAAAAAACAAGAAGAAAAGATTCTGGACCGCGAAAAAGAAGAATTAGAATCGGGTAAAAAGAAACGAGGTAGAAAGCCTTTAGAGCCTAAAAAAGAGCCATCTTCAGATTCAAAAGTAAATCTCACTGATCCTGAAAGTCAGATAATGTCAACCACCAATGGCTGGATTCAAGGGTATAATGGGCAGATTATCGTTTCTGAAAATCAATTTATCCTCGCTGCAATGATATCAGATGAGCAAAACGATAAAAAATTATTAATACCTATGCTAAATGAACTCGAAGACCTTTTTACGGGTATTCATCCATCAATTTCGCCTAATATACTACTATCTGATGCAGGTTATTTCTCATACCCGAATTCTTTAGCAGAATTGGATTATGGCATTCAACTCATCATCCCTCCTTCTAAAGAAAGAAAAATTCCAGAATATTCAGATAATGATGGGTATATCTCACGAATGGAAATGATATGTCGGGCGATTTGTATGGGAGAAATAATCACATTTCCGGAATTGCAAAGTATCGGGACGTTTGTTTGGCAATCTTTTATGAACAGAGAGAAACAAGCAACAACTCAGGAAATTTGTAAACGAGTTATGGAAGTACGTGTGAAATCCCCCACTGGTAGAGAGTTATATCGAAAACGAAAATACATGGTCGAACCAGTTTTTGGTAATATGAAACATAATATGAGGTTTAGGAGTTTCTCTCAAAAAGGGAAAGAGAATTGCGAGGGAGAATTCTTTTTAGCTGCATTAGTGCATAATATAAAAAAACTTATCAGATTTGAGGGTATAGTTAAAATTAAAGAATTTGCTACGAATATTATAAAACCGTCAAGAGGTTCAGGTTTTTCCTATATTTTTGCAAACACAGTATGTAAAGTGGGAATTGATACATGCAGGTTCATACATCCATTAGTCTATTTTGGTTGATAGCTTAAGGGGTAGAGATCGATCATTTGTGATCCTGCATGATATTGATCATTGGTGCAACACCCTCATTTGATAATTTTAATTTCTCTGTTGTAATACCTTTTTCCAGATTGATACATCATTGCCGACCATAGAAATATTGCAGTCCTGGAATCATTCACTTGGAATTCTGAAGAAGAATATATCATAAAGAAATCCATACGAAACCTTGATTCACCGTTTATGGATTTGGCTGATGATGCCAGGTAAAAAAATTTAAAAAAAATTACAATTCAGACGATCAACCCAAGGGGGAGGTCTGTAGCACTCTACAAAGAAACTCTCACTGAGTAGAGCATCGATAAATTCTCGTTATTCACGTGTAATCTTGCACATTATGACAATGAAATACCGCAGAACCTATTTGTTGGCCTTCCCGGAGGCCCGGCTCCCGCTGACCGGTCTGTCAGATTAACAAAACTCAACCAGTTCAATCTCCCGATAAAATCCGGTAATGATACAATCCACAATTATGTCATGTAGGTATTTCACCTGTTAAACTCGGTTGATGTTGTCACCGGAGAAGATCCAGCAGCCATTCTAGAGAGTGGAGCAGAGAGCAATGTGACCTTCTTCCATGAAGTGCAATTATTTACACAGTTTTCTCTGGTGAGGGATCATAAGAACCGGATATACTAGGTAAAAACCGACACGAACCAGAACATTGGAAAGATCGATCTGAAGAAACTCGATTTTATTTCAGGATCCTATCAAAAAATTTCCAATAAATGCCCATATCCAGAAGAACCGTATGATTTTACCCGGAGTTTTACTAGATGAAGGAGCGACAGACCGATATACATTATTCGTAAATGCATGTATCAGAAGAGTGGTATTTCTATTCGTTCTGATGAGCGACTATAAATTCGTAACTTGAATAGGTGGATCGGATGGATCCGCCTGCCTTCCATGGTATGTGAACCTCCCTCATCACCATGGTTGCCCAGCCCGGCTTGAATCATCAGTCGCGATAGTGTAGGAATCCGGCAGAAGAACTCGTTCTCTTTCTCTGTGATCTGATTCGGTAACAGGTGCTGACGAGGAGGATATCGTATACATATTCGTCTGAAATGGTGGTTGCTGTCAGAGATTACTGGCGGCCTGATTTAGCCTGATATCCTGATAACAATAATCATCAGGGACCGGATACAAATGAATTGTATTCAAATAGTTCTTCCCAGATAGTATAACCAAGAAGTAGTATGGCTGATACATCAGATAACCAGACACCGGGAACCAATAAAATACCCTGGAAATGCACCGTTTGTGGGTTTCTGTTCACCGGAGAGAAACCCCCGAAAGGCTGCCCTCATTGTCATAGTCCGAGTGGTGAGTTCATACCGGTGCATGACAAGCCGGTTACCTGTCCGGTTGAGGATTTTGACGTCCTCATCATCAATGGAAGTTCTCACCGAGCTGGGAATACCGGGGTAATGGCCGATATTGCGGAAGAGGTCCTGAAGGAACGAAATATCTCATACCGGCGGTTTAACCTGAATGAATATACTATCGATAATTGCTGGTGCTGCTATGCGGTCAGGGCCCAGTCATGTGACTACCCCTGTCGGAATAATGATGATGACATGCATGTATTTCATGAGTTGCTGGCCAAGACAAAAGCGGTGATAATTGCTTCACCTATTAACTGGAACAACATGTCTGCCAGGCTGAAGACATTCCTGGACCGGACAACCTGTATGCAGAACCTCTATCATCTGCAAAAACCGGGTCTGACACAGGGGAAAGTAGTCGGGATTCTGGTCTGTGGTCATGAGGACGGAGGGATTACCACTGCCATGAATATCTTTCTGAACTTTCAGCAGCTCGGGTATATTCTGGCTCCCTTTGGGATTGCATACCGAACCCACGGGGCAGAATACTCCAGCAATGAGGATAGGGAGTTTTTCAGTACCGATGAGATGCTTCGGACCCATACCAGGGGTGTTGTCAATAATGTGATAGAGATGATTGATCTGAATATTGAAAGTCAGATAAAAGATAGGATAATTCCGGTTTCGGAATGATTTTTCTAAATTGAATTCCTTTTTTAATAATTTTTGAATATTTTTCCCGGACAAAACAATATTATCATATCACCGGTAATTCACATATCATGGCTGTATGGAAATGTAACATCTGTGGATATCTCTATAATGAAACAACCGGAGATCCGACCTCCTCCATACCACCTGGAACTCCATTTGCAGCAATCCCTGATACCTGGCGATGTCCGATCTGTCATGCAGACAAAACAGTCTTTATACAGGTGAGTGAAGCATCACCAGAAGGCACCCCATTCCCCACAGTTTCTGAAGCAATAATTGAAAACCTCGTTCACTTTGGTATCACAGAGTATTTCGGAGTTCCTGGAACGAGCAGTCTTGGGATCATTGATGCAATCAGGAAACATGAACGAGCGAATTTCACGCTCTTCCGACATGAAGAGAATGCAGCAATGGCCGCTTCAGCCTACAATAAGCTCACCGGAAAAGTAGCAGCATGTGTGACCATTGCAGGACCAGGAGCGACCAATCTTGCAACCGGTCTTTATGATGCCAAGGAAGATCGGGCATCCGTGCTCTCGATAAACGGACAGGTAGAGATGCAGTATGCCGGTCCGGGCGGTTTTCAGGAGATTGATCAGGATGCCTTTTTCAGGCCGGTTACGGTCTATAACAACACTATCTATGATAAAAAGATGGCTGTAAAGATCCTGACCGTGGCCGTTCAGCATGCCATTGTCAGAAGTGGCGTTGCACAAATTTCGGTACCGAATGATATCCAGAAACAGGAGATTGCTCCTGAACATACCGAGATCAGGGGAGTCATACCTTCACTTATCGTCAGACCGGATGCCCTGACCATACAAAAAGCCATTGAACTCATCGCTTCATCCAAAAATCCAGTTATTCTCGCCGGATGGGGTGCATGCCCCTATTCTGATCTGGTTGCCTCCTTCGCGGAGAGGATTGACGCTCCGGTTCTCTCGACCTTCCGTGCAAAAGGGATATTTCCGGATGACCATCCGATGTATGCAGGGATCCTCGGAACAGTCGGCTCGTCCGGAGCACGGACTATGGTTGAGAAGGCAGATCTGCTCATAACCCTGGGTGTCGGGTTTTCAAAAATGACCCGGGTGCCTGAGCATATCAGGATTCTTCAGATAGATTATGATCCTCTTCGTCTTGGGAAAGGAAAGGATACCCTGCCGGTGTATGGGGATGTCGGGGAGGTCATATTAGAACTTTTGTCGAAACTCCCTACATCTTCCCATACCCATGCACAAGAAAAGGTCAGTGCTGTGAAAAAACCCTGGGAAGAAGTCAGGAGAAAAGAGGCTGAAGATCTCTCTGTTCCCATTAGACCTCCTTTTATTATGGATGTTCTCTCCAGAGTAATCCCGCCGGATGCAATAATCTCCATAGATGTCGGGGAGAATGGATGGTGGTTTGGCAGAAATTTCAGAACACGTGGTCAGAAATTTGTCATGTCCGGCTATCTTGCTACCATGGGATTTGGATTTCCCGGAGCTATCGCCGGAAAAATTGCATACCCTGAAAAACCTGTCTTTTGCATTACCGGTGATGGGGGGTTTGCCATGGCCATGGGAGATTTTGTCACTGCAGTAAAAAACAACCTCCCGATGGTTGTGATAGTTCTCAACAATCATGAACTCGGAATGATTCGAGTCGAGCAGCAGCTGGAGCAGTATCCCAATTTTGCAACGAGTCTCCATAATCCGGATTTCGTGATGTATGCCAGATCCTGTGGCGGTGATGGTATCAGAGTTGAACAACCGGACGTGCTTGAACCAGCAGTGAAATGGGCAATGAATCAGCAATGTCCGGTTATTGTTGATGTGATAACTGATCCCCGGCGGTTTCCGTGAAAAATGAATCTAGGAATGTAGTAATATTTTTGGCATTCGAAAACAGAGGATATTTGTTCAATGGACTCTTACATATTCGGCCATAGTATGGGTATATTATGACATTCGCTCCGGAAATCAATCAGACATCGACTCATTCCGGGACCGGTTCCACTCTGGAATTAACAGAGGATAAAATTCTAAAAACATTCGAGAGAATTCATATCCTGGTTGATACTCGTTCAATCATCTTCTCTGCTCATGCACGGACCAGGATGTTCGAACGTGGCATTTCATCAGAGGATATATTACCTATCCTGTCAAAAGGAGAGATCATTGAAACTTATGATGACGATACTCCATGTCCCTCCTTTCTGATGCTTGGATATATTCACGATTCTGTGCTACACATTGTTATTGCAGTTTGTGAAGATCACATAAAAATCGTTACAGTATATCATCCGGATAATCGATGGATAAACGATAAAATGAGGAGATAAATAATGAAACCGGGATTGTGCCAGTTTTGTAAAGGAACAATGAAAGAAGGAAAAACGGAATTTATTGCCCATGTCAGGGATCAGGTAATTGTGATAAAAGATATTCCAGCCTTTGTATGCGAACGATGTGGGGAGGCGTGGTTTTCATATGAGACCTCAGAAAAAATCGATAAAGTTATGCAGGATGTTCATGCCGGAACAATCTGTGTCCGTCCGCTTGCTGCAGGTGAGATCGAATTACCAGCCTGAAACTATACTTGTCCTTAATAGGACTTATAGGATTACAACACCGATCGAATGATAAATTTCAGTTATTTTTTTCTTATCTGCCTGAAATAAATACGGATCTCTTAATACCCTTCACATTGGCCAGAAATGAAGTATCACCGGAATCGAAACAATAACCATTACTATCTCGAGCGGTAGCCCGAGTTTCCAATAATCCCCGAATTTGAGCCCGGCCGGACCCATAACCAAAGCATTCGACTGATGACCCACCGGAGTCAGGAAAGCACTGGAGGCTCCAACCACGATAGCCATCAGGAAGGGATCCGGCGAAACCCCAAGACCGGTTGCAATACTAAATGATATCGGAGCCATCAGGACGGCAGTTGCGGCATTATTGATGAGGGCTGAAAGCAGCATGGTCACGATAAGGATAATTGTAAGCAGGATCACCGGTGAAAGAAGATTCTGAAATGATAACAACGTTGATGCTATCAGTTCTGCTCCGCCGGTCTCCTCCATGGCCTGACCAACCGGAATAAATGCACCAAGAAGGATGATCACCGGCCAGTCAATACTCTCGTAAATCTCCCTGACCGGAACAAGGGAAATGAGGACCATCAGCAATGCAGCAAGAGTAAAGATGACCTGAACCGGAACAATCCCGAGAGCTGCAATCACGATTGTACCGGCAAAGATACCGACGGATTCGATGATCCGCTTTGGCTCTCCAATCTTGAGGCCCCGCTCTGCAAGAGGGAAACACCCGAGAATTTTGATAGCTTCCCGAAGTGCTCCCTCGGTTCCCTGAAGTAATAAGACATCACCGGCCTGAAACCTGATATCATTGAGCCGTTCCTTGAGAAGAACTCCCTGTCTTGCTACTGCAAGAAGATTAATTCCGAAACCTGCCCTGAGATCGATATCTCTCACATTCAAACCCAAAGCTGGAGAATCAGCCCTGATCGTGCCCTCCATCAGAATCCTGTCACCAGATTCAATAGTTTCCCGGTCTAACGTGACATGTTCCTCAAGTTGAAACCCGGTTGCAAGAAGAAATTTTTTCAGATCATCAAGAGCTGCCTGGACTATCAGAATATCATCGGCTTTTATTCGTTCATACATGTACGGGACCGGTCGTGCAAATGATCCCCGGATAAGCTGGATAATGGTAATTTTTGCATTGGTTGCCTTAATGATCTCCCGAAGTGCCTTCCCGGCATATTTTGATTCAGGTGGCACCCGTATCTCCGTAAGATAATTTTGAATCGTGAAAAAATCATCCAGTGAACCTGGTCCGGTTCGTTTTGGTACCAGTCGCCATCCGATCAGGGCGATAAAGAGGAAAGAGATGAACGCAACCCCAAGACCCACCGGGGTAAAATCAAACATGGCATAGGCCTGCCCGAGATGTTCCTCCCGAAATGCTGAGATGATAAGGTTTGGCGGTGTTCCAATAAGGGTGATCATCCCGCCCAGTTGTGATCCAAATGCAAGTGGGAGGAGAAGGATGGAAACCGGTACCAGGCTGGATCGTGCCATTTTAATTCCCACCGGCATGAGCAGGGCAAGGGCTCCAACGTTATTCATGAACCCTGAAAGTGTGATAACAAGGCCGGTGAGTGCAGAGACCTGGATGGTTGGCCGTTTTCCAACCTTCATAAGAGCTCCTGTAATCATCTCCACCACTCCGGCATTCAAAAGTCCCCGGCTGATCACCAGAACTGCAGCTACAGTGATGACTGCCGGATTTGCAAAACCGGAAAATGTCTGGGTCCAGGGAACTACTCCCAGAATTGCGGATACACACAACGCAAGAAGAGCAACGATGTCATATCGCATTCTCCCATCGATAAAGAGAGCAAGAGAAAGGATGAGGATAACAAAAACGATTATCTGATCAGCTGTTACCGACATCATTTCTTATACCTGTTGTGATAATTGGAACTAAAAATCTCTGATTCCTTTATTCTTGCACACTAATTTGGTTATGGTATGAAAATGGATATTATACTGGCCAGACCGGCCAGATGATCTTTCCGTACACTTCATTCAGAACCTGGGCAAGTCCGGTGTAGATTGCTGAAAACCCACAGATAATTCCTTCAATTCCTGCAATCTGTGTGATAGTCTCAATTCCGGTGATATCACCAAGAGCAAGGAGGAAGAACAGGATGGTCAGGGAGCCGAAGACAAATTGCAAAGCTCTGTTCAGTCGTAATGTTCCGATGAACATGATTCCGGTGAAGATGCCCCATATGATAAGGTATGAGGCCATGGCGATGTTGCCTCCGGTTCCGTCCACCAGATCTGCCGCCGGTAACAGGAGCAGCATCACCAGGGATATCCAGAAAAGGCCGTAGGAGAGAAATGCAGTCATACCAAAGGTATTATTCTTCTTCCATTCCATAAGTCCTGCAATAATCTGGGCAGTTCCTCCATAACATAGTCCCATTGCCAATATCATGGATCCCAGCGTAAATAATCCGGCATTATGCAGATTGAGCAGGACGGTTGTCATACCAAAACCAAGAAGCCCGAGAGGTGCAGGATTTGCAGTAAGTTCAGAGACGATCATTGATCCTGTTTCACTGATTTGTGTCATAGTGCCTCCTATAGTAATCTGGTCGGATTGAAGAGTGATTATCCTGTAAGGTATAAGAGGATATGGTGAGTATTTGATGTGGTACCTGGAAGGTTTTTTGCCCCTGTACATCAAATAAACGGGAGGTTTTTATATGAATCCTGAATGGTGCAATAGGTGTTGCAGGTGAGTGACCCAATCAATTCTGTAGATAGAAACGGAACAAAACGGAAATACATTAAACCCGGTCTTTCCGTAGATATTATCCTGAAACAGGATCAGCGAACTGGTAAGAAAACTCGCGGTATTGTCAGAGAGATTTTAACCGGTTCATCATTTCATCCGCATGGGATTAAAGTCAGGCTTACGTCTGGTCATGTCGGCAGGGTTTGTTTTATCCATCCGGATAGCCCCTGAAAATTTATCCGAGTCCGTGTTCTATCAAATCCGGATAAGAAAACAGTATATTGACCTTAAACCTTAATTTTTCCGATAATATATATTTCATAAAAACCACATGTAGGCCTATTCTCAAGGGCATCTTCCTACCGTATGTCTCTATGGAATAATCCTGAGGTCCTTATATAATCTCTCTGTTGGATTCAATATTGGGTCGCTATTATCAGGTTAATAGAGAGTTTTGATTGAGTGTTTTCATGAAGATATGAGGATTAAATGGGGTTGTGGGCAGTCTGATATAAATGCTATTGTAGCATTAATCTCATTGTAACAATTTATATTAAAAATCAAATAAATCTTTTAATATCTTTATTTATAAAAAATAACCCATTTCTAGAGTTGGGTTACATAATCTGATGCCTATACCTGGGTAGAGCCGGTGAAAGGAGTAATATCTGACCAGATGATGTATTGAGATAGTTCCATTCCTTTCCAAAGGATACTTTCAGAATTTTGAAGATGCTTTATCGAAATTCGCAATTTTTTACATAAGGCCAAGTAGACAATCAGTTCTTTTATTATCTCTGAGGTATTATTCAGCATATACCTGATAACCAAAATTTCTCAGTCTCTATCACATTTGAATTTCATGGTACCAAAAGAGCATTCAGAGCAGGACTATTCTGCATCAGTTCAGGAGATCTACTCCCGGTACTCTTCCGGCCCCTCCGGGCTCGATCCTACTGAATGTCTTCACCGTCTCACTATTTATGGGAAAAATACCCTGATCCAGTCAAAGAAAAAATCGGTCTATATTAGGTTTTTCGCAAACTTCACGCATCTTATGGCAATCCTCCTGTGGATCGGTGGGATTGTCGCACTGATCGCACACATGCCCCAGCTCGCAGCAGCGGTGTGGATGGTAAATATTATCAATGGTCTTTTCTCCTTCTGGCAGGAGTTTAGAGCTGAGAAGGCTGCGGATGCCCTGATGCAGCTACTTCCCGTAAAGGTCCGTGTCATTCGGAATGGTGTCACTATCGAGATTGCAGCCGAAGATCTGGTTCCCGGTGACCTCATGGTCCTTGCAGAGGGGGATCATATCTCTGCAGATGGCCGGCTGGTGGAAGCATCAGAACTCAGGATTGATCAGTCCACATTAACGGGTGAGTCCCATCCGGTAAAGAAGACTGCTGATCCGTCATATGAGACTGATATCTCAAAGATTGAGTATCAGAATCTGGTCTTTGCAGGAACCAATGTTGTGTCAGGGACTGGGCTTGCAATAGTCACAACCACAGGTATGACCACCGAATTTGGAAAGGTTGCTCATCTCACCCAGGGGATAGAAGAGGAGAAAAGTCCCCTGCAGCAGGAGATGGTGCATGTCACCAGGATGGTCACCATTGTTGCGGTCAGTATCGGGATTCTCTTTTTCATCATGCTCATGACTCTGACAACCGTCACCCTTGCTGAAAGTTTTATTTTTGCTCTCGGCATGATTGTTGCATTCGTTCCTGAAGGTTTACTCCCGACAGTCACCCTTGCGCTTGCACGGGGTTCGCAACGGATGGCTAAACGAAATGCCCTGATCAAACGATTATCAGCGGTGGAGACTCTGGGCTGTACCAGTGTCATCTGCACTGATAAAACCGGGACCCTGACTCAGAATGAGATGACCATTACCCGGATATGGATCCCTGGTTCTTTCTTTTCGGTGACCGGAGTCGGCTATGGCCCCGAAGGTGAGATTACTCCTGACGAACCGGCGAATCAGAAGAATATGGATGCTCTCAGAGAATTGTTCATAGCCGGTGTTCTCTGTTCAAATGCACGGCTTCTTGCTCCGGATTCTGCAAATCCCCAATGGAATATTCTTGGTGATCCAACTGAAGCTGCCATCCTTGTCGCAGCAGAAAAGTCAGGAGTATATTATGAAGAGGAGAGCCACCGATTCCCACGGGTTCGGGAATTTCCCTTTGACTCCAGACGAAAATGCATGAGTACCCTGCACCTTGCAGAGAACGATCTCATCTGTTACCTGAAAGGTGCTCCAAAGGCAGTCCTTGACATCTCTTCAATGGTGATGGAGAATGGAGAACCCGTTTTGTTAACCGGGGAGAAACGGGCCAGAATCATGGAGGTGAATGACTCCTTTGCCGAGCAGGGACTTCGTGTTCTGGGGATTGCCCGGAAAAATATCCACGGCGATGTTACTCCGGAAAATGCTGAAGACGTGGAGCATGACATGACATTCCTCGGCCTTGTTGCCATGATGGATCCCCCCCGTCCTGAAGTTGCATTGGCCGTGAAAAAATGTCATCGTGCCTGTATCCGGATTATCATGATAACCGGCGATTATGGGCTTACAGCTAAAAGTATTGCCCGTCGTATTGGAATAATAACTAGTGATACCCCCCGTATCATCACCGGGGTAGAACTTGATCAGATGGACAATAATGACTTAAAACAGGCTTTGTCAGGGGAGGTCATCTTTGCTCGGGTTACCCCTGAGCATAAGCTCAGGGTAGTTGAAGTCTTGCGGGAAACTGGAGAAATTGTTGCAGTTACCGGGGATGGGGTGAATGATGCACCTGCTTTGAAAAAAGCGGATATTGGGGTTGCAATGGGAATATCCGGGACTGATGTAGCGAAAGAGGCTGCTGACATGGTTCTTACTGATGATAACTTTGCATCCATTGTCAATGCTATAGAGGAAGGCAGGGCGGTCTACGCTAATATTAAGAAGTTCACCGGTTACATCTTCACCAGTAATACCCCTGAGGCGGTTCCGTTCATCCTGTTTGCATTCAGTAAGGGAAGAATCCCGCTGGCTCTGGATGTGATGCCGATTCTTACCATCGATCTTGGAACCGATCTCGTTCCTGCCCTTGCCCTTGGGTCAGAACCGCCTGAGCCGGGGATTATGGATAAACCACCCAGAAATTTGAGAGAGCATGTCATCACCCGGTCACTCCTATTTCGGTCCTATCTCTGGCTTGGACCGATACAGAGCCTTGCCGTGATGTCTGCCTTTTTATATCAGTACTGGACGAACGGATACTGGGGAAGAATTTTCGACCTGCCTGCACAAGGCCCTCTCTATCACTCAGCAGTAGGAATGGCTCTTGCAGCGGTTGTGACCACCCAGATTGGTAATGTCCTTGCACACCGAACTGAACGAAGTTCTATTCTTAAAATCGGGTTTTTTACAAACAGAATGGTTTGGGCTGGTATTGTCAGTGAACTCATCATTATTATCATCGTTCTCTATATTCCGTTTTTCCAGGAAATAATCGGAACAGCTCCCTTCCCGGTAGAGAACTGGCTGTTTCTGTTTGCCTGGGCACCAGTCTTGTTACTGGCAGAGGAGTTCAGAAAGGGAGTTATTCGTATGATTGAAAAGAAAAAGGGAGTGAATAATCCATCAGGAGGGATAGCATGAAGATAATCATCATCGGATGTGGCCGTATGGGGTCAGGACTTGCCATGCGTCTTGTACGGTCACATCATGAAATTACGGTAGTGGATCATGATCACCGGGCATTTGACCGTCTTGGGGCAGGATTTTCCGGAATGATAATAGAACATGATGCCATGGACAAAAAATCATTTACGATGAGTGGGGTAGAAAAGGCAGATGGACTTGCCGCAGTAACCGGAAATGATGCAGTGAATATTGTCGTCGCCCGTGCGGCAAAACAGATGTACCGGGTTCCAAAGGTGATTGCCCGAACTCATGATCCCCGATATGCAGAGCTGTATCATAAATTGGGTATTGAGACGGTCACCAATGTAACTCTTGGTATAGAACGGATATCAGAACTTCTGACATTTTCAACTCTTGATATTATTCATGGAATCGGAGATGGAGAAGTAGGCATAGTCAGATATGATATTCCTCCGCTCCTTGCCGGACATCAGGTGAAGGATCTGACTGTCCCGGGTGAGATCATTGTCTTGTCACTGACCAGGAAGGGGAAGACCAGCATTCCAACCCTTGGAACTACACTGGAAAAAGGTGATGTGGTTCACATTGCCGTGGAAGAGCGGGCTGTTGACCGGTTAAAGAATGAAATGCGGACCGTCGGAGGTGGATAATGAGTCTTTCTGTATTGATTGCCGGTGGGGGTAAGGTCGGGACCTATCTTGCAAAGATCCTGATTTCCAACGGTAATATTGTTACCATCCTTGAAGGAGCACCAGAAGATTATCATAAACTCGAACAGGAATTTCAAGAGGGTCACCTGGTCAAAGGAGATCCGACCGATCCACAAGCCCTCATAGCTGCCGGAATAAAAAATGTCAATGTGGTTGCGGCAGTCACCAGACATGACGAGATGAACCTGGTCATAGCAAGCCTTGCAAAATTTGAGTTCAGGGTGAAAAGGACTATCGCCCGGGTAAACATCCCGAAAAATGCCTGGCTTTTTACCAGAGAGATGGGTGTTGATGTCATGGTGAATCAGGCAGATCTGATGGCTCATCTGATTGCACGGGAGATGACCGTCGGTGATATGATGACAATGCTCAAACTCCGGACCGGTGAATACTCCCTTGTAGAACACATCGTGACCAGTGGATCGGCCGCATCAGGCAAAGCGATTAAAGATCTCCACCTCCCACAGGAATGTGTCCTGTCTGCTATCATCAGGGATCATAAACTGGTTATCCCACGTGGGAATATCGTTCTTCATCCGGGAGATGAGGTCCTCACCGTTGCTCATGAATCGGTAACTGCGCAGGTAAGACAGGTACTTCAGGACCCCTCCGGATGATTATCAGTTCCTATCTGTTCATCACCTGGCAGGTACATTACTATACATGAAATATCTGATTTTTGATACAGAATCCACTGGACTTCCCAGAGAGGAGAAAGATCCCTTCCATTATCCTGAATACTGGCCACGTATGGTTCAGCTGGCATGGATTCTGACTGATGGTGAAACCATTATCACAGAGGAGAATTATCTTATCTATCCGGACGGGTTTGTTATTCCTTCTTCCTCCATGGAGATTCATGGCATTACCAATGAGCGTGCCAGAGAGGAAGGAAAACCGGTACTTGAGGTCCTTTCAGTATTTTCAGAATCAATCAAGCAGGCAGATGTCCTGGTCGGTCATAATGTCTCATTTGACCGGAGCATTGTGACATCTGAATATTCACGTGCAAAACTGAACGCACCTATCCTGAAACTTCCCTATCATTGTACCATGAAAACGTCGACAGAAGTCTGTAAATTACCCGCAAAAGGGGGAAGAAGAGGATATAAGTGGCCGTCACTCTCTGAACTTCACCAGTTTCTGTTTGAAGAACCATTTGAACATGCTCATGATGCAAGTGCTGATGTAAGGGCATGTATGCGGTGTTACCTCGAGCTCAAAAACCGTGGTCTTTTTCAGGAACTCTGGACAAAACCTGATCCAAAAGAGATGAAATGGAAGAAAAGAAGGAATAATCCGTATTATTGACCTGATTTCCCAATGATTCCGGAAAAAATTAACCAGTTATTCAAATCTGTATTTTCCATACGGAACGATCAATTCAAACCGTGCTCCCTGACCAAATACCCCTGTCTCCTGAATCCTGATACCGGTGATTGCCAGTACTTCCCGAACAAAATATAATCCCATACCTTTTTTCAAGTCATTTCTTCGTTGGAACAGTGTTTCCTTCTGTTCATCAGGAATTCCCTGTCCATTATCTTCAAAAATAATTTTAAGATCGTTTCCTTGCATTTCTGTATATAGATGGAGTCTTGTAACTGTATTTTTCCCATGAATGACCAGATTCATGGCCAGATTGAAGAAGACTTTTTCAAGAAGGGGATCAGCATACATAAAAACTCCTTTTATCTCTTCAACCCGTTCAATATGGGTGAGATCGAGGTGTGAAATTGCATAGAGGTATACCTGCAGAACATTCTGCCAGTATGCAGGTTTGATTCCCATATCCTGATAATCCTTTGCAAATTCAAGAGACTGGGATACTTTTTTTACAATACTCTTCTCCTTCTCAAAGAGTGTCAGAACAGCCGGGTCAGAGACCATATCTTTTTGCACTTCCAAATATCCGGACAGAGTAAATATGTAATTCCTTATGTCTTCAAAAGTGATGGCATTGAGAAGAGTAAGTTTATTCCTGGCTTTTTCTAAAGCTTCTTCAGCCTTTTTCCGATCTGAAATGTCCCGTGCGACTGACTGGTATTCAGTGATTGATCCTGAATCATCGAATAATCCCCGAATTGTTCCATTGATCCATCTCTCCTCTCCATCAGGCTGGAAAATTCTACACTCAAAAAATGCCACCGGGTTATCAGATGAGAGTGCGGTGATTTGGTTCAGAATCCCGGAAAGATATTCTTCAATTTCCTGGATCTCTCCTCCTTGCTGGAGGATATCTTCCCTATTTAACTGGAAGAAAGAACAGAAAGCATCATTAACAAAGATAATTTTTCTTTGTGGTGTGAACCGGAGAATGAGTTCTGTCTGATCTTCTACAATATTCCGGTATTTTTGTTCGCTCATCCGAAGTTCCTGCTCAAATGTTGCGAGGGTGTTGTAACTCTCTCTCAGTTCCTCCTCATTTGCTGCTAACTTTTCATATGCCTCATGTAAATCAGAATTTTTTTGAATGAGTTCCTGTTCAAATCTCTTCTGTTCGGTAACATCGACGAGAGTTGCAAGAGTCTGACCTGTTCCCGGCATCTGGGTAACACTGATCATGATATCCCTGATCTCTCCGTATCGGGTTTTGAATCTGAAATTATAAAGCGATGGGATGTCCTTTTCTCCTGCCTGCCGTCTCTTGTTGTACTCAATCATCCGGTTTCGTTCTTCAGGATCTGCAACAAACTCCACCCATTTCTTCTGCCCAATCACTTCATCTTGTGAATATCCCCATAACTCCTCAAATTTTTTATTTATGAGTGAGATGGAAAAATCTTTTTCTACAAGAATCAGGGGATTTTCTGAGTGTTCAAATATTGTCCTGTACTGTTCCTCTGAAATACGGAGTTTCTCTCTGGCCAGCGTTAATTCTGAAATTCGTAATTCAAGGTCAAGGTATGATTCCCTGAGGTTCTTCTGCATCTGTTCGATTCCACGGGCAAGAATGCCTATCTCATCAGTACGGGTAATTTCATGAATGTCTGTCACCAGATTTCCCTGCCCGATCTTTGAAACGGTAAAGGTAAGGTTGAGTACCGGGTCGGTCAGATACCGGGAGAGGACATAACCAAGAAGGCCTGAAAAGAGCGCCCCGATAATAAGAGCTGCAATGGTTACATGAATCATCCGGAGAATATTTTCAAATGCTTCAGTTGTGGAAAGTTCAATAATCACTGCCCAGTCTGTTCCTTCTATATCGGCATATGATCCGATCACCTCCTCTCCTTTTAATCCGATATATGGTGAAATATTAGTCCTTTCAGATTTTTCTGAAATAACATCCTGCACCGGTGGATATGCAGTCATTAATGAGCCATAACGGTCCAGTATATCAGATATCTTCTGATAGGCAACAAACTTACCCTCTTTATCAACAATATATACATACCCGCTGTTTCCAAGATCAATCTTCTCTATCTCTGACCATAATGGCAAAACGCTGGCAGTTCCTATAAGAACATGAGTAATTGCTCCCTGATGATCCGAAACCGGTATTGCAATATCAACGGAGATTAAACCTGTTTGGGGGAATACATAGATGGGTGAAATGACCGTTTCTCCTTTTAGGGCACGGTTAAATAACGATTCTGTTGAACGATTACCAAGTTCATCTGGCATGTAGGTATAAAAACGTGATAATTTTAAAACCTCTTTTCCGTCAGGAGTCAACACGGTGCATTCATGATACAATTTTCTCTTGTCATTGAGGAGGTCAATAAGAACTTCCTTTTGTTCTTTGATGGATAAGGTTGAAAAATGTGAACTGGTGGATAAAAGCATTAGATTATCAGCCAGATTTGAAAAGTAGTATGAAATTATCAGACTTACTTCTTCAGCTGTTTTCTTCTGGGTCAAATGGATAGTATTCCCCTGCTCTGAATATGCTATCCAGATAACTCCACAGCCGACGATCATAACCATAAGGATTACAAGAAGAACTATACTCAGTATGGTCCGGGTTGTAATCCGTTGCAGATAAGGGATGGTATGGGGTGATGTTGGGTACGTCATGGTTTGTCAGGGTTCGTGGCCTGGGTTGATTCTGCATATGTATCAGGCCATACTGTTGTCCATGATCCATTCTGTACCTGCATCATTGTTAATCTAGAATATTCATTCTGTCCCTCAGAGCTGAAGGAGATATAATCATCTGGGATGAGAATATCCTGATCGGAAGTAATATTCGTCTCTGATAATGCAGTTCGGATATCTTCACTCTCTAAAGATGCAGCCCTTTCCAATGCATCACTGAGTACCAGTATTGTCTGGTAGGTATGAGCGGAGGCACCAGAAAGGTTCACGCCGAATCGTGCATAGTATCGTTTATTTAAGTCACGGACTGCCGTTAGAGAATATACTAATTCAGATACTGAATAGATGCCTTCAGCATCAGGGCCGAGAGCATCTATAAACGCTTGTGAAATGGTTCCTCCACCTGAATATATCACAGGTCCGGTAAAACCTGCATTTTTTAATTCTCTGCTGATGATTATTCCATCTTTCAGATATGTTGTCGTAAAAATTGCATCAGGTTTTTCCCGAACAGTTCTTCTGATCTCTTCAAGATAATTGTCCACATCTGCTGCAACATAGCTGGTATCAATGGGAATGGTAAATCCCCCTCTCTTCAAAAATTTATGTTCAGCGATGGCTGCACTGGTTCCAAAGGCCGTATTTTCATAAATGAGTGCAACAGTTTTTATCGGATTAATTAATCTTCGGTTCATGGATTCAAGAAACTCGACTTTGGTATGTGCATAATCATCGACTGTGGGAATAATTCTGAATGTATAGGAATATCCTCTCTCAATAATGACATCAGATATTCCCGTATTTACCATGAAAGGAGTTTGATATTGCTCTGCAATCTGTGTAGCAGCGATGGCCACATTACTTTGATATGCCCCGACGAGTGCAGTTACCGTGTGATTCAGGATAAATTCTTTCGTTTTCATCGCACCAATGGTTGCATTTCCTTTTGAGTCAGCAATGATATATCTGAGCAATCGTCCTTCTTTGGATCGAATCCCTCCGTTTTTATTGATCTCTTCAATAGCCAGAATGGAGCCGTTCAGGCATTCATTTCCACGTCCGGCCAGTTCACCGGTCAATGGAAGGAGTATACCGATAGTGATGGTTTTGTTTATTACCGGAGATTTTTCTTCAACACACCCGCATGACAGAATAGTGCATATAATGAATAAACACAGTAAAACCGGGTAGTACCATGGTATCCGGGAATCTGGATCCAGTCTTCGTTTCATTGGGTATGAATGATAATCGACGAATAAAGTATATGTATATATTCAAACAACATAGGGGTGTCTGAAATATCGTGCCATGCCTACTGAACGTAATGGTATCATCCACTTGAAAAATAGATTGGTCCATGACCTGTACACCTAATGTGCATCATATTATGCACACTCTCTGAATTATTTCAGTAACTTTTCATCATTCTGTATTTAATTATTTGCATAATGGTTGACATATCCAATCCTTTTTTTATGTGGGAAGTACAATCATACATTACAATCTCACAAATAATGGACGGTTGTCTTTCTTTGGATCAGGAACATCCCTCTTTGCATATATGACAGTCATTAAAATTCTGCTTGTTGATGATCAGGAAGAACTTCTGGATATAACCCGGATTTTTCTTGAAAAGGGTGGGGACATCGTAGTTGAAACCAGCACATCTGCTATAACTGCGATAGAAATGCTCCGTGAGCATAAATATGATGCCATTGTCTCTGATTATGAAATGCCCCAGATGGATGGGATAGAATTTTTAAAAACCATCAAGAGGATGGGACTTGAAAAACCCTTCATCATCTTTACCGGAAGAAGTCGGGAAGATATTGTTATTGAGGCATTAAATTCAGGGGCTGATTTTTACCTTCAGAAAGGATCTGAACCAAAAGTCCAGTTTGCCGAGCTTCGGAATATGATTCATCAGGCTGTCATGAGAAAGAGGATAGAAGAAGCCCTCATCCAGTCTGAAACAAATTATAAAACCCTTGTAGAATGTACTCAGGATTCTATCTACATGGTTGACAAGAGGGGAAAATATCTTTTCATGAACTCTCATCACAAAGCCCGTCTTGGAATCAGTGACCAGGATTTTCATAATTATTATTATCAAGATCTTCATTCAGATGAAGAAACCGGACATTTTTTAAACCTTATTAAAGAGGTTATCGAAGAGAGCAGACCGGTTCATGACGAATATAGAAAAGGTGATAGGTGGTTTGTCAGAACCATCAGCCCGGTCAGGAATGAAATCCTTGATCTCACCATTGCAGCTACGGTAATTTCTACTGATATCACTCATACCCGGACGCTTGAAAAGACGGTCAGCACCCTAGAAGAACATTATAAAATACTTGTTGAAGCCATGCAGGACTCGGTGTATTCCGTCGATCCTGAATGCAGGTATAAATTTATGAATTCCCATCACCAGAAAAGGCTGGGGATTACCGGAGAATATATCGGGACTTATTATGGGGATTACCATGATAAAGCAGCAACCGATCGATTTGAATCTCATATCCAAAAGGTCATCAGTACAAAACAATCAGTTTGTGAACGATATACCGAAGATACCCGAATCTTTATCAGGACATACAGCCCGGTTCTGGACCCTGAAACACAGATGGTTCAGGAGATAGTTGTTATCTCCATTGAACCAGCCGGCAGATTTGAAAAAACCTAAACAGATAAATTGAGTTTTTTTCCTTACCATAAAGCTCTTTGGAATTTTCATTCCCTGATAATCACATCCTCGGTTTCGGTAAATGGATTTGTCCGTACTGCGAGAGAATGCAAATAAGGATAATGAATTTTCAGATGTGCGAGATATGAGAGCCAGACCGGGATCATCATCGAATATGCCCGGGTAATATCCCCCGAAACATGATCCACATCACTTTCGGGTAGGTTTGTACACTCTCCCCGGTGCTTAAGTTCTTCGGTCAGGTGAAAAACTGCCTGCAATACATCGGTGAAAGATTCGTGTTCTAAAAGCACCGGGTTTTGGAGCATTCTAACCAGGAGTTCTTCTTTCATCACCAGAAGATTTCGCAGGGGAATCAGTTCCGTACAGGTGATGGTGATCGAACAAGGCAGGTTCATTATCTCTTTTTGTTTTTTTTGATATTGTGGTGTATCCCATGTTTTCATCGATGAAAAAAAAGTTATCTTTTCTGTATGATCCCTGTCATGTTCAGAAAAATACCTGAGCAGCGGAGTTCCGATCTCTGAAAAAAATACTCCGATTACCATGTTCAGTTTATTGAGTTTATTCTTCATGGCCCGGTACTCAAGCATCTGATGTAAAATCAGGGTAACAAGAAGGACTTCTAATGGAAGGAAAGCAAGGTCATGGATGGTATAGATAAGAATATGATGAATATCATGAAAGATCATATAATGAAGAAGAAAAAGAAGGAATGATGAACAGCATAAGGAGAGAGCAAACAATATCAACCAGTTTCTGTTAGAAATCATCTGTTATGTGTATCATCTTATTTCCTGATGAGTATTTCTTCCCAGAGAAAAAAGGTTAGGCAGCATAGATATCTCCCGCCCCGGTCGCATAAAGCCAGTATCCATGTCCTGATTTGAGAAGGCGGTCATCCGAATGAATCCCTGAGCCCTTCCTGATTATCACGTCCTCGTATTTTTGCATACTCTCATCATATCCAATGAGATATGTCCAGCTGTCCCCCAGAGTACTCATTACATCCTTAGCTTTAATCGGTCCGATTCCCGGAGATCCGATAGCGTTCCATCCAGGTTCAACCGTTTTCTTCCCGCCACTAACCGGATCTAGCCAGAGAGTTGTGTCCACCCGGTTCTTGGAGTAAATCCAGTACCCCGTCACCGGATGCAGAACTGTATCCCTGTTTACTTTTGTCCAGCCCCATGTCTGGTTTGGAAATTCGAATATTGAGTGCCCGCTGGTTTCTATGGATCCAAATAGTGCGGCAGTATCACTTCCTGGTGAGAGTGATTTTGGAGGAGTGAAGAAATTCCAGCCAGGCATCAAGGTCAAGATATATTTGTTTCCGGTGCCGGTGACCGTGATATATGAGAGTTTTAATTCGGCATCACTCCCTTTCGGGCCGGTAACTGTCAGGTTTACATTATATGATCCAATGTTCTCGTATACATGAACGGGGTGCTGCTCGGATGAGGACGTACCATCTCCGAAATCCCAGAGCCAGCTCTCAATGGTGCCGAGTGAGGTATCTCTGAACTGGACAGTCAGTGGCAGACTCCCGGTCCTTGGTTCAGCCTCAAATGATGCTGATGGAGGCACGGAATCGGGAATAGCGAGCGGTAGTTCATCTACATTGTCTCCCCCAATCCGGTAGACCTCATCACAAAAACCATCGCCGTTTTCATCTTTGTGCGTCTCTGAAAATCCGGTTCCATCCGGTGTAGCCCAGAAATTACCGCCGATATACGGGCCAAGAACAATATTTGGTCCGGTTGTCTTTGGAATATTCCAGGTAACTTTCGTATCTGGTGTCAGTGCAACATTTTGGGAATTATTCAGGTAATTATCATAGATGGTCATCCCCGTTCCGGTAACAGAAAGTCCCGTTTTTTTATTTTCTGCGATTGCATTGCCTTTGAGAACGGAGTTGTATGCAGATACAAGCCTGACCGCTGATGAATCTTTTGTCCAGACAACGGTGTTATTTGATATATCAAGATATGAACTGGACTCTCCGTAGATTGCATTGCTGGTTGAGTTCCAGATGATGTTTCCATCAAGAATTCCTCCGACAACACTTTCAAACCTTACTCCTGCGTAATTCTCAAAGATCCAGTTATTCCTGATAACCGCTTTATTCCCTCTGACTGCAACACCAGGGCGGATGGCAGTTTCAGACCATGCTCCTGTCAGGGAAAAGTTCTCAACCGTTACTCCGGCGGCAGTGATGCTGACTGGTGTTCCGGTAAATTGTGCATCAATGATCGGTTTTTGTCCATCGGAACTGCTCTCTCCGATAAGGGTTATCGGTTTGTTTATAGTCAATTTTTCAGGATAATACCCATATCTGACGAGAATCGCCGATCCTGGTGGAGCGGTGTTGATCGCTTCCTGAATAAGCGAATGGTCATCGGGAACGATTATCTTTGTCGGTTCGGAGACGGTTATATAATTCTTCTTAACCATCATAGATTCTCCGGCCGGGGTATCACTTGTGAGGGTGACGGAGTATACTCCGTTATAGGTATAAGTATGGATGGGATTTTGCTCAGTAGAAGTAGCGCCGTCACCAAATTGCCAGAGCCAGCGTTCAGGGTTTCCGGTTGAGATATCATGGAACGTTACCGTCAGCGGTGCACTCCCACTGGTTGGTTCTGCGTAAAAATCTGCTTTTGGCCCGGAAATAAGCCGGTATCCTGCCCGAATACATGCATTCCCCTGAGGATCCCAGGTTGTCAGATCAGACCATTTTCCAGTGGATGTTTTCACATAACTCTGTCCAGGCTGTGCAGTCGCTTTGCTGCTGTACCCTGGCACCGGATATTCAACCGGGATAGGAAATCCATAGTCCGGGGTGTTAAAATCAACAACTATAGAGAATTTCTCACCTTTCTTTACCTTTACCGGGAGATCAAATTGCAGTGAGTGGTACCCGGGAATCTGATATACTTCACCATTTGACGTTGCCACCGGAGCGCTTCCTACCGGTCCATTATCTGGATTGAGATATACTGATGCGGTAACACTGGTACCGACCTGTGGGATGTAAAACCCGGCACTCGTAACCTCGATATCAGCATCAGCAGTGAAAACATTTGCAGCAGAGGCATCGGCAAATCCAAATCCGAAACTGTTTACCCAGCCTAATGTGTCATAGCCATAACTACCGTCAGTATTGTCGGTTGCTGCAGTAAATGCAGAGATCCGCTTTGCAATCAGAGTGTCGTAATATGAGATATAAAAGAACCCTTTATCTCCCCAGTTTGTACCCCAGCTGTTTGCACAGATAAATGCCCCGTCTCCTGCCGGTTCAGTATTAAAATTCGATGCAGGATAGGTATCATCCCAGCCGATTATGGAGATCGCATGGTTGGGGGTTGTTCCATCAGGATTATAATACCCATTTGTTCCGGTATTGAAGTACTGGTCATCATAGAGGATAGTTGAGTAAAGACAGCCAAGATTCACCAGAGCCCATTTTACATTTTCATTATCGGTCGGACCGGAGCGTCCGGGTATCATCGGAACATCGCTGACCCGTGTCTCTACCGGGAGATTCTGGGGTGAAATAAAAGAATACGGATTATATGGGTCAAGTTTTTCCGGTACCGGCCCAGAACCCCGAAGGAAATAGGCGGCAGCCATGAGATCATTTCCCCCATCGGCAAAGTCGAACCCTTCCGGATCATATATAGAGACATGGTTTTTCAGGTTGTTTTCAGAAAAATCTTTGGCAACTTCAGGAAGAAGAGATGATTCAAGAGATTTTACTGCAGCAAAATCCCAGCAGCTCCCGCTCTGCCCCTGGTCACGGATAGCAGGGACCCGTTTTGAATCCCGAAGATCAAATTTTGATGGATAATCTGCCAGAATTGACAGACTTCGAATCTTCTTTCCTATCAGGTGGGAGAGATCCACGGGGCTCTCCCGAAGCGGCCCGCTTCCGCAGCAATATTGGCTGTCTGCTGAGGTATTCTCAGATTCTGTTATCTTCTGCCATTGAAGTGACAAGGGAGCAAACCCCCCCTCACTGAAATCCTCTCCATCCGCATAGCAGTGAGTCCCTCCTGCTATTAATGCAATAATAAGAAGAATGCACAGACTCTTCCCTGACCACATCCACCTCACCTTATGGTATATTAGGTAATCTTACATAAGTCACCTTTCATAAAAAAGAAAGAATAGATTAATCCTGGTTTGGATGAGGTGAGGAGGATTTTACCATCATGAATATGATAACAGATACCATCAATATTACCGGAAATGTTTCAAGGCAGGTGTACAGTCCTGCCATATCAGCAACCGCTCCTGATATCGACACCCCGATTGCTCCAGCACCCATAGCAATTCCGAGGAATAATCCAGAAATCAGCCCTATCTTAGAGGGTATCATCTCGTGGGATAATGCAATGGTGACCGAGAAAGACGACCAGAGTAAAAATCCGAAGATCATCATGGAAAGAATCAGGAACAGTCCATGGGTCAGAAGAATAGCGATGAATGCCGGAATGGATGCTAATGTGGTGAAAACGATAACTTTTTTCCGTCCAATCCGATCAGACAGGGCACCACCTGATAACTGACCGGCAACACCTGCTATCATCATGATACTCACCAGTGTAGTCGCTTCAAGGAGCGAATATCCTTCAAGCACCAGATATGTGGGTAAAAAGGTCATAGCTCCAAAGGTAACCCATGATCGGAGGGTAGCTCCAGTGAAGAGGAGCATGACCGGTCTCCAGTTCTCCTTTCCTTCTGATGTCTTCTCCTGTTTTATGTTACAGCAATCCGTAATCGGGTTTACGTGCAGGAATAATGCGGTTGCAATTGCAGGGACAATCAGCCAGATGACCTGAGGTACTCCCCCGGTTGTCAGGATTATCCCGGCAATGATGGGCCCGAGAGCCATTCCCATATTCCCACCTACCACAAAGAGCGAGGTAAGTTTCCCTCGGGAACTTCCGGTTGCAAGAATACTGACCTGACAGAGAGCACCGGGATGAAAACTTGCATGTCCAACCCCTGAAAGGGCTACACACAGGAGCATGATATAATACTGGTTTGGAATCAGACCAAGCACAGATACTCCTATACCGGAGAGGAGGATGGAAATTCCAATACTGACTTTAATTCCCTTGTTATCTGCCAGATATCCAAAGAGGGGTTGTAAGAGTGATGAGGTAAGACTATGAACAACCGGGAGTAATGCAGCCTCAAAATACCCGTATCCATACATGGTGATCAGCACCGGCTGGAGTGCCATCAGGATAGGAGCATAAATATCATTGATCAGGTGGGCGATGGTTAGTTCACCGATTCTCCGAAAAGCACTCAACAGAAGTCCCCCATTGATTCATCTGTCTCATTCCGGGCATTATACTGCATAAGTTCTCTTCTGACCTCGCAGAGTCGTTCTTCATACACCGATTCCATCGCCTGGAGGACCTTCTTCATTGTGTGTATATCTTTGGTTTCCAGAGGGTCTATTCGGCTGATAATCCGCTGATAAATTTCTTCATGGAGCGTTTCATGATGCCGGTATGCTTTCTCACCAAGGGGCGTCAGTGACAGGAATACTTCTTTCTCATTCTTTACTCCCCTACTTTTAGTTACAAGACCACGTTTTGCCAATTTCGTCACCTGCTGAGAGGCAGCTCCTGGTGTAATCCCGAGAATATCTGAAATTGTCCGGATATTAGACTCTGGATTAGCACCGATTGCCTGAATCAGGTGAATGTCTGATGGTGTCATCAGTTCATTAATCCCATAATTTCGGGGCAGTTTTTCTGATTCGCCTAATTTGTTCATGAGACGCATCCAGACCTGGTACAGGTCCCGGATATTTTGATTATCTTCCATTTTCCTTAGTTACTATATGATTTAGTAACTATATAATTTATCCGCAACTCTTATTCAGGAGTTTATAATAAGCATTCTAAAAAAGTGTTTTTTGAAAAATCAGGAATGTTTTTCCCACCGGAGAAGATTCATCACCTGTGAGAGTGTTTTTCCCTGTTTGAGTTCCTGCCTTATCCGAAGCTCCGTATTGTAAACCTCTTTGGCACGTCTGGCAATCTCATAGGCTCTGGTTTTTGGGATGACAACTACACCACTTTCATCGGCGATGATCCAGTCTCCGGGGTTCACCGTCTGCCCACCACACTGGATTTCAGATCCAATCTCACCAAATCCTTTTGGTTCTCCGGCATTCGGGACCATTGCCGTGGACCATAGGGGGTACTGCATCTTTTTGATATCATCAACATCCCTGACTGCTCCATCAATGATAACACCACTAATCCCCCGGTTCAGACAGGAGATGGTTGCAAGCTCTCCCCAGGGAGCAACATGTGTTCCCTTGTCGTTGTTAATAACGATGACATCACCTGGTAATGCGATATCGATTGCCTCCACCGGTTTTGCCCAATCCCCGGCAAAAGTCTGCACCGTGACCGCCTTCCCGACTGCTTTTGTTCCCGGGCAGAGCGGGATCATTCCTGACATGGCTCCTTTCCGATGCATGGCATCAGATACATTGGATGATGAGACATACCTGAGAATCTCCCGAATTTCATCTTCCTGAGAGATGTCAGGGCCTGCATAGGGAACCGGCTGATTCATGGCCTCCTTAATTCTGCGCGTAGAACCGGTGACATCAGATGACCTGATAATGGATCCACCGACAATGACAATGGAGGCCCCTGCAGCTATTGCTCCAGGTGCTGTTTTCTCTGATATTCCACCGGCTGCAGCGACTGGTATGCTCACTTCCCTGATAACTTTCATGAGAAGGTCAAGTGAGTCTGTCCCGGTCATCTGCTGGTCAATACCGGTATGAGCACAGATATAATCAACACCAAGCTGTTCAAGTTCGCCGGCCCTGCCTGAAGGGTTTGGAACGGAGATGAGGTCTGCCATGATCTTCACCCCATATTTTCGTGCAGCCCGAACCGATTCGGCAATGACAGAATTATCAGAGGCTCCGAGGACACAAACGATATCTGCTCCTGACTTTGCTGCCATTTCTACTTCGATTGCCCCGGTGTCAGCAGTTTTCATATCCGCAATGATCTGCCGGTCAGGAAATGCTGATTTCAATGCGGACACGGCTCTCATCCCTTCACTTTTAATGAGCGGAGTTCCAACTTCCAGCCAGTCAGCACCTCCGAGAACAGCTTCACCGGCTATGGTAATAGCTCGGTCAAGTTCAACCAGATCCAGCGCGACCTGGAGTACAGACCGGTTCATAGGTACACGTTACCGGTATCTTGGATAATTGTTTTCCTTTTTATGATTGTATGCCCTGGAATAATGTCTGCCATACCCCTCGGGGAAGATACTTAAATCTCTCTGAATTTATAGATCCTATTACATACAGTCTGAACCGGCTGTCTTTGTGGGGGATGAACATGCAGTTCGCGCATTTTCGATATCTGTTAACTCTTATAATATTGACCGGATTATCGTTTTCAGGTTTGATATCCGGAGTATATGCTGATGAAGTATCTGAATCGTCAAATGGGACCGGAGAGTCAGCACCTGCTCCGTATGTGCCCGGCGAAGTCATTGTAAAGTATAAAGACGGGACAGTTGCAGCACTTGCAGCTGAAGGATCAGGACCGGTTGCTCTTGAGGCGCTGGGGGCAGAAGTAGCAACCGATTTTTCAGCTGAGGGTCTTTCCAATCTTCAGGCACTTGATATTACTGGCCCGGTGTCTGTAAAAGAGGCCATCGCAGAACTTGAAAGTTCACCATATGTCGCCTATGCTGAGCCGAATTATATCATCTCGTTATCACTTCCGGAGACAGAGCCGGCAGGTCCTGATGAGATAGGAGCGCTTTCTGCCCTGTCATTTCCGAATGATCCAAAATTTTCCGATCAATGGGGCCTTTTCAATACCGGCCAGACCGGGGGGATTAGTGGTGCTGATATTGGAGCCTCAAAGGCCTGGGACATTACTACCGGATCAAATGCTATAGTAGTAGCCGTCATTGATACCGGTGTGGATTATAACCATCCGGATCTGGCGGGAAATATCTGGACAAACCCCGGAGAAATCCCTAATAATGGTATTGACGATGACGGGAACGGGTATGTGGATGATGTTCACGGATATGACTTTATCAACAACGATAATGACCCGATGGATGACAACGGACATGGAACTCATTGTGCCGGAGTCATCGGAGCGATTGGAAATAACGGGGTAGGAATTGCTGGTGTTGCCTGGAAGGTAAAGATCATGCCTCTGAAGTTTCTGCGGGCCGATGGTAACGGAGATACAGCAGCATCACTCAATGCCATTGCCTATGCACGACGGATGGGAGCCAATGTTATCAGCTGTTCATGGGGTGGGACCGCAAAAAGTCAGGCATTAGGGGATGCGATTGCTTCAACCAATATTCTGTTCCCCTGTGCTGCAGGAAATGCGGGATCTAACAATGATATCACACCGCATTACCCATCCGGCTTTGATTCACCCCAGATTATATCAGTTGCAGCATCTGATGCAAAGGATGGGATACCTTCATTCTCTAATTATGGCGCAACCACCGTAGACGTCGCGGCTCCTGGAGACTGGATTATGTCTACGTATCCGACATCACTCGGTCATCAGTATGTGAAGATGAAAGGGACCTCAATGGCAACACCTCATGTAGCAGGTCTTGCAGCCCTTCTGCTCTCGAAGAATCCATCCATGACTCCTGCAGCTCTGAAGGCTAAGATAATGGACACCGTCGATAAACTCCCTGCATTCTCTGGGAAAACAGTTTCTGGTGGAAGAATTAATGTTTATAAAGCCCTTGGCGGAGGAGGTTCTTCTTCGGGTGTTGTTGCCCTTCCGGGTATGAGCCAGCCACCAAAAGACCTCAATGGTGACGGGAAGTATGAGGATGTGAACGGAAATGGGCGTGCAGATTACTCGGACGTGGTGACCTTCTTTAAGCAGATGGACTGGATCAGTAAAAATGAACCGGTGGCAGCATTTGACTTTTCAGGAAATAACAGAATTGATTATACAGACGTGGTCAAGTTATTCCAGTCTATATAATGGTAATGGACGGTAAAATCAAGATTGGATTATTCAATCCCTTATTTTTCTTCCGGTGACCACCGGTTGGTAAAGAAGATCTCTTTTCCCGGTTTTTTGCTTGGAACCTTCACTTCTTTCGGGTACCCTGCCGGAATGAGTGATGTTAATGAATAAGGCTCTGGTATCTCCAGAAGTTTACAGATATCAGCCCCATACTCTTTTTTATCTCCGGCAACCCAGCAGGTCCCGACACCATAGGACTGCAGACAGGTTATCATGTTCATGGTTGCTGCACAGCAGTCTTCCAGATAATATTTCGCATTTTTATCCCCGCATATGACAAAACAGGCTGCTGCTTCAGCGATGAACTTCCCATGATCGGTAAAATCTGCAATTTTTTTCAGCAGATCACGATCTGTTACAACACCAAGAAGCCAGGGCTGCAGATTCATTGCTGTCGGAGCCAGACGACCACACTCAAGGGTTTCTTTAATAATTTCATCGCTGAGTGGTTTGTCAATGTATGATCTGACGCTCCGCCGTGATTTGATAATCGTCACTCCAAGATTCATAGTATTCATTATTACTTATCATTGAAGATAATTATCGGTCCCTGAGGGGTATCATCCGCTCCAGGTGAATTCGGAAAAAAGGTTATCCAACTGTCCAGGATTCAATATTTCGCGTTTCAGGATCAAACAGGATGCCGACCTTTATCTTCTGCCGGGGGTCTGAAAGGTACTTTTCTGCATATCCACGTTCGTCAATTTGATCAAGTGGATCCTTTTTTCCTTTTTGCCCGATGCCCTTTACTTTGAATTCGAAGATCCAGATATATGAGGGTGTTTTAACCGTCAGATCTATCCGACCTTTATTCGTTGTATCTTCCGGGATTACCTCGAACCCTAGACTTGCAAGATACGAATACATGAGACTTGCCCAATACCCTTCGAATCTTGCAAGGGGATTTCTTCGGTACCAGTCATGAGGAATTGATGCGAAGAAAGACTGAAGGTGAGCATGTAATCCTTCTTCATCCCCCAGTTCCAGGATCGAAAACAGGATATCACGATTATCCGAGAGTGAATAACCGGAAAGAGCCTCAGAGAACAGCAGGTTGAGAGACGTTCTCACTTCTTTGTTTGGATACCCGAGTGTGCATCGAAATCCCCGGATGCCGTCAGATGACCAGGATCTGATGGTGAGGTATCCGGTCTGAAATAATAAGGTTTCAACCGTTATCTTTTCCGGGTTAAATGAAAGGAGAATATCATCACCTGATATCATTCCGTCATACTCTGCGGGTAATCGTGGCTCATTCAGCCAGTTTTTTAGCAGAAATGATGGTGTTCCTGTCTCGAACCAGTACGGTCTGAAGATACCTGAATCAAAAAACAAAAGAATATCAAAGGGATTATAGACTGATTTACCGGTCCAGGAGTACCCGTTGTACCAATCACGGATGAGATCAGGATCATATTGTTCATACCAGAATGCGAAGGAGGTCCTGATGTCCTCTTCTGTATATCCGCAGATGGTGGAGTACCGGGAGTCAAGGGTTATGTCCTGAAGATTGTTCAGACCGGAAAAGATACCGGTTTTGATAAATTTCGATACACCGGTGATAAAAACAAACCTGATATGAGAATCAAGCGGTTTTATGAATCCATAAAAGTCACGCAAAATATCCCGCATATCAGCCGCACGAACAGGATCTTCCAGGGTGTCGAGGATAGGCTTGTCATACTCATCAACAAGGATAACGATCTGTTCACCTGTTTTCGTGTGAATATCCCTGATTAATGATGAAAATCGTCCGCCAATCGATGTCTCAAAAGGTTCAAAATTCCAGGTCCTTGCCCAGGCAGAGATGAGCTCATGTATCTGTGTTTTCAACTCTGCTGGTGTCCGTGGGGATGAGAGTGACCAGTCTATCCGGAGGACTGGGTTCCTCTTATTCCAGTCCCACTTTGAATCCGGACTGTCCAGAAAAAGTCCTGAAAAGAGATCCGGTTTCTGTGAAAAAGCCGCATCAAACGTATCGATGAGAAGACTTTTTCCAAACCGCCGGGGACGTGAAAGAAAATAATATTTTCCGGATTGTACTAATGAGTGAATCAGAGGTGTTTTATCAATATAGACATATCCCCCGGTTCTGATTTCAGTAAAAGACTGGATACCTATCGGTAGTTTCAGATGGGACATCTCTTTCACTACTATCTATTGGCTGGTAAAATAAGTATTGATTGAGAGGGCGATGAAATCCGGTACAGAATACATTTTCAGGGTTTTATCAGAACCATCAGAACGAATCCTGCTCCAATAATTGATAGTATACCGAGAGGGGCTTTGGTAGGTTCAGGGACTGGTGTTGATTCAGGTGTTTTCTCCGGTGTTGGTTCGATAGTTTGTACGGTTGTATAGGTGGGGGTTGGAACATGCGTGAACGTTGGTGCAGGGATCTGTACCTGTGTCTCTACAGTCTGGACCGGGGTTATGGGTTTTGTAACCGGGGCTGAATATGCGGGAGGTGTTGTTTGTGTGACCATTGGAGTTATATCCGGTTCGGGGGTTCCGATCTCAATCGCTACTGGTGCTTTAATGAGGGGATTGATATTCTGAATAAGAACTTCCACCGGAGATGATATCCCTGCCCCCGTATCCGGCATATTATCCTTAATGCGGTTCATTGAGAGTTCTGCCTGAACGGTCCAGGTCCCGACGGTAACTCCCCCGGTATTCCAGACAGGACCGGTGGAGGTTAAAGATGAGGTAAGCGGAATCCCGGACAGACTGAAAGATCCGGACGGGCCGGACACGGAAGAGTATTTTGCACCTTCAGGACTGGTGAGAACGATATCCACCTGCCCGTCCGGACCTCCCCGGGAATTTGCTTCATAAACATTTGATGATATCCGGAATGATACCGCATCTCCTCTTGGGATCCATTTTCCGGTTGCATCAAAATCCGCAGTCTCATCATAAACTCTGACCGATACCTGTGGCCTTTTTACCTGGAATACCGGGCTACCTTCCGGCCAGGAGTACCAGAGCCCCTCTTTCCCGGAAAAGGCTGATGGCGAAACATAAAATGAGTCAGGGGATGATACCGTCATGAGTTCCGTCGGGTCTGAACTCCTGCTGCTCCCCGGAGCCCACCATCCAATCTGCCCTCCGTTCATAACACCGGTTGCAGAAATGTCCAGTCCTTCTTCTCCTAGAAACACGGTCCCTCCTGGTGAGATTGTTCTTAAATCTCCACTTGCCTGTGATGCGCAGAAGAGAATCATGAGCAGGCTGAAAAGCCCGGCTAGAGAATATTTCATAATGAACAATTTCCTTTATAGTTTAAATTTTTCTTCACCCATCTCACTAAATAGTCTTCAGATCAAGATCGGTATATGGGAATTGCCTTTTTTGCTGGTGGCTGTTTCTGGGGCATTGAAGCAGGATTTCAGAAAGTGCCGGGAGTAATCAATACCAAAGTCGGATATATGGGGGGGCATACAATAGAACCTACCTATCAGGAGGTCTGTTCAGATACGACCGGTCATGCAGAGACAATTGCTCTTGAATATGATGATACGGCAATCACCTATCGAAAACTTCTGGAAATTTTCTTCTCCCTGCATAATCCAACAGAAGTAAACAGGCAGGGGCCTGATGTCGGCAGCCAGTACCGCTCCGTCATCTTCTATACCTCACCTGAGCAAAAAGAGGAGGCAGAAATGTTTATTGCGGAGATGAACCAGTCAGGCCGATATCATGCCGCAATTGCGACAGAGGTTGTTCCGGCAGAAACTTTCTGGCCTGCGGAGGAGTATCATCAGTCCTATTTTCTGAAAATTGGTCAGCGTTATGGACGGAGTCTGTTCTGATATGAAAGACCATCTGTGTAATACCAAAAGAAAGAGTGTGGTTGTACTTTTTCTGCTGATTTGTATCATTATCGGGAATGTTTCTGCAGTTCCTTCGGATCCACGGGGTATTATCCTCATCTCATGGGATGGCATTTCTAAAGATACCCTCCAAAATCTTCTTGAAACCGGCTCTCTTCCTCATCTCTCCTCTCTTTTAAAAAATGGCAGTTTTATCAATATCTCAATAACCGATCACTATCCGGATACCATGGCCGGTCACGCCCAGATTCTGACTGGTTATTCACCGGAACAGACCGGAGTCTTTAAAAGTATGCGATATGGCGAGATCCCTCATGGGATGACGGTATTTGAACGGCTTGAAGATGCATTTGGATCAGGTAATATCAGTACTGCTATTGTGGCATCACAGGAGAGAAGTCTTGGGACGCTCAAAGGGCTGCCCTTTTATCATGCAGGCAAGGTGGTTGATTATTACTATGACCGGAACAGTGATGCAGGTCTAGTCGGGTCGGTTGCATCTGAATCAGTCTACCATTTCGGATCTCTGGGTCGCTTTTTTATCTTCGCTCACTTCAGGGATGCGGCAGATGCAGGGTATGCATACGGGGCAGGATCTCCTCAGCAGATTACGGCAATTCAGGAGATAGACGAAGCGACCGGAAATATTCTTAAAGCCCTCAAGGATCTGGGGATTTCTGATAAGACGGTATTATATGTCACGACTGATCACGGGTTCAATACCGGTCCCAAAGATCATACCGGACAGATATCTCTCTGGATGGTGACCAATGAACCGGGATATAATTTGACCGGCGATCAGAAAGATATCACACCGACGATTCTGAAAAGACTCGGTGTTTCGTATGATGAGATGAACCCGTCGTATAATGCAACGGCTCTCAACCCCTGATTTTTACAGAAAAGAATTCCTAGTTCTTCAATGAATTGTGAACTCTGGAACAAATAATAACTTTGTCGAAGAGAAAAAAGAAAAGAGTTTAGCCGAACAGAGCACCAAGCCCTGCCATTCCGCTCTCTTCTTCTGCCTTCTTGTCTTCAGCTGGTGCTTCTTCTGCTGCTGCTGCTGCCGGAGCTGCACCTGCAACAGGAGCTGCTGCAACAGCGACCGGTGCTGCTGCTGCCTTGCTGATTGCATCTTCAATGTCGACACCATCAAGGGATGCGACAAGTGCCTTGACACGTGATTCGTTGACAGCGATACCAGCGGCAGAAAGTACTGCCTGAACAGAGGATTCGTTGATCTCCTTTCCTGCCTTGTGCAGAAGGAGTGCAGCGTATACATACTCCATGTTAATTCACCTAAATATTTTTCCGATTACTCGTATTGTTAGCATATTGATTATCCGACAACATTCTGGAGGGCCATGGCCTGAGCCTGTGCCTTTCCAAGAACAGCATCGATTATGTCACTACTGGTGACTGCAGCCTCGACACCAACTCCGCGTGCTTCACGGACAGCCTTGGTCAGCAGTGCAGATGCGGTATCCCTGGTTGGATATGCAGCATTGACTGACAGATTAAAGGCGTGGGTTGCAGCGGTGATAATGCTGTTATAGAATGCAGTCTCGTCGATTGCCAGAACATCAGACTCGTAGATACTTCCTTCGTAGAAGGCTGCCTGCAGAATAAGACCGACATCCATCGGTTTTATATCCAGCTTTGCAAGTGCATCTGCAAGTTTTTTGTTGATCTCCTGACCGGCTTTTACCACAGTTTTTGTTTCACGAATGGTAACTTTTCCTGCCTCAATTGCTGCAGGAATGCCGGCCTGCTGAAGCTCACCGACAATTGGACCTGGACGGAAACTGGTCGGTCCTTTTGAAACGACGATATCTTCCGGTGCAGTCTCTCCAGGACGTGCTGCCATCTTTGTTTTTGTCTTTTCAAGCATGCTGTAGAGCTTGAAAGGATTCTCATTGGTAAAGATGAGAGCAGAATGTCCGGATAAGTGTGAAGAGAGGTCTGTTATGGATCCCCCAATCTCACCGAATGCGTGTTCGATGAGCGTGTTACGGGTCATAATCAATTCGGCTTTCCCGCGAAGATTTCTTCTGATATCCTGCACCTGTCTGGCTGGGATTCCATACATATCAACAAGTCCTACCAGCTTATATTCGCTGGAGAGACGCTTGATAGTGGTAATCTCATCCTTCTTCCACTGGGGCAGATGTGCGGTATACAATGCCATTATAACTCCACCTTCACAGACGGCCCCATCGTTGTCTTTATATAGACCGATCTGACCTGGAAGTCACCCATCTCAAGTTTTGAGAGAATACGCTTGAGGACTGCATCGATATTCTCTGCAATCTCCTCTTCACTCATGGCGGTTGTTCCTACCTTGAGTGAGAATGACATCTTGTCCTTGGTTCTGATTTTGACAGATTTCCGAAGACGCTCCACGATTGGACGGATATCCGTACCGGCGGGAATCGGCTGGGGCATTCTGCCTCGTGGACCAAGTCGTGGACCAAGCCATCTTCCGACAAGACTCATAACCTGCGTTTCTGCAAGGAAAAACTGATGCTCGGATGCAATTTTACGTGCTTCACGAGGGGCACCTCCAAGGCGCTCAATTTCTTCCGGTCCCATGATGAGTTCAACACCGGATTCTCGTGCCTGAGTGACAATGTCACCAGAACCAAGAACGGCAATCTTGACTACTCGTCCATTCCCGTGGGGAAGGAGGATTGTCTCATCAATACGGTTTTTCGGCTGAGACATGTCGATATTTTTCAGGTTAATGGTCATATCGACACTCTCGGTGAATTTCCGTTCAGGCGCCTGTTCTTTTGCCTTTTTCAATGCGTCAATAAGGACGCTCTTCTCTACCATCAGGTTCCTCCATAGTGATGCGACCGTGATTGATTCCACGATCTTCTATGGTTACATATCGATTCTATCCCACGAGGACTGCGTCATGAGCGCCCGAATCTATCTCTTTGAGCATATCTTTGGGTTTTTTGCCTGAAACTGTAATACCGAGCGATACGCAGGTACCGACAACTTCCTTGACCGCATTCTTGAGATCATAGGAGAGCATGTCATCAAGTTTCATTTTGGCAATCGTGACAGCAGCCTCAAGTGGCACGTCCCCGACAATCTTGGTGTTCGGCTCACCAGAGCCTTTTTCAACGCCTGCTTCTTTCATGATGAGCGCTGTCGTGGGTGGAATACCAACCGAGATGGTGAAGTTCTTCTTCTCGTCCACCTCTACACGGACAGGAACCTGCATACCATTGAAGGATGCGGTTTTTTTGTTAATCTCATCAACAACAGCTTTGACGTTGATACCAAGGGGACCCAGTGCCGGACCGAGTGGCGGACCAGCAGTGGCTTTGCCACCGGGTACTAGTACCTCGACTACTTCTGCCATTGTGTATCACCAGTCAGGACGGTTATGTCCATCTGGGTTCATAAAGGTTGGAAGGATAGATAAAAAAGAATATGTCCTGCCAGGTTGTCGGAGCTACCTTATGAGTCGTCCTCACCACGGTCGATGACCCTGACATGGTCACCCCGAACCGTGATAGGAATCGGCAGAACACTTTCATACAGCTCAACGGTAATCTCCTCTTTTGAGGCGTCTACACGCTTGACTACCGCTTTTTCTCCCTTGAACGGACCATTGATAAGTTCAACAATCGTCCCTTCGTCAATGCCACTGACTGCCGGTTTTGGTATCAGGTAGTGACCGACTTCTTCCAGGGTGGTAACTCCTGGTAGGACAGTGCGCGCACTGGGAACATGTTCCATCAGTTCCTGGACCCTGGCGATCGGCTCATCGGTCTCTACCAGAACATATCCTTTCAGTTCGTCAGGGACAATAACTGACATAACCCGGATATCATTATCCGCGTCCCGCACCGCCTTGTCGATATTGTCTGCGACCGACCGTTCTGCCCGGTTTGTGGTCTTTACCGCGAAAATGCGGGTAAGACGGTGTTCATTCTCCATACGAATCAGGCCGGAAGTACTAGGAAGAGTTCGTAGATTGCAAACCCGATAATTCCAATCAGTACGACACCTGCCGCAGCGACGAGTGCTATTTTTGTATACTCATCCCGTGTTGGAAAGCGGGCCAGTTTGAGGATACGCATGTATTTGCGGAAAAGTTCCTCGTTTAAATTGATGTCAAGTTTGGGGATTTCCATGTATATCACTTCAGAAAATCAATCTCAAAGTGTCTCTGAAATTTCGGGTTATTTTTTTCATTTCTACCATATATTTGTGGCGACCGAACGCCGGTCAGGATAAGCAGGGTCCGTATGGTGTTCTGCATCGTTGGATCTATCTGAGCTCCCCATATTATCCGTGCATCAGGGTCAATCAGGGCATAAACCTCTTCAACAACACCCTCAGCTTCAGCCATGGTCATATCCGGCCCTCCGGTAACATTAACTAGAGCAGAGGTAGCGCAGGAAATATCGATATCAAGCAGAGGAGATCGTATGGCTTTGCGCACCGAATCCGCAGATTTGTCCTGGGCATCACTCTCACCCATCCCGATCATGGCAACTCCTCCTTTCTCCATGATGGCCCGCACATCGGCGAAGTCAAGGTTTACCAGACCGGGCACGGTGATAAGTTCGGTGATACCTTTGACCGCCCGCATCAGGACCTCGTCGGCTACCTTGAATGCGGCATAGAGTGGCAATTTCGGTACAACCTCAATGAGCCGGTCATTCGGAACGACAATGACGGTATCTGCAACATCACGAAGACGTTCAAGCCCTGCCTCGGCATTCTCCATCCTGATGGCCCCTTCAGATGTGAAAGGTAAGGTGACTATGGCTATAGTCAGGGCACCTTCTTCATGGGCTGCCCGTGCAACCACCGGAGCACACCCAGTACCAGTTCCCCCGCCAAGACCAGCGGTGATAAAGACCATGTCAGAGTCTTCAACAGCCCGTCGGATGTCATGTTCACTCTCAAGTGCTGCCTCTTCCCCGACCTGCGGATAGGATCCTGCCCCAAGACCTCGTGTCCGCTGTCTTCCTATAAGAATACGGTGATCTGCCTTGACGGTTGCAAGATGCATGGCATCGGTATTGATGGCATACAGGGTGGTTCCTGCAATCCCCTCATCCTTCATCCGGGTAATTGTGTTTGACCCGGCACCTCCACAACCGATAACTGAGATCCGGGTTGTCATCGTCCGGAGAACAGCATCAAGATCACTATTATTCTGCGGAATCTGTTGCTCTGCTTTTGCCCTGTTGAGCGCTTCTTCAACGATTGATTTCATCTGGCCTGCCTCTGCGGAATGTGAATCCGCTTTTCTGTCTCTGTCATCACCATTTCCGGATAGATAACCGAATCACCAACCTCGACCGGCTTTCCTGCCATCAGCTCACTATAGAGCGGGCCAGAGGGTATGCCCAGATTTTTGGCTTTCTTCGGATCAAACCGTAATTTTTTGATGATTAAAGAATCCCCCTCAAAAGAACAGGTGTATCTGTCCTGTAACAATGTTACACAGAGATGTATTAATTCATCCGATATTCTGCCGCTGAATGCTGCATCGGTAATAAAAACCGGATGACATGCTTTTCCTCTCCCGGTCATATGTACGATTGGAAATGAGTCTAGCGCAGAAATGAACTCTTCTGCAGCAACTTTCATAACTTCATCGACCAGCTCACCCGGAATGGTCAGGGAGACCGGGGCAGGCATCTCCAGGATGGTATGGAGAACGATTGATGATCCGGGAATGAGTGATTCTGCAAGGTTTCTGATAGACATATATTCAGAGAACGGGAGATCAAAGAGCCGCATCAGATCCCCCTGACCAAGGATCGGGATGGTATGCTTGTCTGCAAGACCGGTAATCATCCGCTCCTCTTTTCCAGACATGGATTTCCCATCAATATAGATTGCAAAAGCACCGGTAGAAGAGATGATATCCTGAAATAATGCATCCGTCAGGTGAGGAATATCACGGGTCGGCATAATATGACCAAAGCCGCCTCTGGTTAATTTTGTGATCTCTGTCTGACGCTGGGCATAATGCGTCCCTCCAAATCCTGCTAATGGGATGACCGATGAGGTATCCATGAGAAGAGCATCCAGTACCGCTTGTGCTACTGCCCTGGCAGCAATCCGGTCATTCCATTCCTTCTCTGTACTACCGAGCTCGATAAAACAGGAGGGCAGAGGGATGTCTGTCGGACCATGATGGGTAGCCTCATACATAACTTCATACCCTTCCGGAGCATGGATGATCAGCCGGTTGATAAGAGCATGCATAAGGCCGGTTGCTGCAGGTGTCAGGGTGTTTGGACGTCCCCCGTAATCAGCAGATCCAAAATTGCCAGTGACATGGACCGTTAAAACCGGCCGTGGCCGTTCACTGGCATGGCGTGATAGAAAAAGAATCCTATCTGCATCATGGGGCAGGGAGGGGCCGTCAAGATAGATAAGCCGTTCTTCTGCATGCCAGTGTCTGATATGGGAATGAGCCCTTTTGTCATCTTCTAGGAATGAATAGAGTTCTTCATGAATGAGTGAACCGGCCGGGTCTTTGCGTGAGCTGATAAGTAAGGTTGTTGGAGACTGTTCTTTTGGTGTCATGAATGGTAATTCTCACCGTTCGCTGATCTTAAATTCAGATTCCTGAATTGATCCCAATTGAGTATAAACACTAATATCAACATTCATCAGATTTAAAATCTCTCGATGCTTTTGATTTATCCCAGTAATTGTGTAAAAAACCTGTTCACCATAAAATGAAACTAACAAATAAATCTCTTTGAAAAACTCAATAATTCTTTCAGTTTTAGGATTATTTACTATTTTCGTTGGATTATATTCGAAAAGACCACTCAAACCCTGACCTCTACTTTTCAGCGAATCCCTGACTTTTTTCTCAATAATAACAAGTGGTCTCATTACAATAGTCAAAAACTTCACTAAACCATCAATTCTGTCATCTCGTTGAATAAACATTGGGGCAAGTGAAAGTGCCTTTCCCTTCAGCCGATGAAATTGATGCTCTATGATATACTGATCACGGTAAGTCAGAACAACATCTTGCATCGATAATTCATTTTCTGGTTTATTTGTTACATATACCCTCCATCCTGATAATTCCTGCGCTTGTTGAAGGGCTTGCAAGTTAATAGTTGGTTTAACCTCAATTCTCGTCGATTGTTCAATTCTGGCGGGATTGTTTCCGTATTTTCGTTTTGGAGTATTACTAATATGCTCGATATACTCAACTTCGAATACCGCTGTTAATCCCTTATCTCCAAGAATAGCATGTACTTTTTCTTTTGCTTCCTCGATTGTTCGGTAAATTTTCTTTCCCTTTCCTCTTTTATTCATTGAATTTATCTCAAAGAAAGCTTTTTTTACTTGCTCTTCAAGTGATAATCTGAATTTATTTGCATGAGCAAATGATTTTGCGTAGATTAGCCGTTCCTCCCAGGTTATGATTTTCCCCTCATATTCCATTGAATGAGATATTTTTTTCTCAAATCCTTCGGCTATAATCGCATCGCTTCCATCATAGTACGATCGTGAAACTTGTGTGAAGGAAAGATTAGACTCCTGATGTGCTATGATTGCAGAATAAATTTCCTGAGTAGGATGAGAGACTTCTGATAACGGGCATAAATAAAAGTCATTATTGATAGTCGTATACAAACGAGTTGCTATGGCACCCATTTTGCAATCTCCCACAAAAAGTAATCCAGATTGTCCCGTAGATTTTTTCACCTTTTCCATTGCAGGGATATAGAGAGGATCATCAGCACAATTTCCAGGGACTACACTAACGGTGAGGGGCAAACCCAGCACATCAAGCACTGAAAGTACGATTTTTATTTGAGGGAGGGAGGCGTCATCTTTTGAGTTGCCAAATTGTATTAATCCGTTTTTATCGATAATTCCATTGCTGTTTACTGTTGTCATATCAAGACGGACGATGTTTTCATCCGTTAAACCATATATACGCAGTGTAGAACGATTTAATTCAGATTCAAATCGGTTCCAAAGTTCATTATTGTGCAATAGAGATAATATACGAGCCAAATGGTCATCAGTAAAGCATTTTGGACTAAATTGAAAACCAATCAATTTTTCCAGTAAATTTTTTTTGGTAGTAACCCACTTCTCCAAGGGACACATACGATGATCATTTTCGGTCAGGCAGTAGCAGATCCAAATGGCAATCGTTTCACCAATCGGCAAACCCACCCAGTTTCTGTGAGGCGAATATACCTCATTCAAAATTCGTATGATTTGAAGTTCTTTTAATGTTTCAAAGATATATGGGATTCCGCCGATGTGTTCAATTTGATGTGTCGGAGCGATCATCCCATATATATGTACACTTCTCAGATATAAAGTTAAGCTTTATAATTTAACATTTACCTTATAAGATCAGCGAAAGGTAAGTAATTATTAGCTATAACCTTTATTCACAAATTTACAATTATTATATATGGAACCTGAAAAGATAAAATCAATTTTTGAAACTGAGGGTATCATTACAGAAATTCAATGTCCGAAAGCCTTTGAGATCTCTGAAAAGTACGGCATCTCAAAGATGGATATTGCAAAATACTGCAACACCAACAATGTAAAAATTCGTGCATGTCAACTTGGCTGCTTTAAATGAGTCGGTTTCTTTCGGTCATCCCCGTCGATAATGCGAGGACCATTCTTTTAAGTCTTGCCAGAAAAACCACCGGTAAGACTATTCCCCTTGCAGATTCACATGGATATGTCCTGAGTGCTGATATCATATCAGATATCGATATTCCCGGTTTTGACCGTTCTACCGTTGACGGTTATGCTGTTTGTGCCGCAGATACCATTGGTGCAGGAGAGAGTATTCCGGTCATGCTCCGGTTGTCAGGCAGGATAGAGATGGGTGATGAGCCATCGGGGAGTGTGTCTTCTGGGATCTGTATGTATATCCCGACCGGGGCGTATCTTCCACCAGGTGCTGATGCCGTGGTCATGGTTGAGTACTGCGAGGAGATGGGAAATGATGTATTCATCTCAAAACCGGTAGCGGTCGGTGAGAACATTGTTTTCAGAGGTGAGGACTTTTCTTCGCAGAAACCAGCTCTTCATGCAGGCACACGAATCTCTTCACGGGTTATGGGTGTCCTGGCCGCCTGTGGGGTTTCAGAAGTGCCGGTATCTGAAAAACCACGGGTTGCGATCATCTCAACGGGAAATGAGATAGTCCCCGTATCAGACATTCCTAAAGGCGGGCAGATTCGGGATGTGAATACCTATCTGTGTGCAGGATTTATAGAGGAGGCGGGAGGTATTCCGGTTCCTGTCGGAATAGTCCGCGATGATCGGACCGCTCTTGAAGATGCACTCATACAGGCCATCAGTCAGACAGATATGGTACTCATATCAGGAGGAAGCTCAAAAGGTGAGCGGGATATGTGTGCGGATATCATCAGACAAAAAGGTGAACTGCTGGTACATGGTATCGCTCTCTCACCAGGAAAACCTACAATAATCGGCAAGGTTCATGAAAAACCGGTTATCGGTCTCCCTGGTCATCCTGCCTCGGCCTATGTTGTCTTACATGCTCTCGTCAGGGACCTGATTTATTGTATGACCGGCGAGATTTCACATCCGATCCGGATATCAGGAATACTCACTTCTTCTGTTCCATCGGCAAAAGGAAGAGAAGATTATATCAGGGTTATGCTGAATGAAGATGCCATAGCTCCGGTTTTTGGTAAATCAGGACTTACCAATACCCTTACCGCGAGTGACGGACTACTCTGTATTCCTGCAGATACTGAAGGGTATGAAAAAGGGATCCGTGTTTTTGCAGAACCCTGGAGGAGTTTATGACTGAACGATATCTCCAATTGAAATCCTTATCCGAAGGACTGAGGATGTTACAAAACCGTTTCCCGTTTGAGGCAGGAATTAAAACCGTGCCGGTTCAGGATTCAATCGGATTGGTAACTGCTCATGCTATTCATGCATCTCTCTCTTACCCTGCCGGTCATCTCTCTGCGATGGATGGTATTGCGGTAAAGTCAGGGGATACTCACGGAGCTACGGATCAGAACCCACTTATCATCACCGATTTTGTCCGGGTGAACACTGGAAATCTCATCCCATCAGGATATGATGCCGTCATAATGATCGAGGATACGGAAGAGACCGATGATGGTTTTCAAATCCGTATGCCTGCATTTCCCTGGCAGCATATCCGTCCCGTCGGTGAAGATATCGCTCTTGGAGAGATGATTCTGCCGGGGGGTCATACCATTCGGTCAGGAGATATCGGAGCGATGGCATCATACGGGATTAGTGGTGTTGATGTTCTTTCGGTCAGAGTTGCTCTCATCCCAACCGGAAGTGAGATAGTTCCCCTGGGAACGATGCCAAAACCAGGGCAGGTTATTGAGAGTAATATGCTCATGGCTGCTGCTGAGATTTTGGAAAGCGGCGCCCATGTTACATTGTATCCAATAGTCCCAGATGAGCCTGAAAAAATCAGAGATGCCATCACCGAAGCAGTGGCTTTTCATGACCTGGTCCTCATATCAGCCGGCTCATCAAAAGGGACAAAAGACTACACCAGCCGGATCATCAGTGAACTGGGAACTGTTTTTGTGCACGGTCTTGCAATAAAGCCAGCAAAACCGGTTATATTTGGAGAAATATCAGGTAAGCCAGTCATTGGAATGCCAGGGTATCCGGTCGCCTGTCATACCATTCTTCGGGAAATTGTCCGGCCAATTCTCATATGGTATGGGCTGAATGTTCCCCGGTATCAGACAATTGAAGCCAGGCTGGCAGGGCCGCTCTATTCGGAGATTGGCATTGATGAATTTGTCCTGGTAACGACAGGAAAGATCAAAGATACATGGGTTGCTCTCCCTCAGAGTCGGGGGTCAGGTATCCAGATGAGTCTTGTCAGGTCGAACGGATACATCACTATTCCTGCTTCTTCTGAAGGATTTGAAGCAGGTTCTCTGGTTTCAGTGAAGGTCACGGTACCTTTGACTGAGGCAGAACAGACCATTCTCATTACCGGCTCTCATGATCCCGTCATTGATCATCTGTCTGATCTTCTTAGAACCAGCGGTATATTCCCTGCATCCGTTCATGTCGGGAGTATGGGAGGCCTTATGGCATTAAAGAGGGGTGATTGTCATCTGGCCCCTATGCATCTCCTCTCAGATGATGGTGATTATAATATCGCATTCCTGAAGCGGTACATGCCTGATGAAGAATTGATCCTTATCTGCATTGCCGAACGGGAACAGGGGATCGTCTCCAGGGATGGACTGAATTTTGATGCCATTACTACGCATCGGTTTATAAACCGACAGAAAGGATCAGGGACCCGGATGTTGCTTGATTATATGTTAAAAGAGAAAGGAATCTCTTCTGAATCCATTCAGGGATATAATCGTGAAGTAACAACCCATCTTGCCGTCTGTCTTGCTGTTATGAGCGGGGATGCCGATCTTGGAATGGCAGTTCATTCAGCAGCAAAAGCATATAATCTGCCATTCATACCGATCGGAACAGAGCGGTACGAACTTGTCGTGAGAAAAGAGATCTTTGAGTCAGATTCCAGGGTTCAAAGCCTTGTATCCCTCATTCAATCTGACGAATTCAAATCCCTCCTCTTCCGCCTCGGAGGATACAGAACGAATGAAACAGGAGCAATCAGGAGGATTTCTCCGATCTGATTTTATAAAAATGTTCCCGGGACCGCTGTGTTAACATATTCATAGAGGAGCCGCATAGCCCGTTTGTCCTGTTCTCCTCCACATCGGAGAACCAGTTCACCATGATGACGGATAAACCGGGCAAGTTCAGGATCTTCATTGAGAATGAACCGGGTAGCATGGACCGTGGCTTCGATGATATTATTAAGACCCCGGTGAACCGGAATTGGCAGGACCTGTGTGATATTCACATGGATTGGTTCAAGCCTTACAAAAAGTTTATCCGGTGTAGTATGTTCAATATGTGCATTACAGCATATCCAGTTCTGAATCCCTCGAAGCCGGTGAATGATTCGATTCCCGATCAGTTCCTGAATGAAGGATTCTTCTGAGAGATCTTCAAAGGCTGTTTTCACGAAAAGAATCGGATCATGGGATATATGGGCAACAATCCATCCATTCCGTATAATATTTTGCGCGGTATGACTGGTCCGGAATACTATCATTGAGAGTGAATCATTCTTCCTGATAATGCCCATGGGGGCAGCATTATTATAGGTTGTAACGATCACCTCATTGATTCCTTCAGTGAATATCTGGTCTACCGGATCTGTTAATGGTCCCACTCCCATCCTTCTCCTAAGGCTACATAAAGCCCGGATATCATGATATCTGCCAATGAACCGGGGTTGTAACCGTTATCCAGACAGAATTCATCCAGCTGTGCAGAACGTATCTTCCCTGCCAATACCTGTGCAGCCTTCTCTCTGACAAGTTCTGATGCACTGACTCCGAACTTTTTCGCGATGAAGGTGTCCGGAAATTCTGATAATAGTTTTAGAAATACCTTTGATATAGGATTTATCTCGTTCTGATGAGTAATAAGCAGGTCGGCAGTATACCGGGTAAGAGGAAATCCCTGGGTTATTTCACGGGCGATAAGATCATGAGGTGCAGAATATTCCATGACATCAAAAAATGTCATCTTCCGCTTTATGAGTTCTTCTTTTGCCTTCGGGTCATTGATGTCAAGTTCATCCTCGTCCCTGACCCTGACTGCTGTATGGGTAAAGGCATCATAAAAATCCAGGGCATCCTCGATGGTCGTCTGTCTTACAATTTCTGATGCTTCCTTTATGGTGTCACCCATGATCAGGGGGATGAGCAATATAAAAGCCCCGAAATGGGTATTACCACCTTTATGTCGTCCTGTCAGGATAGTCGCTTCCCTGATAAGAGCACCAACAGAGCCCTTCCTTTGTTCAGCCTTTTCCAGGGCCGATCTACAGAAGATGACGGATGCCAGAAAATGCTCAAGTTTTGTGTCAGGATAGTCATGACACCGGTCTACATTCCCTGGCTTGTCCCAGGCGCAGACTTCAAAAGCCATAGCCATCTGCGCCCGTTCCGTTCTGCTGATTATAGGCCTCATTTGAAGATTTTTTTCAGTAATTTTTTAGAGATCTCTCTTTTCAGATCCATGTAGGTGGATTTTTTAATTCCCGCCTGTCTGAGTGCCGCATCCCTGAACATACACGGCGTGGTGTCTTTACAGCAATATACAAGACTGCCAAAGCAGGTATTGGCTCCCTGCTCCAGAGGGGTCCCTGCGACGGCTTCCATCTTCATGGTAACGAACTCCTGCGGACTGATATTATAATGCTGGAGTTTGGGGAGGAGAGGACAGGGTTTGACCGGCATACAGCAAAATGCAAGCGATCTGATATCTCCTCCCCGGCAGAGCTGCTTTGGTGCATTATACCACCCATGTTCCTTTGTGTACTGTGCTATCTGCGCATACAGGGTCGAGAGGGTCTTTTTATCAGATTTCCGGGCAAGAGAGATCATATCAGCACCATGCGCAAACATCTCTTTTGCTTTTTCAAAGGTAGTAATACCATTATTGGCTATGATGAAAATCGGAGATGTATCGCGGATTTTTTTCAGGTGGGTGTGATCAAAGTCCATGAGATCAATATGGAGGATATCAGCACCGGCTTTCCAGAGCAGACGGGACAATTCAACATCATCGGCAGCTATTCCTGCGCGAATCTTTACTGATACCAGCACCCCCGCAATTTTTAATGCCTGAACGTAGGATATCAGAACTTCTGGATGATGAAGAAGAAATTCTCCGCTTCGTGCATCTATCATCGGCTGCTGTCTGCAATGAGCATCAATCTCATAGATGACTGAATTCCCGAGTTCCTGCGCAAGGGCATTCAGAGAACCGGCTTCTGATGCCCGCAGATTAATAACCGGAACAACACCGGCTGCCTTGATGAGCGCTATCTGGCCCTTCAAATCATCGACGAGATTTCTCGGTAAAAATTCCTCCCTTCCCAGATCAGAGAGGACACGTGCTGCTTTTATAGTAGGTTCATCAATTGCATATCCGCCGATAATGCCAAGCCCGATATGATCCGCAAGATTACGAATATATGCACCATCAGTAATGCCTGCCATACAGGCTACCGCGATTGGTGTCTTTACCGGTTTATCACCGATAAAAAGATCGAAATTTGTATCCATTATAATCCTTGTCCATAACCATCGATCGTTCTTATGTATAAGGTTCTCTGCATGTTTCTGGAAATAGGTATGAAAGCTATTTTAGGTTAACCTCTCTCATATGATCTATTTGATACATATTACGATAGAATATAACATTTGATAACTATTTTATTACGTGCAGTACTACCTACTGAGAATGACAAAGACTGGTATCCTCCTTGTAGGACATGGAAGTAAAAAGGAATACAACAAGAATCTCATCACCAAAACTGCGGAAATAATCGCTCAGAAGAATCCGGATTATATCGTTCGATGTGGATTTATGGAGTTTAATGAGCCGACTATTCGCGAATCACTTGATTCGTTCAAACAAGATGAAGTGGACAGTATTGCGGTTGTTCCACTCTTCCTTGCCCGTGGTGTTCATATTGATGAGGATATTCCCGGAATTCTCGGTCTTGCACCCGGTCAGAAGAAGGGCCTGTTCTCTCTTACAGGAAAAGAAGTCCCTCTTGTCTATGCAGATCCGATTGGACCCAACCCGCTCCTGGCAGATCTTATGATGGAGAATGCCAAAGCGGCTCTTGACCTGATCTGATGCGGATTCTCGTTCTCGATTCGATTCATGGCGGAAAGGTGATAGTAGATCACCTATCAGCCCATGGTCATGTGACTGATCTCATCGATGTGTACCGGAACCAGGAAGGCATTTCTCCCGACCTGGCACGAACCCGGGTTTATGATCTTATCATTGCTCCTGTTCATCTGGATCCTGATTATTCACTCCTTCAGGACCTCCGGATTCCTGTAATATCACATCATGCAGCTGTCAGATGGCTTTTCACAGATCACGCAGTATCTTCGGTTATTGAGATTACCGGAAAACAAGGTAAATCTACTACAGCAGCGGCACTCGCATCTATCATGCCAGGAGAAGGGCTGCTCCATACATCCGCAGGAGTTGTCAGGTATCCATCATTGGAACATCTGGGGCGATATTCTATCACCCCTGCGTCAATATTGCAGGTCTTATCTGAACAATTTTCTGATGGCTGGCTTATCAGTGAAGTATCGTTAGGATTTTGTGGGATTGGAACTCTTGGTATCCTGACCTCCTTTCTAGATTATCCGGTTGCACAAGGAAAGAGAAGGGCCCTTGCACTGAAAACTGAACAGGCCCACCTGGTAAAACAGGTTCTGATTCCACCGGGAGGAGAACTTGTCCATGACGGATGTATTCCCGTATCTGACCTTGTATCTGTATCCGGAACCAGGGCTTGCTACCGGTATGGAGATTTGTCAGGTTCATTTGTAAATCCGCTTCTCCTCCTGCCAGGATACAAAACCCCTCTTATGCTCGCTGCAGGGGCAGCCCTGCTTCTTGGAGTGGATCCCGCCGGTTTGTCAGATTTTTCAGCTCTTCCAGGACGCATGGAGGTCACGAAAGATACTGGTTACACCATTATCGATAATGCAAACAGCGGGACGTGTCATTCAACAACGCTTGATGCATACCGTTATGGCAGAGAGATAGCGAAAAATGAACCGGTAACCCTCATCATTGGTCAGGAGTCAGCATCGGTATGTGAAAACTTCAGCACTCATGAGATCTGTGCATCCATCTCTGATATTAATCCCCGGGATGTTATCCTCATTCCCGGAGATGAACGGATTATGAAGGAGGAGATCATACAGTACTGTGCGAATACCGGGATTACCTGCATCTGTGCTAATTCAACTGAAGAAGGAATTAGAAGAGCGAAAACACTGAATAATACTCTAATTTTATTGTCTGTAAAACGGTGGAAATAATGAAATATGTACAACCCAGGCCCAGTTCTATTGTCGCTGCCCTCTATACTGCCCGTGACCTGGAAGTTGATGTGGCTGTCCTCCATGGCCCCTCCGGATGCTCTTTTAAGCATGCACGGCTTTTGGAAGAGGATGGTATGCGGGTATTGACGACATCTCTTGCCGAGAATGAGTTTGTCTTTGGTGGACAGGGACGACTTGAGGATGTTATTCTCTATGCAGAAGAGAAATTTGCCCCGAAACGAATGGCGGTCATGGGAACCTGTGTCTCGATGATTATCGGTGAAGATCTGCAGGCTGCGATTGATAACTCCGGTGTCAGTACCGAGACGATAGCCGTAGATATTCATGCCGGATTTACCGAGAATATTGACGGAGTCATTGCAACGTTAAAACCTGCAGCCGAGATTGGATGGATCTCTTTAGACGAACTGGTACGCCAGCAGGAATTATTGAAGGCAGCCAATCAGGTGGAACGACTTCGGGGAGCTGCAGTCAGAGAGTACATCGAACCATCACGGGGAGATCTGAAGCATAAGGTTGCAGAACGTCTTGTAGATATTATCCAGGAGGGTAAAAAAGGCGTTGCCATCATGAATGCAAAGAAGGAGACTGCATACATGTTTGCTGATGGTCTTACTGCTCTCCATGAGCTTGCACCTGATGCTCCTATTGTCTATTCTGTAAATCTTGAGATGCGGGGGCTTCCAAAGGTCAGACGGGATGCAGAGCGTATCATTGCTGACCTTGATGCAACAGGTCTTTCGTATGTGAAACAAGGGGCACTTGACGAATATGGAGCGACCGGGGATATGCTGGGCCGGTGGATACAGGATGAGAATCCTGATTTTGCATTCATTACCGGTGTACCTCATGCGATCCCCCGAGAATACACCGATGGGATCGAGTGTTTTTCAGTGACAAACGGTCCCCGCCAGGTTGCACCACTCAAGGATCTGGGACATGAACATGTGGTCGTTGAGATCGATCTCCATCCACGAACTCTCGGTGTCAGAAGTATTGTGGAATCCGAATTTGGGGCCGTCATCCGGAGTTTTCTATGAAGGCGTTCCTGATTTCCGGTGACCGGTCGGGATCAGGAAAAACCAGTATAACCCTCGCAATAGCAGCAGCTCTTGCAAAACGATGCACCGTTCAGACCTTCAAAGTCGGGATGGACTATATCGATCCTTCTTACCTGACCGGGGTTACCGGGCGGCCCTGCAGGAATCTAGACTCATTTGTGATGAACCGGGATGAGATGACTGCCGTATTTAACCATGCCTGTATTGGTGCAGATATTGCAATAATTGAAGGGGTCAGGGGCCTGTATGAAGGGGCCGATAGTATTGCTGATATCGGCAGCACGGCATCGATTGCAAAACACTTTCACGTACCGATAATTTTGGTGATAGATGCCCGGAGTATTACCCGGAGTGCGGCAGCCCTTCTGTATGGATTCATGAAATTCGACCCTGATATTCAGATTGCCGGTGTTATTCTTAACAATGTCAGGGGAGAGAAGCATATCAGAAAGGCCACGGAGGCAATCCGGCATTATTGTAGTATCCCGGTGATCGGGGCAGTTCCTCGGGTCGATAACCTGGACCTGACCATGCGGCATCTGGGTCTTGTTCCGTTTGAGGAGGGTCTGAAGGATCAGCCTTTTCTTGACCGGGTCTCATCCATCGTTGAGATGATATGCAGTCACCTGGATATTGATGCCCTGCTCTCCCTCTCACGTGAGATGAAAAGTTCTCTTCATATTCCTGACCTGTTTGCATCAGTTGAGCAGCACCACCGCGAAAGGATTGCAGTTGCACGGGATGAGGCATTCAATTTTTATTATGCAGATCTCTTTTCACTCATCGAAGCACGAGGATATGATATTGTATATTTCTCACCGATTCATGGAGATCTTCCTGATGCAGACGGGTATATACTTGGTGGAGGGTATCCGGAGTACTATGGTCGAGAACTTGCTGATAACCAGTCCATGATGGAGGATATTCGAACAGCAGCCGGAGATGAGAGGCCCATATTAGCCGAATGCGGAGGTCTTATGTATTTATGCAGGGAGATAGATGTTCTTCACGATTTCTCAGGACTTTCTGCCGGAACATCATTCAAAATGGCAGATGTGCTTCCAGCCCGGTGTACCATTCCAAAAAAACGGGTTGTCACCTATGTCTCCGGAAAGACTACACCAAATTTTCCTTTCGCAGAAAAACCTCTCCCGGTAAAAGGTCATGCCTTTCATTATTCCACGGTTCATCCGGATAAGGGATCAACATTCGGGTATGAACTGGATCGTGGGTTTGGGATTGATGCAACCCATGACGGGATGGTGCTCAACAAGGTAGTCGGATCCTATACACACATCCATCCGGTCCCGTCCCGTGACCTGCTCTATTCATTTTTGTCCGCTTGTCTGTCTGACTCATCCATATAATTGGTCAGATTGTTCTTTTTTCTCCTTTGCACCAGGTCCGACAGGTTGATCCTTTATGAGAAGTCGAGTCAGATACTTTGGTATGCAGATATATATCGATGGGAAATTCTATCCCAAAGAGGAGGCTAAGGTATCAGTTTTTGATCATGGGTTTCTCTATGGTGATGGTGTTTTTGAAGGAATCAGAGCATATTCCGGAAGAATCTTCCGACTAGAGGAACACCTTGACCGCCTGTATGATTCTGCAAAAACCATCGATCTTGCTGTTCCGATATCGAAGGAGGAGATGACTGCTGCAATCATCGAGACCTGCAAAAAGAATAATCTGACCAATGCATATATCCGACCGATTGTAAGCCGTGGTGTCGGAGACCTGGGGCTTGATCCCCGGAAATGCCCAAAGGCCAGTGTTGTTATCATGGCTGTTGAGTGGGGAGCCATGTATGGCGATCTTTATGAGAAGGGTCTGAAAGCCGTTACGGTATCAGTCAGGAGAAATCCAGCTGAAGCTCTTCCACCAAATGTCAAGAGTCTTAATTACCTGAACAATATTCTTGCCAAGATTGAGGCTAACTGCAAGGGCGGAGACGAGGCAATATTTTTTGACACAAACGGGTATGTATCAGAAGGATCCGGGGATAATATCTTTGTTATCAAAAACGGAGTCATTATCACCCCACCGACTTTGAATAACCTACGGGGTATCACCCGGATGGTAGCCCTGGAGATTGCAACCTCACTTGGTATTACGGTGCACGAGCGCAATATGGGATATTATGATCTCTACTGTGCAGATGAGGTCTTTGTAACTGGAACTGCAGCCGAAGTTGCCCCGATAACCTGGATTGATGGACGGACAATCGGCAACGGTAAACCAGGTCCCATCACGCGTCAATGCATGGAGCAGTTCAAAATAGTAGTACAGAAGGAAGGAACACCTATCGTATAGGTAAAACGATCATAATATTTTTAAGGACAAACGTAGACATCTAATGGCACAGCTGATATAGTGTAGTCCGGCCAATCATGTCGGCCTTTCACGCCGACGACTGGGGTTCGAATCCCCATATCAGCATAAACTTTTTATTTTGTTAATTTTTACAATAATCTTTTGATATCGTATTTTCTCTATTCATCCTGGCGGAATTCTCTGGTCAATATGTCAATCTCTTATCATTTGAGATCATAATGGTAGATCCTGATTGCATGATATTATTATCTGAAAAACCAATCAGAAAATCATGACCTCTCCTGATAATGTTCCGCTGATCATTCCAATCTCACTCGGTTTTGTGAATGCGTACATTGTAAAACAAGATGGAATTATTCTTATTGACACGGGAATTCCGGGTAGTGAACAGAAAATTCTGGATACATTACGAGACCACGGATGCAAACCTAGGGATATTTCTCTGATCATTATCACTCACGGGCATCAGGACCATGCTGGATCTGCAGCATCTCTTCATGGGTTATCCGGAGCACCGGTGGCTTGTCATGCTGATGATGCAGGTTTTCTTGAAAAAGGAAAACAGAATACATTAAAACCCTGTTCTATAACGGGATATTTCCTCCAATTCATTTTCAACCGGAAAAAACTGTCAGAGTATCCTCCGGTTCATCCGGATATTCTCATTGATTCTCCATTTGATCTTGAATCCTATGGTATTTCTGGAATTATTATTCCAACACCAGGTCACACGAAAGGTTCTGTTTCAGTAGCTCTGAATTCCGGGGAGAGGTTTACGGGGGATCTTATCTTCCCGAAGATCCCATCCGGGAAGCCCGGTTTCCCCTTCTGGGCTGAAGAGCCAGATCTTGTACTGGATAGTATTCGGAAAATATGCGATGAAAATTGTTCAGTGATTTATACGGGACATGGAGGACCCTATAGTAAAGGGGATGTTTTGGAGATGGTGAGAGGGGTGAGTGCAGAATAACAAATTAAGGGGTTTGGTTTTCTCGGGAATCAATATCTGACAAGTGACCACGATATCAAATACCCATGATTTTTCCCAATCTGATAGACAAAGTTATCATCATACAGAAAAGAATTATATTTATACTTTCATTTTAACTTTAAAAATAAAGTCGGTGAATTATTGTTATTTATTGAAATATCGTAAGGAGGTGGAGATATGCCTGATGATCTTATGGAGATTATAGATGAATCAGGGGAAGTAAATAGCGATCTTATCTCAAAGGTCCGTCTTGAATTATTCTGGTCATTATCAGATCTCGGCGATGACGGGGCAACCGCACGTCAGCTGAAATCCGCTCTAAATCTGAATGATGGAGCCATATATTCAAATTTAAAGAAACTTGAAATACTTGGATATTTAAAATGTGAATTGGTTCTTTTTGAGGGAAAAGAACTGGAACTCTGGTCAATGACTCTTGAGGGATTAGAAGAATGGAAGAAAGTGAAAAAATGGCTGTGCCGGTTGCTGGAATGTTCAGGTGATTCTTGTGGCGGATATTGAAAAAGCTATTGCATGTTTAAAAGCTCTTGATTTTTATTTCGACATCAGTCAATTTGAGCACCGGCTCATTGTTCAAAAAGTAATCTTTCTCCTCCAGTTAAAAGGGTTTCACCTTGGATATCCCTATGGTTTGTATGTCAGAGGTCCGTATTCTCCTTCATTGGCATCAGATTACTATCATCAGAAAGAAGAATTCAAATCTCTGATAACCGGGAAAGATCTTACTGGTGAAGAACATCAGATCATTCAGAATCTGGATAAAATCTTTAATAAAAAAGCTTCATATTTAGAAATTGGCGGGACATATGGGTACTTCGCTTATGTTCTCTCATATGATCCCCTGAAAGCCATGAAGATGGTAAAAAAGATGAAATCCCAGTATTCTGACTCACAAATAGCAATAGGGATCTCAAAAGCGAAAGAATTTCTTTATCCCCCGACTGAAGAAGAGAAACAACTTCTGGAGAATGAAACTGCACCCTGGAAAGCGGTCGCCCTGAACACTCTTCTGAGTGATTGATGAGATCTGCGAGAGGCGAGATCTGGATAATTGATCTGACTGATTCCAGGGGGCATGAACAGGGTGGAAAGAGGCCGGTGATTGTTATGGCATCAGTCATTGGAATGAATATTGTAATCCCGTTGACCACTCAGATAAAAGTTCTGAATTACCCTCATACCTATCTTATCGAACCGACATCATCGAACGGTCTTTCGGCGCCAAGTATAGCAATGACATTTCAGATAGTCGCCATTGATGAGAAAAGACTTGAGAAAACGATTGGTAAGATCTCCCATGCAGATAATGAGATTGTAAAGGCTCTTCTCATAGATCTCCTGGGTTTATACAAATAAGCATGAAAATCACATTCCAGAAAAAAATTCCCCATTTCTAGAGACAATCGATAATTATTTACTCTTCTCTCTGATTTTATTTTTTTGAATACCTTCATTTTTTTCATCTTTTGGTGGTAAATATAAGTCTTAATCACGATTATCTACAATCACTCATGTTCAATCACAGGAATTTTTATCCCATACATATCCCACTCTAACTCCTAAACGGATTATACTTATACCCCATACCACATCCCCCCATACTCTACCATCAACATATTATAAAACTAAAAATGGAAGGCTATTGCGAAGAAATAATAAATTTTCTCCTCGATGCAACATTTGTCATTGACCTGGACGGTAAAGTCATTGCCTGGAACCGTGCCATGGAGGATGTCACCGGAGTTACTGCCTCTGACATCCTTGGAAAAGGTGACTATGCCTATGCCCTTCCGTTTTACAACGAACGAAAACCGATGCTTGCCAATCTCATCCTCCTTCCGGATGAAGAGGTAGCAAAACGGTATAACCATATCATCCGTGATGGTGACACCCTTGTTGTTGATACATTTCTTCCGTTATCAGGAAGGGAAAGCCGGTTTGTGTGGGCGAAAGCAAGTCCTCTGTATGATCTGAATGGCACCATCACGGGATCTATTGAGACCATCAGGGATATTACCGACCAAAGGAAGATGGAAGAGATACTTGCCAGATCGTAGGCTGAACTTGACATCGCCGCTGAAATACGGCGAAGTTTCCTCCCTGACACAATTCCTTCCATTGAGGGCTTTGACGTTGCAGCGACCTGTGTGATGGCAAAAGAAGTCGGAGGAGATTTTTTTGATGTCATCCCAATGGAACTTGTTCCTCTTCATCAGGGAAGCTATGGGATTCTCATCGCTGATGTATCCGGGAAAGGAATTCCGGCGGCCCTGTTCATGGCATTGTCCCGGATTGTAGTCAGAGTGAATGCAACCTGGCATCATGAACCGGCAAAAGCTATTGCATCTGCAAATACGATAATCGCCCAGGATTCAAAGTCAGGGATGTTTGTAACCCTGTTTTATGGTATCCTCTCTGAAGAGGACCGGACCCTTACGTATGTCAATGCCGGACATAATCCCCCCATGGTGTACCGGGCAGGAAGTGATACCTTTGAAGAGTTAACCATGACCGGATTAGCAATCGGTGTTCTTGAGGATGAAATTTACGGTCAGAGAACTATCCCCATAGAGCCCGGTGATATCATCGTCCTGTATACCGATGGAGTCACGGAATCACTGAGTTCGTCACAAGAAATGTTTGGTGAAGAACGTCTGAAATCAATTATATGGGAGAACAGATCCCTGACTGCAACCGGCATTCAGAAGAAAATATTCGATGAGGTCCAGAATTTTAGCAAATCAGAACCACAATTTGATGATATTACTCTTCATGATCAAGGGTATACCCTGATTTTCCTCTCATTATGTACCTTGAATATATGATTCAACTCTCATGAATCCTCTGAAGGAAAATGGGTGGATTTATTTTTTCCAGTACATGATTGTCATAATAAGAGAGAGCATCCCAGAAATAATAAAGAATATTCCGAGGATCATGATGATAAGAGCTGTTCCTGCACCTGGATTTGTAAACAGGTAAATACCAATAAGTAAACTGATAACACCTGCGATACCGGTGAGGATGCGATGTTTTTCCCAGGTGATTGAAATGGCATATGCAATAGTCAGCAGACCATTCAGGGTAAGCCATAATGCAATCAGGTACCCAATTGCAATGGTTGCGACATAGGGAGAGATGATAGCCAGTAGCCCAATAAGAATACTCACGAGACCTGATCCCAGAAGTATCATCTTTGGCGTCCCACCCTCTGCTGATAGTGCCACGCCAGCGGTCAGAATTCCAAATATCAGGAATATTACTCCAACAATGAGAACAAGGAAGTCAAATACTGCCGATGGAGCGGTGACGGCAACTATGCCGAATAAAAGAACCACGATGCTCAAGATGATTGCGAGGATCTTTTCAGTGTCCATATGTATGATAAAATGCGGATTAGGTATAAAAAGGATTTGTTTAGGAGTGAAGTGACACCGACCCCTGTAATCGGTTTGTCTCACCTGATCTCCAGATAAACCAGATTACCGTATCCCGGATTCTCTATCACAGACCTGGTTATATAGAATTCAGGAGCATGAGTGACACATCATTACTCATGAGTACTAATGTAATATCAAGGATCCGAATATATGGAACATAACCTCATAATTGCTAATGAAATAATTATCATCGCTCTTCTCCTGGTCGCAATCATCGCTTCAATGACATTGCGGCACCTGAAGATGCCCTATACCATCGGATTGGTTCTCATCGGATATGCCTTCTCCGAATTTATCGTTCCTCATATAGATGCATTAAAACCGATTGGACCCTATTTCCCGGCGGTGGATATCATCCTCTATATATTTCTTCCACCGTTGATCTTTGAATCTGCCATTGCGGTAAATACCCGGCTGCTCAATCGAAACCTGTTTCCGGTATTATGCCTTGCCATATTCGGGGTCATCATCTCCGCAGGAATTATCGGGTACATGATCGCATGGTATTTTGCAATCCCGCTTCTCTTTGCTCTTCTGTTTGGTGCATTGATATCATCCACCGATCCAGTTGCAGTCATCTCCATCTTTAAAGAAGTGGGTGTTCCGAAACGATTGCAGATCCTTGTTGAAGGAGAGAGTCTCCTCAATGATGCCTGTTCCATCATAATGTTCCAGCTGGTGTTACTTCTCATTAGTCATCCGCTTCTGAAAAATGATCTGTCATTTTTTGAAACATCAGCTCTCTTTACCTCCCAGTTACTCACATCATTTGTCGGCGGGGTCTTCATTGGAGTCATTGGTGGTCTCATCCTTCGAGTAATACTTAGGAAAACTCCCCTTCACTCTCATATTCATCAGACAGCAACGTTGGTTGCAGCATATCTGACATACCTGCTCGGTGATGAAATGGGATTTTCAGGAGTCATTGCAGTCGTCTCATGTGGATTTATCACCGCACGGGCAGTATCAGACTGGATAGGACCGGATCGGCGTGAAGAACTGAATCATTTCTGGGAGTATATCGGATTCCTTGCAAATAGTCTGATCTTCCTTCTTGTCGGTATTACCATTTCATCATTACAAGATCTCTCCCTTCTCATCAAAGGAGGGATTTTGGGAGTTTTTTTCCTCATTGGTGCAGTATTACTTGCACGCTTTGTCCCGATAGTAGGAACCTTTGCCATATTTAACCGGTTTACCAGACACAAGGTTCCTTTTTCATACCAGATTGTTTGTTTCTGGGGAGGCCTTCGTGGTGCGGTGGCGATAGCCCTGGTTCTCTCTCTCCCGCTTTCCCTGCCATTTCGTGATCTGATCATTGCATTCTCAGTTCTCACGGTTCTGTTCAGTATCTTTGTCCAGGGTATGACTATCGGCCCACTCATTCAGTATCTGGAGCTCGGACAATCACGGCTTCTGCGAACATTTCACCAGGTATATGGAGATCTAGTCACTTCCAGGGCAGCACAGTCCAGTCTTTTAAAGTCAGACCTGGCAGGGATCATTGATTCTGCCATTCTTGATGAATATATCCGAACGTATCGTGAAAAATCCCAGTATACCGAACAGAAGGTTCGTGAGTTCTGGCAGGAAGTGCACCAGACACCTGACCGGATGAGTGTTATCAGGCTTTTCTGGCTAGAAGCAATTCATTATGAGCAGAAGCAATACCGCCAGCTCTATGATGACGGACTCATTCATTCTCCGGTATATGCCGAGCTGCAGTACCAGACTACCATCCGCGAGGATTTTATTCAGTCAGGGAATTATCATCCACCGATCCGTCTCTATGCACCAGAGTCCAGGTACGGGTTATGGCTTTACCGGTTTATCAGACGAATTTTCCCGAATAGTGCTATGCTGAATTCATATCAGAACCGGATAGATATCCATCTGATCTTTGCTTCAGTAGCGGTTTATGTTGCATCATCTGCAACAATTGAGTATCTTGAAAGACTTTCACAATGGGTCTGTCTTGATTCTGCTGAAATAACAGATATTGTTGATTTCTATAAGAAATTTGAGCAGAAAGCTCTCTCATATCTTACATCAGAGCATGTCGTCGGTTCACAAAACCTTTCATACGTGAGTGGGTACCTGGCAGAACGGACTGCAGGAGCAGGAATGATCCATATGCTGGGTCATCACATTGAAGAAGGAATCGGAGACGAAAAAACCCTTGGGCACATAATTGACCGACTCATTAAGGAGAAGAACAAGGCAAAGAAAAAGGTGTTTCAGTTATGTGGCGATCAGATAGTGCCATAAACCAAAATTTTGCAAATCCTTTCGGAATTAGCATGGAAGGGTCTTTCTCGATAAAGTACAATCGGGAGGTGGCATAACTGATAATTACTCGGTAAATCCATGTACCAATCTGACTGTCCTGAAGATCAGTTATGTACTGGATATTGATAGGATATGGATGATTGGGGCAGGATAGAGTACATAGAGCCTTGTGGATGTTTTATGAAAATTATTCCGTAAAAAAGAGTAGGTTAAATTTTAAATTTATTCATTTCTTGCGAGATTTTCTGCAAGGAAGATGAGGCATCAGATATTGATCGTGACACATGATCAATGGATGCACTTATCTCTTCGGTTGCAGCAGATGATGAAATTGCTTCCTGTGATGTATCTTTTGCAAGTAATTCAAGTTCATGAACACTCGCTGTTATCTCTTCAACACTTGCAGCCTGTTCCTGTGTGTTCGCAGCAACATCACTGACTCGTTTTGATGCTATCTCAATTGAATCAGCAATATGTTCAAAGATAGTCATCATCTCTTGTACAGCCGCATCACCGGTTGTTACATCCTCCAGAGAACGGTTCATGGAGGTTGTTACATTCTTTGACTTTTTCTGGAGAATGGCTATAAGTTCTGCAATCCGTTCTGCTGACACTCTTGATTCTTCTGCAAGGGCTTTTACTTCATTTGCAACAACAGCAAACCCAAGACCAGCATCTCCTGCCCTCGCGGCCTCAATTGCTGCATTCAATGCAAGGAGATTTGTCTGGTCTGCAATACCACTGATAAGTTCAACAATAGAACCTATCTCACCCATCTGTTCGTCAATTTCCTGAACCACCTGATTTGTCGCTTCAAAGGACTCCTTGATATTCTTCATTCCCTCTCCGGTTTTTTGAACCAATTTTGTTCCTTCCATCGAGAGATTATTGGTTTTCTGTGTAAGTCCTGCAACATCTGTTGTCTCTGTCGCAACAGATGATACCGCCGCTGCAAGGTCATTCATAGCACTTAATATCTGTTCTATACCGTGGGAGGATTTTTCTGAGAGGTCGCTGACCTGATTGGCATTTAATGCAAGGGTTCTTGATCCGGCAGCAATCTCCTCCGAACTGGCATTTGTTTCCTCAATAGTACCAAGAAGTGATTCAACCTCCTGTCTTACATGCAGTATGGATGAGCCGGTATCTGTTCCAATAGTGTTCAGGGCATCTTTAAAGGGAATAAAATCCCCTTTCACAATAATTTCTTCAGAAAATCTGGCTGTAAAATTACCTCTGGCATATTCTTTGGAAAGGGCCATAGCCTCATTTATGGGAACAAGCAGATTCTCGAGAGTTGCATTAAATCCTTTGATGATATCTCTATATGCACCCTTGAATAATGTTTCATCGCCCCTGATCGATAGGTTGCCATCCTTTGCTGCTGAAACCATTTTTTCAGTCTCATCAATCAGATTACTAATTGTATCAGCGGTAACACGGAGAGCAGGCCCTATCTCATCTTTATCATCCACAATTGGGATATGGGATATCTTCTCACCCTGGGCAATCTTCTGCATCGACCCGATAACATCCTTTTGAAGATTATTTGCAAAAGAATCCATTGTTTCTGCCATTTGACCGATCTCATCTTTCCTGATCATATCAAGCCGCATTCCCAGATGGCCTTTATTCATCTCCTGAATCATGGTGACAGCCCGTGAAAGCGGACTGGTAATACTTCTGGTCAGAAGTAAGGCAAGACCGATTCCAAAAATCAGAGTCAGCAGAACAATAACAAAAAACAAGAGTGACGATTCCTGGTAGGTTCGAACGATATCATCTCTCATTAATTTTGATTTTTCCTGGTTATAAATTTCCAGATTATCAAGAGCATCCTGGGCTGCATCTCTGGGAACAGAAAAATTTTTACTATATATCCCTTCTAATGCCGCTTCTTCCCTTCCATTATTCATATCATCAATAATTTTCCGAAGGTTAGTTTCAAATACCGGCCAGTTTCTCTCAAATTCTTCGATGAGTGCTGACTCTTCCAAAGATAGTGACTGACTTTTATACGCTTCGATTTTACTTTTAATATTTATAATTTCATCATCAATCTCTGCAAATTTATCTTTTCGTTCATCTTTTGCAAATACTGTTTTGTAGATGTTAATTCTGATATTGAGAAAACTATTATCGGCATTTAATAATTGCTCTAATGAAACGAGGTTATCATCATACATTGTTTTCGCCTGTTCTGTCATATCACCCATTGCCATGTACCCTACCAAGGCAATGAGGATAGCCAATAAAATGACACATAAAAATCCTCCAATCAGTTTCTTTTTCATTGGAATGTTATCAAGAAACATACAGTACCCCCTGTCGATGTGTAATTACTACCTATCCCTGGATAGTAAATAGATTATGGTTGCCTATAATTAAGGTAATACTAAGATAATTTAAGAGGTTGTTGCACAACTAAAATGTCGTTTCCTCAAGAGTACAATTTCCATTCGGTTGGAACGTTAATTGGCAATGAAACAGACATGAACCGCTTCGCGGTTCACACCCGAAACCATGAAAATCTCATCGGTTGACCGATCATAGTGGGTAATAAGACTGGTTAATTTCTGAAACTTTGATCTCGGTTAAGAAAGTAGTCCTTTTTCGTACACCAGAATGCGACATAGATCGCGAATGGGAAATTGGTGTAACGAATTTACTACCCACAGGGTAATTTATGTCTAAAAAACGGAATAAAGTTTGTGGAATTGATGTTCACAAAAGGTTTCTTGTTGCCTCTATCCTGGACAATGAAGGCAATTGTGAAACTAAACGTTTTGAACAGGATTTGGACGAATTAATTTTGCTCAAAAATTGGATTCTTGATTCGGGTTGTGAATCGGTAGCTATGGAATCTACTGCTGAATATTGGCGTCCCGCTTATGGTATTCTTAATCCAGAGATCAATATCACCATTGGAAATGCTTACCATATGAAGGGCATCCCGGGTAAAAAGACAGATGTGTTAGATTCTCAATGGATCGCCGAATTGGAATTAAATAATCTTATCACGCCGTCACGAGTTTTTACGGGTGATCTTTACGAACTTCGGACATTGACCCGAGCCCGAAATAAGATGGTTAATAATAGTACAGTTTTTAAAAACAAAATCCTCCACCAGTAAGATGTTTGCAGTATTCGTTTATGTACTGTTTTAAAAGATGTATTTGGTAAAAGTGGATATGCTCTTTTAAAAGGGATTGTTGAAAGAAAAACTCAGGATGAGATCATAAAAGCATTACCCGCCAAAACAAGAAAGATTGCACCTGTCTTTTTTGAGCAGATTCCAGAGTATATACCTGATTCAGCTATATTCCTCATAGATTCGATGTTAAAAATATATGACAACCTCCAGGTTGAGATTAAAAGGATCGAGGAAAGAATCAAATTTTACCTCAAGGATAAAGAGAATGAATTACGTATTTTAATGTCAGTTCCAGGGATTGGAATAGTAATTGGATCTAATTTGTTGGCAGAAATAGGTGATATCCATGATTTTCCAACCGCAGATAAATTAGCCAAATGGGCAGGACTTACCCCATCTGTTTACCAGTCTGCAAATATCAATTACACTGGACCCATCACGAAACATGGTTCCAAATATCTTCGATGGGCTCTTATTAAAGCTGCACACTCTGCGATTAGAAGACCAGGGAAATTGAATGACTATTTCAACGGTCTCTTACCTAGAAAGGGTTACAAAAAAGCAATTGTTGCTGTTGCTCGTAAGATTTTACGGATTGTTTGGCATCTTCTCATCAATAATGAAATATTTGAAGATGGAATTCCTAGAGTGAAAACTGTTAAGATTCCCAAGTTTCCAGAAAAAATTGAGAGAGTTGGAATCGCAAAGATTATTCAGCTTTTGTCCAGGGGAGCTGAGATAATTATTCAAGAGGAAGGTAAGGAGATTATGCGAATTAATGGTTCAAGTCAACCTATTTGATACCGATTTTCATGGGAAATGCAATCCCCGGAGAGTGGTGTAATTATTTTTGCCAATCATTCCGGATACCTGAATCTGGTATTCAACCGACTGGTATGAGACTCTTTATCGTGTATATGGGTCAATATCTCAGCCATTCATGATAAAACCGACAGAGCGATCTTCTCTTCGCCTTCATCACATCGTAGCGCTCTATGTTGGTTCAGTTCTGGGATGTGGTGTCCTAATTCTTCCCGGTCTTTCAGCAGAGATTGCCGGGCCGGGATCTCTCCTCTCCTGGATTTTCATCATCGTTCTTGCGTTTCCCATGGCACTCACCATGGGTTTTCTCTCCGCCCGGTTTCCAAATGACGGCGGGGTTTCATATTTCGTAACTCTTGCGTTCAATGAACAGCTCGGAGCACTCATCGGATGGTTCTTCCTGGTATCAGGAATCATTGGTGTTCCAATCCTTGCATTAACCGGAGCCGGATATATTGCTGCTGCATATGGGCTTTCGGAAGTTTTCAGAATCCTTATTGCAGTCTCAATTATTCTGGCAGGAATTTTTCTCAATTACATCGGTATGCGGGTCAGCAGTCAGGTGCAGATCATTGTCGTCCTTGGGACCATCTGCATTCTGCTTGGTGCATGTATCGGGAGTTACCGGATCGTTGACCCGTCACATTTCACCCCTTTAATTCCACACGGATGGATGAGTATCGGGTATGCAGCAACCTTACTCTTCTGGAGTTATATCGGATGGGAAGCCGTGACTCATATTGCCGAAGAGTTTGAGGACCCAAAGCGGGATGTAGTCAGGGGCACGATTATCGCCTCAATCATCATCGGAAGTCTGTATCTTCTCACCGCATATGTCGTCGTTGGAACCCATATGTATGGACCAGGAATATCGGATGTTTCGCTCGTGTATCTGATCGAGAAATCATTTGGGCAGTCTGGCATGATCCTGACCGGAATGACCGGGTTATTTGTCTGTCTGGCACCGTCCATATCCTACATCGGGGCAGCCTCCCGGCTTTCATATTCCCTAGCCGTGACCGGCTATGCACCGTCATTTCTTGCACGGTTATCAGAGCGGTATTACACCCACATCGGGGGGCTTATCTTTTTGGCCGGATGCTTTTCAATAGTATTTATCATGTACAGCACCGGTCTGCTCTCTCTTGCATTTCTTATTCAACTCCCGAATTCCACGTTTATCCTAACCTATATTGGTGGATGTGCAGCCGGGTTGGTTTTACTCAAAGATAGCCGGTGTGCATTATTTATGAGTGGGATTTCGCTCATTTTAACATCATGTATCCTGCTTTTTATATCTTGGGCGATATTATTTCCCATTGGTATTATCCTCATCTGGGGTATTTTCTTGATGAGAAGGAGAAAAAAAATGGGTAACCTGCTGAAAAGCATGTGATTATCGATAATTTTTTGGTACTTTTATAGATAAAATCACGAATTTCAGATATTCAATGAAATAATCTGATTCACCTGTTTTATCCACATTCTGAAAACCGGTGGGGACTGATTCAGTATCCATACTGTACTATTCATTCTATTCCTAAAAAATACCCTGATAATCATACCTGCTCCATTCAAACCTTACCCCATGGGAAAGTGCGGTCACCTATACCAATCCGGAGCACACATGTATGAGTAGCACTATGATCCCGGAAAAGATACCCATCGGCAGGTTTTCAATGATTACCCGCCTGACCTGCAAAGCACTTCGTCTCTATGATGAAACTGGTCTCTTATCCCCGGCGGTGAAGGACCGGTTTACCGGATACCGGTATTACCAGGTATCACAGATTGAACGTGGTGTCATGATCCGCTCTCTCGTAGATCTTGGATTCCCTCTTGCACAGATAATCGAAGTCCTGAAAGCCAAGGAACAGGGAGATGACAGTACTGTGGCACAGCTCATTCAGGAGCAACGAAAGCGGGTATCTGCCGAGATCAAACGGTTACAATCCATTGATCACTTTCTGCAAAGACAGCAGATGGAGATGTTTTCTATGATTGTAGCAGAACCAACCTTGAAAGATATCGAATCGCTCAGAGTGCTTTCTATCCGTGATAAGGGAACATATGAAGAGGTTATCCCGAAACTTATTGGCACATTGTGTCAATATTTCTCTTCTCCCCAGAGAGGGTTAGAACAGGTATCCATAACCGGCCCATTCATGACGATCTATCATGATGGTGAATACCGGGAATCTGATGCAGATGTAGAAGTGGCCGTTCCGGTGACCGGGAGATTGCCTGATCAGATTCCGGGTATTACCATACGAACGATGCCTGGCGGCCGGTTTGCATCAGCAATACACAAGGGACCATATCAGGATGCTCATGAATCATGGGGAAAACTCTATGAATGGACAGCGAAACAGGGATATGAACCGAAGGCCCCATGTCGTGATAATTACCTGAATGATCCGGATGACGTGCCTGAAGAGGAATTACTGACTGAATTACTCATTCCGGTTTGATGAATTCGATGTTTCTTAGGAAACCGGGAGGGAAACAACTCTTCTTTTCCTGGTATCCGAAGTGCAGCCCAGTACTCCTCAATAAAATCATTATCAACGAGGAGATCGATATATCCCATCCTTTCTGCAATCTCGGTTGCTTCCCGCCGTGCATCTATGGAAAGAAGACAGGCATATGCTCCTGCAAGAGAACCATTACCTATCCGGTGAAATTTTGCAGACGGAAATTCTGGAAGGATTCCAAATGATATCAGGTGATCAATGTTTCCAAAAGAGCCAAATGCTCCGGCAAGGAATACATGCTGAATATCATGAAGGCGTAACCGGTATTTTTGTAAGAGGACCGTTATCGCTGCAAGGACAGCGGCTTTCGAGTCCATGAGATAGGCCATATCCTCACTCGTGATGACAATATCTTTTCCGGTAGCAGTTTTCAGAGCAGGAACCAGTAAAAATTCAGGTCCATTCTCACCCTGTCTGACACCCGGTGCAGTATCGACGAACTTCCCGCTAAAGTCCAGAATGCCGGCACGAGCCATTTCTGCAGCGACATCGATGATACCTGAACCACAAATCCCCTTGGGCTCTGTATCACCAATGACATGAATGGTGACATGGCCGTCAAGGCCGATTTTGACGGTGTCTATTGCCCCTCTCATCGCCCGCATCCCTGATCGCATCCCTGCACCCTCAAAAGCCGGGCCTGAAGCACATGATGTGGAAACCAGCCAGTCCTTGTTCCCAAGGATAATCTCACCATTTGTCCCCAGATCGATGAGCAGAGAGATCTCCATTTTTTTGTGTATGCCTGCAGTCAGAACATCGCCAATGGCATCACCACCGACAAATCTGCTCACCGCAGGAAGGCAGTATACCAGCACATCAGGCCCGGTAGCAATTCCACAGTCTTTTGCAGTCAGAATAATCGGATCGGTTGGGATATGTGCATCCACATATTCAAGGGGAGTTGGATCTCTTCCGGCAAATAACCAGGACATCACGGTATTCCCGCCGATACAGATGTCATTGATCTCACTATCCATAATCCCGGCATCCCTGGTCAGCTTGTGGATGACCTCATTGATACTTCCAAGAGCTGCCGCCCGGAGTTCTGCCCTTCCATCTTCTTTTCTTCCGATGGCTATTCTGGTAACCAGTTCTTCTCCCAGGGTTATCTGTCGGTTCAGGGTTGAGGCCCGTCTGATAACCTCTCCGGTGATGAGATCGATGAGAAGACCGACGACGGTGGTGGTCCCTAGATCAAGGGCAATACCGAATAAACTCCCGGTTGTATCTCCTTCTTCAAGGCTGATGAGCCTGCTTGTTCCTCCATCCAGAGAGATAACTCCGGTAAGAGGGCCATTAGCATGCAGAATGACCTGTCTCTGTTCCTCAGTCATTACCGGCCTTTTCCCGGTATAACCGGTAAACCTGATAGAAGGTCCCAAGATTGCCGTTGGTCCGGTAGTGTTTTTCTCAACCTGATACTTATGCACAGAGGGGTGGATTGTCCCGATTGTCCGGGCAACGTCTAGAAGAATCTGGGGGGTGTCAATTCTGCTCTCAATGGGAATGGTGAAAACGGCATCGGTCCAGACCCTCACAAGACATGCCAGGCAGTATCCTTTTCGCTGTTCATCAAGGGTGAGGAATTTTGCACAGACGGAGCCCTCTTCAGATACCTTTCCCGATACCCTGATTACCCGGCATTTTCCACAGGTTCCCTTTCCCCCGCAGATTGCTTCAAACTGAATCCCAGCTTCCCGGATTGCATCAAGAACCGTTAAGCCGGCCTCGACGGTCACCATCCGGTTCATCGGCTGAAAAAGAATAGATATTAAATCTGACACGATTATTCATCCGCAGGAGGCCAGCATTCCCGTATCATCTGCCCGATTCCTGATGAATCACGTGGGCCGACAAGAACACGCCATCCGGTCTCTTCCTCGGTCTCTCCGGATAATCGGGCAGCAAGACCGGGGATGATAAGATTCTTGTGAGAGACAAGTGTATCTGCCTTCCATTCTTTGAGAGATTCGGCAATTTTTGCTGCGGTTAGATATCGTCCGGCGACTGCTGCTTCGACAGAAAGACCTCCGGTATCGATGACAATAAGGTAGCAGTCTATCTTTGCAGCCTTGATGTCAGACTCCACAGTAAAGAAGGTCAGGGCATAATTTGAGGTGATGAGAACCGGAGACGTCTTATCCGGATTGCCAAAAGTTCTGACACCTGCATCAACAGATACCGGTTTTCGTGGGTCGGTGTAGATACCAAACCGCCAGATAAGCTGGGGAAGAAGAGCCCATCCCTCAATGCTGTGCATAATCAGGAGATCAGCATACCGGGTGATGAGCATGGATGTAAGATATGCCTCCTGCCAGTGGTTCAGATCATCGGATAATTCCGGTCCGTTCCATACCGATATAGGGGTTCCCAGAATCGGATACCCGGACAGGGAGTCGAAATTTTTCACAGCCGCTTTTCGGAGAGCAGTAAAGAGATGAATCGTCTGCCCTATCTGGTCGCTATGGAATGTTCCAGGATCCAGAACCATATCTACGATGCCCCATTCCTGAAGTGTTCTGACCAGAGTTCTGAGAAGGGATAGATCTCCCGGAGCTGATACCACAACCGGACAGCCGGTATCCAGAACCAGTTCACCCATCTCTTTCCAGTTCTCTTTCGTGATGGCAAATATGAGCGGTTTTCTCTCTGCACAAGCGGACAATCCTGCTTTTATGATATTCGGGTCAGTGCTGCAGAGAATAAGGGGAAGGTTACAAAGCTCACAGATGTGCTGAATAACCTCTGTATATCGATATGGGTTTTGGGTTACTGACCGTACGGCCAGGGCATCAAGGGAGAGTGGTCTTCCGATATAGGTATATGAGAAATCCTGCACCTTTTTAATTCTGATAGCAATCTGCTCATTCTCCATATCGTCAGAGATATCGATGGCGATGGGGGGCGGGTTCTGGTAGGTGAATTCATGCCTGTACAGGACATGTTTTCCGCCGATCTTCAGCTGGTTATTTCCGGTTCCAAAATGGATTACACGAACCGGCGGGGCGAGTAACTCCTGAAGTTTGAGCAGGTCTTTCTCATAATTTTTTGTCAGAACAGGGGGGCATCCTTCTATAAACGCCTCACCATTCACCACTTTGGTTGCAAAAGCCATGCAGTTAGCTTCGCCACATTCTGCACAATTTGTCCGTGGCAGGAGTTTATATACGTCAATCGGACTGATCTCCCGAATACTTTTTTTATGTTCCTCTTTCATCCTGTCCACCTCATATCTTCAGTGCTGCCCAGTCAGCCATATCCGGTTTTATCTCTGCCGGGTGCATGAGTTTTCCAGCTACGTCACGGAGCGTTGATACGGCCAGTGGATGCATCATCAAAAAGAGATCCACACCGGCGAGAAGCAGGGTTATTCCACCGATTGTTTCCCATAATGGCCCCCGGAGATCATTCCTCCCAAATGCAGGACCCAGATCCATCCATGCTTCACGGGCTGACCATGCATTCGTGCAGGCTGATATTGTCGGATGCTGAAGCTCCGGATCACCCATGAGTGCAGCCATTCGTGCACGTTCATGGATTGAAAACGAGTATTCTAGACCATATCCCAAGGCAACCGTTGTCAGGTCCATAAGAAGTCGTTCGGGAGGGAAATACTGGTATATACGTCGGTTCAGTTCCTTTGCACTATTCAGGTCAAGACCGGTGAACCCAAGAAGACAATGGCCATGGGTATCCGCTGCTTTGCACACCGGTTCTAGTGTCTTGGCATCTGCCATGTCAGAGGTGACTGAATTTAAAAGCAGACGTTCTCCTTCTGCCATTGCTGCTATCTCAGTAAAGGTCTCCGCATCCTTTTTGGGATCGCCGCATCCGCCTATGATAAGAGGAACGTCCACAGCCTGCAGGACTTCCTCAACCGTCTTCGAAGCTTCTTTAGGAGATTTATTCTGAATAAGTGGATCGGTTGAGAGCAGATGAACCGTTACCATATCAGCTCCGAACTGCTCTACATTCATCTTTGCCCATGCTGCAGGATCATCTATTACCTCGGTCAGATGGTTTTTCAAAGCCTTTGGCATCGGGACACGGGTGTCAAACACATCAAGGGATATGACCGGAGGATGAGGTGGCGGTGACTGGGGATGCGTGAATGGAATGGAGGTTGATCCCCCGACGGTGATAGTACTGCCCCGTGTTCCTCCTTCAGCCCGGGTGGCACCAAGAGTAATCTCCCTGATTTGTGCGGGGAATACATCCGGTTCCATCAGGAATTTTTCTGAAATGAGGTCATCAGGTCGTGGCAGTCGTTTTACGGGAGGTGTCATCTGTTTAGCAGCGGCTGCGACGGGTGCCGGGAATCCTTGAGAGATACCTCCTACCGGGATCCAGAGTTCCAGTTCTCCAAGTTCCAGTTCCACATGTTCGAGTTCAATCTGCCTGCCGGACAGGAGTTCTCCAAGGCCAGGTCCTAAGAGTCTGATGAGATTACTGATATCCGGCTTTTCCTGGTCAGTCATTCTTCCCTCCCTGTTTCTTCCTATGTGTATCAGCAGGCTGTATGATTACCCGTTCTGCATAGATCTTTGCATTTTTCAGGATAATTTTCACGCCACCTGCCATGAGCGGGAGTTCTCCAAAGGACATAACCGGAGTTGCGGGTCCAAAATCAGATGAGATCTCTTCTTCAGTGTCTTCCGGCACAATCCACTTTGATACGACGGGATGGTGATGTGATGTAAGAAATGATTTCAGGGCATTAATATCCAGGGCATCCTGCTCGGTTGCGATTGCCCCTGCAACATCTTCAGGAATAATCCCACTCAGCATCTCCTTAATCTCTGCCGGCATCCATACGATGGCATTCCATCCGCCATCTGCCTGCAGAAATTTCACTGACCGCATGTACTCAAGTGAAATACCGTGAAATCCTTCCACTTGTCGCCCCCCGGCTGTTGAATCAGCAAGAGTTGAGAATGCAAGACCATTGACTGTAGGTCCTGCAAACCGGCGATGAACAATACCAAAACCCTCAATTTCGGGGATGTAAAATGCAATAGCCTCAAAACAGCCACATGAGGTATGCGGATATCCGAATGCAGAATAGAGCCAGACCCGGTTTACCGCTCCCATTGAGCGTTTGATGGCGTGTTCATTCACTCCGGAGTATTCGCCATGTTCAGAATCCAGGTATTCACCTTTTGCAATCGGGAAGATAGGCCCGTCAGGATCCATTCTGGCTGCTGCCCGACCGTCAAACCAGCTGATAGCACCACAATTAGCATATCGCTGAGGGGTGATGACACAGATATGTGAGGGGGCAAAGGACTGACAGAGTGCACACCCGTAAAAGGTGTCTACTTCTTCATCAAGAAGTCCCCGTGCCCGTGCATCCCGTGTTTCATATCGTTCACGGGCGAGATTATAGGTGGATTGAAACTCCTCTCCGCCTGTGAAGAAGGTGATCTGGATCTTTTCAATAATCGGAAGCTCACTCCGGTATAAACTGATAAGGGCACTTCCAATCTGATGAAAAGAGTTCAGGCCCTTTGCAAATGCTTTTTTCCCGACCCGCATCCAGAGATCATATCGCTGGTTCAGATGCATAACGCCCTGGATATAATTCAGGTATTCATGGATACGTCTTTCAAAGACCCCTTCCAAATCCTCTTCCAGTTTTTCCCCTGTAACCTCTACCAGTATACCAAACGGATAACTCTTCCCTTCTTCAAGGTCGGCAAGATCAGGCCCGAGAATAGATATTTTTCCATCAGTTATTTCATCGGATTTTTTTACGAGGACAAGTTCAAACTTCTCTGATACCTTCGGACCCCCAAGTTCCACCCGCATATCCTCTTTTCTGATACGCTCCCCTTCATGAACAAGACCTACTTCAACCGGGATATCTTCAAACATGTATCTCCTCCATCTTCTGATGAGTGTTCTCTGAATGTAAGAGGTCAATCAGACGATCAATCTCTGCTTTCCAGGAATCTGTCTTCATATTTGCATACGACCAGGTGGCATGGGGATGGTATTTCGGATCCAGAGAGATCACCTTTGTCTGGGGTGCATTCTGTTTTAATGCGGAGAAAAGAAGGGATCCAAGAGCATAGGAGAATCCCGCGATAAAGACAAGGTCATATTGCCCGTTTCCGTCACATCCATTCCAGGTCGGGTCCCGCAGCCGGTCAATAATCTCCATACTTCCAAGAACTCCGGATAACCGGATTCCCCGTTCCATGACCTGACCGGCGATATGAGAGGTGGTTAGTATCGGTATTCTTTGGGTTTTTTGAAATTCAGAAACCATCCTGATAAGGATATCGGTCCTGACCCTGTCAGAGATGGTCTCATGACCTATAATGATCAGGGGCCGTTTCGCCTTTTTCAAAAGGGCCATCAGGACTTCAGGTTTTGAGATGACAGACGCCTGTTTTGTTCCTCCCATCTCAGCCCGAATCCAACTATCCTGACCGCTCATGATCTTCCTCCCATCTGTGTCCGTATCTGGGATTTCAGGAGCGTCGGGTCAGGGATGATCCTGTCCTTGAGCCCTCTCTCCTGAAGGATTGGAAGCAGCTCTTCTTTCATGGTAATTGGGATATCTGCCGGCGATCGAATGAAGAGGTGGAGATCATCCGGCATGATACCATATAGCCGCTTATAGAGGTCAATATAATGGGTTAGTTTCATGGACCGGCCACGTGAAGTATCATTTGGTCTCATGCACAATTTGGCAATAAGAACCATCGCTTCTTCCTTTGTTTCAGCGGTCACAAAGAGATGTTCAGGAACCGGCCCGACCTGCACCTTTTCACCGGTCCGTGAATCAAAGACATACCAGTCCTCGTCATGGTCTTTCCTGCCAAGGAGCATTCTGCGGTATTTTGCACCATGAGGACCGACGATAACCGGAATACCAAGCCGCCAGAATCCTGCCGCAATCGCCGCTGCTTTCTGGGACATTGCTCCCCATGCAACCCCGACAGCACCGACCCGGTTGTAGACGTAGTCGGCGATCTCTTCATAGTTTCCTCTCAGGTTGCGTTTGGCAAAAATACTGGCTATCTTAATTGCTGCCCCTGATATGTGGGCATTGGACACACAGGAACCGACGTTAACAATTCCCCCGGCGTCAAATCGACCATGAAACTCCTCGTACGGGGTCTGTCCGTCTTCATTGCGGTACATGCCAATTGCCATCGCAGAACATCCTGTTGCAACCGCGATATACCTGCGTTTGGCAAACTCCCTTGCCATTTCTGCAACTTCAGATGCACCGTTCGGGAAATTGGCACATCCGACAAAGGCAATAACACCGGGAATCTCTCCAAGGACTATTGGTCCGCCGACTTCACGAATCTCGATATCCTGAATTGCACCCCGTCCGGCCCGGACAAAATGCTTCTCGTTCAGGACTTTTTCCCGTGCCGCTGCAACCAGAGAGCTGTGGATTGGGATCTCCTTATTACAGGCATCATCACATCGGCCACACCCGATACAGGTATCATAGATATCTGCAAGGAAGGAGAGATCTCCGGTGGCTGCCTGTTTCATCGCTTCCGGAAGCGGTGTTTCATTCGGACAAGCACGGGTGCATTCCATACATCCACCACAGCGTTTTGCATATTCAATCAGTTCTTCTGCAGTCGGTATGATACTGGTTTTCTTCGTCTTCCGGATCTCATGAGATTCAAGGGCTGCCCGGACTGCCACTTCCCCGACTTTCAGGGGATTCAGGATGAGGACACCCGGAACGACCCCTGATACCAGATCTCTCACAATATCATCCGGATCATCATCGGTCCGGTCAACAAGGCCGGCACAGTTTTTCGAACTGGTGGCAATAAGAGGTGCCTGGATATTTCCTGCCTCTATTAATAGATCTGCCCGGACACACTGCTCATCCACAACAATAAGGTCTGGAACACCGCTCCTGATATATCTGAGTTGCCATGATATTGGCCCGACAATTTTTGCATTTGGATCAAACCTGGTCAGATCAATTGCTGTGCAGCATATACCGGTGACCTCAATCTTCCCGGAGAGATTGTGTTTCCGTGAATATTGTATGATATCTATTGCCGGTGGAACATTATGTCCGATAACCAGGATAACAGGTTTCTCTGCATCGATAGTTCCAAGCCCTAACTCGACCAATGCAGCATCAGGATCTGCCTTCGGGAGATTGAAAGCAGATATTTGTGCCATATCGGCAAGTTCAAGCCCGACATGATCCAGCATCCCGGCATGGAACACCTTGGACTCAAAATCAAGAGGATCACTTTCCTGTCCGGTATGGGCGGCAGCAAGGAGCTCGGTCACCTGGCTTTCCAGATAGTCAAGGACCGTCTCAAGATCCCCAAGGGTCTTTGGTTTAATCCCACAGACAAGACGGATCATCGGGGCTTCAACATCCACATTGGAGCCCCCGACATCGATGGGTGTTCTCCGTCCCATCTTCTCTATTAAATGGTCAACCAGATGCCGTCCATGACTGATATGAGTCGCTGCCCCGATACAGGCGGCAAGAAGCACAATACGGGATTGCTGAGCCTCCATGCCAATCCCGCATGCTCCTCTCTTCCCCCCGGAAAGGTCACACTTTCCATAAGTACATAAACAGCAGAGGTCACAAAAAGGAATATACAATGGTTTGTACCGGGTAAGGAGCATCCGGTCCCAGTTTCGGAGTGCGGTATGATCAGGGAAAGGTGTTGGCCCTTCCTTTTCTTCCCATTGTTCGCCCTTAATTTTTCCAATCTTGATGTCCAGATCCTTTATGGATCCGGTCGAGCTTTTCGCTTCGCTCAAACGTATATGTATATTTTTTCTGTTCACAGGTATCCGGCCGGAGAGTTGCTTCTCATAAGTAACAATTCATTATGGTTTAATGATTTACCTCTGTTGATCATTCCGAATGGGAAGGGTTCGCATACCCCGCTTTAGCGAGTATCTTTGCAACAGAAACCGGACCCGGACTGTCAGATCTAATGCCGAATATGCTCTCTCCTGCTATCGTCCTTCGTGAGACTTCATCGTCATATGCAATTTTTCCAAAGAACCGGGTATCAGGGATGGATGTTGCCCGCTTCCCAAGTTCCTCCGGAAATAAAAATCCCCCAACGGAGATGAATCGTTCATAGGAAATCCCGCATTCATCCGCAATTTTTTTCGCTCGTTCCAGGTGAGCAAAGGATTTTGCAGAAGGTCCAAGGACATCAATGATATCATCGACTCTGGCTGTCACCCGCCGGTTCAGGTGTTCCAGTCCTCCGGGTGCATCGATAATGACATACCGGTACTGTTTAATAAGCCGGCCCAGGGCATCACGAAGGGCTGCATCAGGCATACAATAACATCCCTCAACCCATTTGGTTCCAATGGCGATGAAATCAAATTTCTCACCTTCATACATACCCTCCTCCCAGATCCGGTGCTCAATCCGTTCGGATGGCGGAACTCCAATCGTGGTCCCTCCTTTTTCAATAAAGGTGTCTTCAATAAGTTCTGCAATGCTTTTTTTCCCTTCCCGCTGTAGATCCACTCCAATCATCTCGCCAAGACTCTGATCCGGGTCCAGGTCTACAAGGAGCAGGGGTGTCTGCCCTGTTCTGATGAAATAATCCGCAATAAGACTTACAAAGGAGGTTTTACCGGTTCCTCCCCGTCCCATAATAACGATGGTCTTCATGATTTTCTTGTTCCTTCAATCCAGTTTAATAAGTCAGTTATTGCCCTTGTTGCCGGTGTATCCAGGTGGACCGGTGACAATCCCCTGACTCCGGCATCAAGAATCTCTTCATCATAGGGAATGACTGTAGCAACTGGTATATGGAGAGGTGATGCCATATCTGAAATCCGGGTGGATGATTCCTCTCCCCTGACCCGGTTTGCGACGAGAGCAATTCGTGGGATGCCTCCTTCCCTGGCCAGTCGTGCAATCCGCTCCGCTGTAACCAGGGATGCCTGATGTGCATCGGTGACGATGAGCATCACATCAACATGTTCAGCCGTGCCTCTTCCCAGATGCTCAATTCCTGCCTCCATGTCAAGGATGATGACCTCGTCAGATTCGGTTATCAGATGGCCGATAAGATTTCTGATGACACTATAAGCCGGACAGGCACACCCTGACCCCATCGACTGGACCGTTCCCATAACCAGGAGGGATACCCCGCAAGGTGTCTGAACTGACTGGTTTTTGATGATATCATCAACGGTAAAGATTAATTTAAAAACTCCCGGGTAATCAGTTTTGGTCTTTTCCTCGATGATGGATGTATTTTCTGCAATGGGTATAATCTTCTCAAGATCAGCTTCGGTCATGCCGAGTGTCAGAGCAAGGTTTGGGGATGTGTCAGCATCGATAGCTATCGTTTTGTTCCCCGCAGCAGCATACTGACCGGCAAGAGTTCCGGCAATGAATGTCTTTCCAACTCCTCCTTTCCCGGTGACGGCTATTTTCATATGATAGGACCTCCCTGAATATTGAATGCCTGCAGATACGTATATATGAAATCACATAATTTTCGCATCATGATAATGAACCCCTGGTTTAAACATTGTAGATTATCACCCCTATGAACAATATCCCGGAAGAGAAGAATCCATAAACGAATGTACAAACCTGAATGCTGATAGATCGTCATCAGGTATCTTTTTTTGTGTATCCATAAGAAATTCATACACGATGCCTGACCAATGTATGCGAATTCCTTCCTCACATAAGACTTTCAATCTTTTCTCTTTTGAATGAGCTCTCCCGAATATGTATACGCACATTATCTGAAAACATAGAGTCCTGTCAATGATACCATAATTGCAAGTGCTCCGGTTAACATATTACATACAGTCCAGCTTATTCTTATGGGATTTTTGGCACTCGATGAAGGATGACCGGTTTTGATTTGATTTTTAGTCCATGACCAGAAGCTTATCCCATGATACAGTAAGGCAAACCCGGGGATCAAACACAGGGAATATCCCCATTCATATCCTAAGAGCAGGCCTGCACCGGCAACACCATATATCCATCCAAGTGATACATCAGCAATGGATATCCCGTTTTCATAGACTTCATATTCCTGAAGATTGTCTTTCTCCCAAATTCCTAACCTGATCGCTAGATCACGGTTCATTACGGATATTAACTGACCTATCCAGTGAAATCCGAACCCCATTATGAGGATCAATATCCCTGAAATTATTTTTACGATATCAATAATCTGTTCCATACCTTTAACCTATGGAACAAGTAAGGAGATTGGTATTCATTATACTTTTTACAAATCTGGTTCGCGATGATCTGAAGGAAGCCAATAAAAAAACAGAGCACAATACCATCAATAAGCGGATGATACAATTCTGTATCTGAAAAACCTGCTTTCACTATAATGGTATGTATTCGCTTTTTGCTGAATGCAGAATAGATGAAATGGGGCGATTAAAAACCTTAACGTATGATTCATCACTTTTTGAAATGATAATTACCATATACGTGTATACCTGGCAGAGATCAAAAAATTGATGAAAAAGGGGATAATTTCAAGATAAAAAGAATGAAATTTAATAATTAGAGACTTGAAGGAATATAATCTTCAATCTCTCCATCTTTTACAATTTTAAACCCAATCGGATATGTTGCGACCCCATGGTCATCTATCTGAACGAAACCGAGAGCTCCATCATATGTCCGGTTCTGATACCAGTTAGCAATACATTCAGAAGAATTCCCACATTCAGTTATTGCAGAGAATAAGGTCGTTAATGCATCATATCCTTCCGCCCCGTAAAATGTTGGCATCTCTCCGTACTTTTCATAAAACCGGGTGAAAAATGGATGCGATTCATTGAGCTGCGGAGTTGTGAAGATAAGCCCCTCCGTTTCATCAATTTCTGTAAGTGTATTTCGTTCAATAACCCTGGTTCCAATGATCGGTGAAAGAATATTATTGGTTCTCAACAATTTGATAACCTCTCCTCCTTCAGATTCACTGAGCAGGAGAATAACATCCGGATGAGCTTCGTTTATTGATGTAATATTCAGGGTTGTTGCAACATTATTCTGATCATACCGTGAATCAAGGACAATACTATCCGGGAGAGCCTCATGCAGAGCAATATAATATTCCCGGCTGTAGTCATTTTCGCCACCTATGATTGCGATTCGTTCAAATCCTTCAAGGTAGGATACAAGCAGCGGTAATTCCTGCTGTACTCCGGGTGTAAACCGGATTAACCGGTCGGATGTGTGAGACCGGTTTATTGCTGCACTTCCAAGTGCCAAATGGACGATGCCTGTATCCGCTGCATCAGGATAAACAACGTTTGTAGTCCAGCTTGATACGGTAATTACTACGGGAATATCGGGATGTGATTCTTTCATGGTTTCCCATGAAGAAACAGATACCGAAGGTTCACTTCCCCCGTCCATGATTATCGGTTCAATGGTTACATCCGGAAATTCTTCTTGTACCATCTGAAAAGCCCGAATATATTCATCCCCGATATCTTTAATAAATCCACTTTGCATGACCAGAATTCCAATACAAACCAGATCATTATTGGAGAGCGTATCATTCTGATCACCCTGAAGATCATCCTGCCCACTATCAGATATTACAATAATTCCCGGTGAAGCGGATATGAAAAGAAGAAGGATCATGAGCAGAGAGTACCGTTGTATCATGTATAGTTGGGTGTATTTTTTATTTTGAAAAATGTTAGTATTCTTCCATTGATAATTGTGTAGAAGAGTGTTTTTAAAAATATTACCATCTCATCTTTCATTTCGTGGTGCTCGTTTTCTAAAAATTATGAAGGAATGAATCATTCCAGATCTATCAATCTCATTATTTCCGGGCAATGAAAGGAATGGAATAATATATTGTAGATATGGACCTATCGGTCCTGTCTGATAACCAAATGATATCATAAAATCACTCTCTTCTCATTTGAGAGAGATTTTTCATATCAGTCCATATGAGATTAATCCTGTAGGAAAGGCCAGAATGAAATACGTGAATCTATAATGATCTTTCCATATCTCATGAAAAACGGACTGTATTTACTAACTTTTTGGAAATCAAAGGAGATGAATATATCGAAAGAATGGAATATGAAGATCATTCGATAAATAATTGATTAAGAGGTATGGTATACCTGATCTATCGTATTCATCTGTATAAATAAAACTGAATCTGGTGGCATTACCATCTGATTATCCTTTATTTTAATCTCCTGAACTAAATCAGAAAGATGTGATACCATGAACCCCTTCTCCATTGTATAGGTACTGTTCTTGAAATGGAAGTGTACCGGTTGGGTCATATTATTTGTATTGCTAACCAGAATGCCGATATTCCCATTATCGTCCTGACCCGCAAGTCCATACATAAAACCATAGGAATCAGGGATATCAAGATGAATTTTTGTATGATAGTTCACCAAGTCAGACCAGAGAGAGAAGGCTAGAGCAGTCTTTTTTGGCTTTCCGTTCGCGTAGAAGATTCCATAAAACTCTGGAAATGCAATAGAGGGATCATTTCCCCTGTAGAGATATGCTGCATCCACTCCGGAATTCTGAAGTGAGATCCAGGCAGCGGTAAGGATTGCTGAACCACGAGATCCAGCACGAAGTGCCAGAGCCCCCTCATCTGCCTTTCCTTTCTTTACTTCTGTATTATATTCAGTCAGGTGGTTTTCTGCGTTTTCATATCCAAATTCCTTCAACAAAGAGTCAATGTATAATCCACCTTCAGTATAATCATCCGGATTGTTGGAGTACATATGCCAGGAAAGAAAATCCAGTGGTACCTGGTGCTGTTTCATATATGTGAGAAATGAACGAAGGTATTGCCTTCCTTTCTCTGATTTTATGCATGCCGGAGTAACTCCCGGTCCTCCAATCTTCAGGTCTGGGAATGCTGCTTTGAGTTTTTTTGCCGTCATCGCATATAATCTGAAAAATTCCTCCTGGGTATGTGGTTTCGGCCAGAAATGAATATTATCTGGTTCATTCCAGATTTCTACACCGGTGATGTTTGAATGAAAGCCATCCCACAGTCCCTGATGGTAATGACGAATGACATGTACTGTAGCATCAGACCAGTTTTCATGTTCCTCGGGAGCTGGTGGATTTACAATTTCATACCCATCTCCGATACGAAAATATGGCTGAAATCCACCATTCACAATTGCTGCAAAGGTATCATCACTCGAGGAAAAATTGTAACAATCCCTGATTTGTGGATCACACATTCTGTTCGGGTAGAGTATCGACATTGAATGAGCACCATATATGTCATGATTACGGATTGATTGGACCCCGATATTCTGGTATTGGGAGGTAATATCAGGATTTTTTGGATCTCCAATTGGAGAAGGGCCGGCATTTATCCCCAGAAGTGGGAGTATCTCTCCGGTAACCTGGGAGGGATCAATCTCAATCTGACAGGAGGTAGCTTCGGTTAAAACCGGATACATGAGTGCGATGCATGTGATGAGAATAATAATTTGAATAGGATTTCTTTTCATTTTCATCATGGTTTTCTTGGTTTTTGAAGCGAAAATTGTTTCTCTTCACGGGGAGTTTCTGTTAAAGGAAGGCCCTCTTTGACAGAATCAGAGGTAACCCGTTCATATGAATAGCGGGCATTGATGATATCATCTGATAATGTTTTTTCGGGTAAAATTCCTTCTTCCATGATTTCACTGACCGTTCTGCTCCGGCTTCCGGTAGTATCACGTGCATGGATATACTCAAAGAATTTGTATGTTGCTTTTACCTGTTCAGAGGTACTATGGGTGATAGCTCCAAAGACACTATTCACGTTTGAATTCGCCATCTCCTGTTCTGCCTCTCGTTCAGGTTCCATGGTTCCGATTATCCGGTGACTCAGCCATCGGTGTTCAGTTCCATTTACTGTTCCAACAATGATATAATCATTTACTCCTTTTCCCTGACTTTGTCTATCGGAACGTATACCAGGATCTCCTGTGTTGAGAAATCCTGAACAGGTATCATATCTGATGGTGGAAGGGAGAACTGTTTTATCCTGTTCATCATTGGCACAACCAGATGATATATTTGGATTTAAGGGTGCTAATGCATCCATCATGTCATCAAGTGTTCCCAGATATGGTTCAGGGTTTTTGGTATGCTTCAAACGCTCTAATCGTGCTTCTTCCGGAGAATAATCCGTATATCCATCCCAGCCCCCATGGTAGATACTGTGATGATGAAGAGCAATTTCATGTCCATTTTGTTCCCATGATTTTACTTCGGATAGTTTTTCGGGATCAGATCCTATCATCTTTCCCCACTGGGGAGTGAACATAAGGGTTAATGAAATCCCATAGGTATCAGCCTTATTTACCATTTCTTTTAATACAGCATATGAGGGTGTTGCACCAATGATCAATATCATGCAGGATCACAAATGATCGATCTCTACCCCTTAAGCTATCAACCAAAATAGACTAATTGATGTATGAACCTGCATGTATCAATTCCCACTTTACATACTGTGTTTGCAAAAATATAGGAAAAACCTGAACCTCTTGACGGTTTTATAATATTCGTAGCAAATTCTTTAATTTTAACTATACCCTCAAATCTGATAAGTTTTTTTATATTATGCACTAATGCAGCTAAAAAGAATTCTCCCTCGCAATTCTCTTTCCCTTTTTGAGAGAAACTCCTAAACCTCATATTATGTTTCATATTACCAAAAACTGGTTCGACCATGTATTTTCGTTTTCGATATAACTCTCTACCAGTGGGGGATTTCACACGTACTTCCATAACTCGTTTACAAATTTCCTGAGTTGTTGCTTGTTTCTCTCTGTTCATAAAAGATTGCCAAACAAACGTCCCGATACTTTGCAATTCCGGAAATGTGATTATTTCTCCCATACAAATCGCCCGACATATCATTTCCATTCGTGAGATATACCCATCATTATCTGAATATTCTGGAATTTTTCTTTCTTTAGAAGGAGGGATGATGAGTTGAATGCCATAATCCAATTCTGCTAAAGAATTCGGGTATGAGAAATAACCTGCATCAGATAGTAGTATATTAGGCGAAATTGATGGATGAATACCCGTAAAAAGGTCTTCGAGTTCATTTAGCATAGGTATTAATAATTTTTTATCGTTTTGCTCATCTGATATCATTGCAGCGAGGATAAATTGATTTTCAGAAACGATAATCTGCCCATTATACCCTTGAATCCAGCCATTGGTGGTTGACATTATCTGACTTTCAGGATCAGTGAGATTTACTTTTGAATCTGAAGATGGCTCTTTTTTAGGCTCTAAAGGCTTTCTACCTCGTTTCTTTTTACCCGATTCTAATTCTTCTTTTTCGCGGTCCAGAATCTTTTTTTCTTGTTTTTTAGATTCGATATCATGTCGTTCAATTAATTTCTCTTTAGCCCGATTAAGAACTTCCTTTCGTTTTTCTTTTGTTGAAAGATGCTCAGGTAGTCGGTTAATCTCCATATCCTGAATATTTATATCATCGTTTTCTAACTCATCAATTTCCTGTGATTCATCAAAAAGCCGACCTAGCTCTGCTTCAAGGTATTTTAATTTTTTATTGGCTGATAAAGAGGCATTACAGCCAAATTTTGATCCATCGAGGGCTAGGACACCGATTCTTGCTATCCCGGATTCTACGATAATTTGAGATAATTGTTTAAAAAGGGATTTGATTTCTTTTGAATTATTCTTCTTGAAACGATAGATCGTTGTATGGTCAGGTGTAAGATTATTGGCGACAATCCGATATCCAATATCATAATGGCAGCACATCTCAATTTTTCTGCTAGATTTTTCTCCACGAATCATTGAATAAATTATTATTCCAAGCATTGAACGAGGATCAAAAAAGGCAGAACCGCGACCATCGTCACGATATTTATTAATAAATGGACTAATATCGAGAATCGAAAGAATTTCTAATATGCCATAAGTAATATCATTTTCAGATAGCCAGTCCATCGCATTGACAGGGAGTAAAAATTGTTGTTCATTACCATATCCTCTAATCATGTTATAGCGATGAGACATATAATATATTGATCTTAATAATATATATAATTAAGCTTTAATAATTTATATTAAGCTTTTTTTGTGTTTGTGCAACAGCCTCATATGCAGCCTTTAATTTTTGTTCCTGTTGAAATGTCCCGTGATATGGTTCATTATGCACCGCGATAAAGTAAAAAGGAAGAGATGGGTCGGTTGTATTTTCCGGGGGCGTCAATGGTTCAGATATTCCTGGTGATATAATAAAGCCAATAGAGAGAATAATAAAAAGAATGAACATCCCATTTCGAATTTTCAGGAGATGTTTATATGGATTATTCATGATTGTTGACTGTAGGACTTTTGAAGTATAAAGAATTGTGTTCATGGAATCATGATTCATCTTGGAGAAACTCTGATGAACTGAGTGACTGATATATTCTCGGTGAGAGACCATAACAGATCAGGCATGTATAGGAATCATGCTCCTGCTGATATAATTCGGATTCGTAACAGGAGGATCATCTGCTGCTGTTCCGGCCCTACGGGCACATGAGGTACCAGGTGCGTTGACGATGCTTCTACCAGCCGGGTGGAATATTGACAATTTTCAGTGTCTTGGTATTAGTGTAACAAACCCACAGGACCCGACATACGGGATTATGTTTCTATCCCAGGTGCATCAATATCCAAACCTGCTTCCCCTTGGAACAACTCCTGAACAATATGTGGAGAATTACTTCAGTCAGGATCTGGCATTGGGAGGAAAGTTCGCTGATAGTGTTCAGATTCTGGGTTATCCTGATGCAGATGTGAGCGGCATCAGTGTCTTTGGTGGGATCCATGTCAAACCTATGGAGGTTTCTCTCAGAATAAACGGAGTTCCGGTTATTGCATATCTGACCGTTGGGACCTATGATATCTATGTTGGGACGGTTGTAGCATACCTCTGGGGAATTTATGGGCCTGCAGCTACTTTTGCAGAAGATGGTCCGTTTTTAAAACAAGTGTATGATTCCATCAGGTATGATGAAGATTATATGGCTGAATCCAGAAGATTGATGAAATGGGGAGACTAATCCAATTTTTTTTATATTTTATTCTTACTTATAATTAAAAATCCAAATTCTTTTGATCTGAAAAAAAAGTGAATGATCTTATCATTTTCTGAATCTTTATTTTCTGTTATCATGGAATGATCCTGGTTTCGCACGGATTTCAAAACGAACCCCTTTTCCTGGAGTTCCATTTTCCACAATGGTAAGATTCGTAATTGCGAGAATGTCCCGGGAGAGTGCAAGTCCTAAACCCGTATTTTTCCCATGACCCCGTTTAAATATTAAATTCTTTTCCGATTCCTCAATCCCACATCCATCATCAGTATAGAGTACCAGAAGATCCTGCGTATCATATTCATACGATAATGAAATTGTGGTGACTGTTTGTCCGTGTCTGACTGAATTTTCTATTAAATTGTATATTACCTTTTCAATCATCTGATCTGAATAAAGTAAAACACCTGGTTCTGGAATTTTTAAAATAATATTCTTCAACAAGGGACTTGAAGAAAGTTTCTTTAAAATATTTGTAATATCAATCCACATAGGTTCTGAAATTCCAAGATCCTGATATTCCCCGGTAAATTTAATAAGTCTGGTTATTTCAGTCGTACTTTCGGCAATACTATTGAGTTCTTTTTGAATGGAAGGATCTGTTATATCCATTTTCAAAAGTTCTGTTGTCAATGAAATTGCAGTAATACTGTTTAATATGTCATGCCGGGTGATCGATGAAAGTATTGATAATTTTTCCAAAGCTTTCTTCAGGGCAATTTGAGCCTTTCTTAATGGTGTAACGTCAATCGTCAGACCAATAAAATATAATCTGGAATCATCGGTTTTTCGATAACTTTTTGCATGTGAGATATGATATTTAATATCTCCATCTTTCCCAACAATTCGGTATTCTGCAGATATTTTTTCATTCTCTTTTGTTGCCCCTTTAATGTAGGTAATTAAACGAGATAAATCCTCGGGATAAATTAATTTTTCAAGGGATAATTCAAATGCATCATCCGGACTTTTTATCCCAGCCATCTCAAGAATTTGATTATCCCCTGTGAGCTTGAGGGTATCCTGGTCAATCTGCCAGAGTCCCATTCCGGCAGTTTCAACGGCAAGTTCATATCTGGATGCAATCATTTCCTTTTCTTTAAAGTACTTGTCACGTTCCCGTGCCAGACGATCCAGATTTAAAATGATGAAAAGGAGTGTCGCTCCTATGGAGATAAATAAAATTCCAAGATATAATGCACTCGTTGATGTTGTCTGTTCAAAAAGAGTTCTTCCCGTTGGATGGAGTGTAAAGTCAATAATCCTAAAAATCAGAGTAAACCCGAGAAAACCATACAAGAGAGAAAGGAGTGAAGAAATAATTTTTTCATCATCGGAAATATTTTTGAAAAATACATGTGCTACCTGAAAAGCTATAATCGCTGAAAAACCACTGATCATTACTGTCCGGAACGTTATATCATCATACAATAGGATACCATACACTGCACCAATGAAAACAAGGGGAACAATGATGTACCATTTTTTATCAATGGGTTTATTATAATAAAACCGATGAGATGCCTCGAAGACCATTAAAATAGCCAGTATATTAAAAACATTTGATAGGGGGACAGAAATAATTGGAGGAATAATGTCCCTGAAAATCATATTGCTCATGGATATTATTAAAAAAAATAAATGGAGAGCCCAAAGAGTGAACCCTGGATATCCTTTTTGGCGCTTTGTGAATAACATCATTATTGTTGCCAGGAAAACTTCAATAATGACTATTGTAAAGATTAACGTCTTAATATCCAAAAAATTCATCATCAATTACTATCCTGAATAATAAAGAGAGTGCATTATTCATTATTAATATTAACTCATTGTTTTCAGATTACTGTGAAAACCAAGGATGTATCTTCCATTCATTCGGTGATATTTTTAAAAAAGGTTTTTTCAGTACAGAAATGTTTTTGTCTTGCATTATGAAATAAAAGAGAAAGAAAATTTCAAAATTTCATATATGTTCATAATTCAATCCGGGGGAACATGAAAAAATTAGGATTTGGAACGCTTCGTCTTCCCCTCACCAATCCGAATGACAATGCCTCAATCGATCAGGAGTTGTTCAGCCATCTGGTCGATGAGTTCATGGGAGCAGGATATTCCTACTTTGAGACCGGGTATTCCTATCATCTGATGGGTGCTGAAGATGCATTACGGAGAGCCCTTGTTGACAGATATCCACGTGAGTCCTTCATTCTTGCGGATAAGATGCCAACATATAACCTGAATATCGTTGAGGATTTGGAGAATATCTTCACCGAACAACTCAGACGATGTAATGTCTCATTTTTTGATTCCTATCTCATTCATAACCTGGGGGAAAGCCGGTATCCAAAGGTTTTGGAATTTGGAGTCTTTGATTTTATTCACCGGAAGAAAGAGGAGGGCTTTATTCGGAAGATCGGGTTTTCCTTTCATGGAACTCCTGACCTGCTTGAGGAGATTCTTACAAACCATCCGGAGGTTGACGTGGTGCAGCTGCAGATCAACTACCTTGACTGGGAGCATATCTCTATTCAGTCACGACGGTGTTATGAAATTGCACGAATCTATGGTAAACCAATTATCGTCATGGAGCCGGTGAAGGGCGGAGGACTTGCCGTAATCCCGAAGGAAGCAGAAGATCTCATGAGAGAGGTCAGGCCGGATGATTCTCCTGCTTCATGGGCGCTCCGGTTTGCTGCAGGTCTTGACGGGGTTATCATGGTATTGAGTGGGATGAATACGATAGACCAGATGAGGGATAATATCAGGACTTTTGATAATCTGACTCCCCTTTCAGAAAGGGAACATGCAATACTTCAGGAGGCTGCCCGGATTATCAGCAGGAGTATTGCTGCACCCTGTACTGCCTGCCGGTACTGTATCGACGTATGCACACAGAATATACCGATTGCAGTTCTTATCTCGATATTCAATGATATGAAACGGTATGGAGATCGGTCATTTCCCCGGGTGCATTACCAGCATGCCGTGTTTGGTCATGGCAAAGCCAGTGATTGTGTTGCGTGTGGGGAGTGCGAACAGATCTGCCCGCAACATCTGCCCATTCGGAAAATCTTACAGGAACTTGCAGAAAAGTTCGGATAAAAATGTGGATGTGGTGAATAGATCCGTGCAGATCCATACTCACAAAAAAGGGTTAGAGAGTCTTTGTAAAGGTTACCCGGTCTGCATTTGATTCAGGATTAAGACTCTCATGAATGATGGCATCCATGGACGACCCATCTTCGGAGATGGTAAAGATGAAGATACCCGTTTCGGTCCAGTTTCCGGAATATTCTCTCCCATCCTCTGATACGGTGCCATTCAGATCTCCTGACTCGTCATTTACTCCCTTCAGCGGGTGATTTGTCCCGGAGATCGTGGTGCCGTCCTGAAGGAATGAATAGATCTTCCGTTCTGTCGTCCAGTTCCCTGTCCATGGATTTTCCGGATCCACGATCTCACCGATTCTGGTTGCAATCGCAGAGTGAAGGACTTGTTCTGTCATAGTTCCAAACGGGTCGATTGTTCCGTTTATCGTAAAGGACATGTTGTCATCCGCCAGAGTCTGAACCACGGATCCTGACTCTATCCAGACCCCTGAATAGGTTATCCCATCATCTGAAATTGAGCCTTCCAGTCTTCCAGGATCTACCATTACACCATCAGCCGGTTCATATTCTCCGGTGATCCCGGTAGCATCCTGCTCAATGAATATGGTGAAGTTCGTGCCTTCCCATGTTCCATTCCAGATGTAATCTGCACCTGCATCAGAAGGGGTGTCTTCAGCAGATACGAACGATATTGAAAGCAGAGCAATCAGTACCAATATGCCGGTACACATCATTTTTTTCATGGAGTCCCACTTGTTCCTGATGAAAAGGTTCTTCATGGTACGAATTAAGGATATCGAAATGAGATGAATAGTTGTTTAGTTACCTGGTCAAAACCCTTGTGTTTTTAGGGATAAGACGATTTCATCACTCATTCCTGTCGTAACGTGTCCTATCCTGCAATTGATTGATCACTTCATCTCCTGTATATGTCAGATCTTCTCTACACAAATCAATCTCTTTCTTCCATCAGAAACAAAGCCGCCTTCTTCCTGGGCCAGTCCCGGATTATTCCCCTGACCTGAGTGACCAGGACGGCGTATTCATCGGAGATGATAATCCGGTTCCCGGATTCCGATAGTTTCAGGCCAGGAACAGTAAGCCCGTTCAGCATCAGGATGAGATCTCCGGTCGGGATAGATCTGATTACCCCATTCCCATCCGTGATAACGTCAATCATACCCTCCTCTCCGGGACGGAGCCTCCCGACCTTTTCATACCTGATGGGTGGCTTGTCTCGTTCTGATGTCACGATGAATGTCACTGTCCGCCCCCGTTCCGTGCCTGCTCCCGGGAGTAACAGGTAGAACAGATACCGGTCTTTGTTTCATTATCATACCAGGAAATCCCCCCAAGGTTGCAGATAGGACATCGGCCATAGTCCTTATCTGCCTCTACCATCCGGGCGGTATTCAGCGTTCCGGGAAGGGTGATAAAGGACAGGCTCACCCTGGCAACCGCCTTTGAATAGCATTTCTGACAGAGGACCCGGGAAGTTTTTTCTTCTCCCTTATCACCGGGCGGTTGTTTTTCGGTGTAATGAACCCATTTTGCTCCACAGATAGCACATGGTCCGGAGTGGATGCCGTGAACTGTAGTATATGCTTCAGGATCAATCGCTGCTATGGTCAATCTGACCTGTTCTCTCTTCTGGGGTGGGAGATCATCTGGTCCGGGGGAATCAGGATGTTTGTCCCGCCCCTCAGTTTTTGTATCGGATTTGGAAAGGGCGGTTGGATCTTTCTTATTTTCGTATCCTGTATTGTGAGGGGTGGGAGCAAAATCCGCAGTGGGTGATGGATAGTCAGGTGCAGGTGCTTCATATGCACCCTCACCTTCCCGGCCTTTCGTATTCTTAGTATTATTATTTTTATAATAAGAGGTATTTTCAGATTCCACTCCCGAATTGTCCGAATCATCAGGGGTGGGAGTTCCCGTCCTGTGCGGATTTTCTCCCGCCCTCCCACTCCTGTCGTCATCATGATCAGGGCTCTGCTTATCCTGGTCAGACCCCTCGGAATCGAGCCAGCACCCTCCACCAGATACCCAGTTCTGGTATACCTCATCGTCCCAGACAAAGCACTTGCAACTTCTTCTGACACGCCATTCCTCATCCGTGACGGTTCGGTCAAGGTAGGAGACAGCAGGACATTTCTCAAGGAGCCCTGAGTAATCCTTTCCATAACTATTGTATCCGCAGATCTGTTTCCGGATAGTCCGTTCTGATGAACCGGTGAGTTTAGAAAGCTCTGCAGCGGTGAACTCCTGTTTCCCGCTCCTGAGAACGGTAATGAGGTCTGATTCACTTCTGGTCAGTTTTGTTATCTGACTTCCTGATTCACCATTGAGTGCCTGGTATATCCGGTTTGCATACCTGAAATCATCGATATTTGCATATATGACCGGCTGCCCGTGTGCCTGTGTTTTTTCACGCTGGAACTGACAGAGACATGCGATGGATTTGATGAGATCCAGGAGCATCCCCGGGTTTCTCCGGTTCGCTGATGAGGTAAACCGGATCCGGGTTGCATAGGGAATGACCACATAGACCGGTGAGAGTTGTTCCCATATCTGCTGACATACGATTACTTCATCCCTGTTTAAGGTCTCTTCTGTAGGAAGGGCTGCGGCTGATGCAAGTTCCCGTACCAGCACTTTCTCATCCTGCTCACGGCTGTCATCTATCCAGCAGGTCAGCATCCGGTTCCATATCTGGTCATCACCGGTTCCTTCCTTCTTGGCAATCCACCAGACACACCGTTCGGGAATAATGCAGACCTGGCCTTTCCGGTCCTTATTGACCGTCCGGTAGATGAACGGTTTTTTAAATGAGGTGGTCACTCCTTTGAGCGTCTCCTGCATTGAATCAGAGAGGGAGACATCATCAAGACAGAGGGCAGTGCCGGGTTTTAAGTCTTCTGCATAAAATAATGCCTTATCGCTGACCCGGCCATCCAGACGGGAGTCCTGGGGGATGTGCTGGATCATGGTATCAAAGGCATGACTTTTTCCTTTGCCAGATTCACCGGTGACAAGGACATGAAGTCCGTTTGAATTAATCACCGTCCGGGATGCAAATGACATGATCAGGCATTGGGCGATGACGAAATCACCCTCATGTTCCTGTGCGAATGAGTTTAGGATGTACTCGATAGGGTTACCATTCGTGAGAATCTCGTATGCCGTCTTTCGATGCAATGAGATATCGGTATCCGGATTCGTGGTCTGGATAATTTCCGTGGTCTCCGGATGGTTCCCATAATATTCCGCCTTTGCCTGTGCCTTTTCGCGGATACTCTTTCTCCGGTACGTTTCATAGTCCTGCTTCTCCCGTCCTTTGGTTCCTTCGAACCGTTCCCTAAGTTCATGCCATCGCTGCCTGCCTCCTCCGCAGGAGTTATGATGACATCCGGCGAAGATTCCTCCATTGTCAAACTGAATGGCATATGCTCCGTCTGTGTGAGCAGTGGAGAAGGGAGGTACTGGCCTCCTTTAGAACTGAACATGGTAGTTTAAAAACTCACTCCAATTCCAAAGATGATCAGTAATACTTTCTAACATTGCTGGAGACTTGTGACTACTTTTTACTTCGATAAAATTATGCACAAATTGAAAGATATTTAGCGCTGAAATGAATCTATTGAGTTTTTTTGAAAAAGAGGCAGTTTTCCTTCCAAAACGGCTCAATCGTTGTCTGATTTTATTATTGTAGCCCTCAATGACTGAGGTAGAGATTGCTTTACTATCTGGATTTCCCATAATTTTCTCTCGAATGACATAAACAAGTTTATTCTTCTCTTTTACTTTGATCACCTGACCATAATCCAAGCATGGCTCACAATATAATTCAGGTAAACAAATGCTATATTGGACGTTTCCATCAGTAAAAATCGATATTTTGTTTTCTGGCGTTGGAAGTTCCATTCGGTTAAAAAATCGAACTAACATATCTGCACAAGTATCAATATTTCTTTTTCCAGATTCAAATGCTAAAAATAATCCAGAATCCCTTTTAAAACAAGTATAGGACCAACAATCACCTAATTCTTCAGAGTCAGTTGTTAGGAGATTCTTGTTTTTTTTTGAACAAACTCCCAAATTTCATCCATCTCACAATCCCCCGCGGAAATGTCATGAATAAAATAATCGTTGAGTTTTTCAGCATGTTCACCGATTAAGTGATAATATCGAGATATAGTGTCGCGATGGTGTCCGGTAACTCGAGATACTCCTCGAATTGAAGTTTTTTCAGTCGAGTGTTTCGCAATTATGAGAACAGCAGTTCGTGGTAAACGAGAATCATACAGAGGAGTATTTTTAGTTTCAATAAAAAAACGTCGACAGTGATGGCAATAGTACTGTTGATTGCCTGCAGAATTATGCCCATTTTTAGTAATATTCTTTCCATCTTCAATTTGAAAATAAGTACAATCCGGATTTTGACACGTAATCAATATAGGACCACGTTTTCCAACCATGAAAATAATTATATCTAAACTTATATTAATTTTTAGTACATAAAATTTAATACTTTATTTGCACTTAGTATTACCAGCTTGCTAACAGGGCACTACCAGAAGGGACAGTGATCAAAGAGGAAAATTCTCCCACCAGCGAATGGTTTCTTCCTGTATGAGAGGCCATGTGAGGAGAGCCAGGCTCCGAGATCCTCTCCTGAGGTACTGGTTCCTTGTGCCTCCGAGGGGTTCATTTCCACTGGACATCCGAAAAAGAGCGATGAGAGATGAGAAATCTGTTGATACTCCACAACATGGACTTCTTGTGGAACTTCCAGGAGAAGAGACCTGCGATGAGGCCGGGTACTGGTCGAATCCCTTTTTCTTGAGAGGGTTCCGTATAATTTCCATATCCTGGCTGCATTTGAGACCGAGGTATCAACTTCAGACTCTTTGTCAGAGAAGAATGTGGAGAGGACGGTGAGGGAGTTTTTGATGAGCGTTGTGCTCTCCTGGGTATTTGGCAGGTCGATGGCATAGAGGAGATGGGCTCCGTTCCCGGAGTCTGCAATGACCGCGTCAGGCCATCCCCTTTCGGAGAGGAATTCCCGGATCTTTTCTGCCTTGTCACGTGCTGCAGCATGTTCTGCATCTGAAGAGGATATCCCGGCAGGCCTGACCGGATCAATGTCGATTGGGAACCAGAGTCGGTGCATGATATCTCCATCCGATGTCTGCGGTTCTCTTTGGCCTGCCCGTTTCATCCGATTTGCACACCGGGAGAGGAGATCAGAATGGACCTGGTTTAAGGTGATGTAAATCCCTGATATGCCTGATGTAGAGTCCAGAACTGCTGCATCTCGTGCCAGTCGGTCAAAATCCGTGTAATACCCGTAATGAGTCCGTTCACCAAGAGCCCTGAGCTCGACTACTGATCCCTCCGGAAAAAGAACAGAGAGAGCGGTCCGGATGGATTCCTCCGGGTTCATCTCCTGACCTCCGGATGGTTATGGATATGTCCTTCCTGGTCCCTGACTTCCCAGACAAAGGATGAGGGACGGACTCCCCAGGACTGACTCCAGACGATGAACATCGCATTCATGGCCAGGGTGATTATCCGACGTCGCCCCTTTCTGCTACATCCGGCTAATTCCGTATACCTCTCCGGATACTGGTCTATTTCATCTTCAATCTGGAACCGGCTGATGAGGGAATCACATGGCCGTATTGCATTGAGAACGGCCTTCCTGACCTCTGCATGGTGCCGTGATCTCATAATCCTGCCTCCCTGATGGATATCGCTCCGCCGGGGAGTATCTGATAGCGGGACCGCCCGCCTGGATGGTAGAGCCAGAGTTCTGACCTGCCGGGGACCATTCGATCCTGCATGAGGGCAGAGATTTTTGTTATCTCGTCATGGCAGGATCTGATGTTTTCGGTTCGTGCAGTGCATACAAGCAGGCCAAGGATGGTGTCACGGTTCCAGGCGATGAGATCAAAGATCCGATCTTTTCCGCAGCACCGGTCGATGAGATAGCCATGTGTTTTCAGATCACTGATGGCAAACCAGATGGCACATCGCCGTGTTTTTGTTTCAGACGACATGGCCGGCTCCGGTTTTTTGTGGGGGAAATGATATTATCCGTATAAATCTATAGCTTAGAACTGCCCCTGCCCGAATCGTTATGCCGGCAAGCTGAATGATAGAGCGGGGGTATTCTCTTCGTAATCGTGCTTTTTGTCGCATGGTCTTCTCCATGGTTGTTTTTTGTTCTGGTTTTCCGGATTGTGTATACCGGAATAGATTCTCCCGATCATCAGGGTTTTTAGTCGAGAGAGAGAATTGGCTGTTTGTGTTGTCATTGGTAAATCCCTGAATGATTCGGGGTCTTCTTAGATGGTTTGCAAGTACTGATACATCCTGTTTTGCATCTGGTCCCGGTTGTTTCTGGGAGGGCATCGGATGTTTCCTGAATAATTGCGGTAAGGGGTTATTTTTCCCGAAGCGGCAATAGGTGTGATTTGTGAGGATGAACGATCCTCCATTCAAGGTTGCATGAAGGGGTATTTGAATTTCAGGTAAACAGGGTGAAAGTGAAAAGGGGGGTAAGAACGGAGAACGGTGTGATAGTTATCCGGGTGATTGGAGTGTGGGATGGGCTGGGTTTTACTTTCGCGAATAGGGTTTAGATATTTAAAGATTTGGGGCTCATGGTTTGGAAAAATGTGATCGAGAGTATTTAAACGCCCTAAGAGGGAGCGGGGCAGGTGGTGCCTGGGAGGAGGTACGGGAGTGTGGTGGAAAAGAGTTGGGTATTTGAGGTCAGGTTTTTCAAAAAAGGAGAGATACTGCTGGTCACCGATTAAAGAATTCCAGATATTCTTCATTTGTCACCCCGGCTGTACGGATTAACTTCCGAAGCAATCCTGGGCCCAGTTCTTTTCCTGAATGCACAGGGATCGACAGATGAACTGGGCTTCCTTCTTTAATCAGGATATAATGACTGCCTTCGATATGGTTCACTATCCATCCGGCTCTTTTAAAAGCTGCAACATGGAGATCGCCTGATGCCCTGGGTAATTTAGGCATGGGTACTTTCAGGGATCTCAAAAGAGAAGGAGAAGTTTTCTGGATTATTGTTCAAAAGTTTGCATGTGGCAGTTTTAATCCGACTGGTAATACAGCCGGCGATTGCTTCATTGATAGATTCCATAGCTTCTTCGAGGGTTTCTCCTTCAGTCAGGCAGCCTGGAAGTTCAGGGCATTCCATAACGAAATGTCCCTCTTCATCTTTTTCACAGAGGATGGTTAGTTTCATGATGATCAATACGATTATTAAAATTCGTAATAGGATTTTATTTTTTGAGCAATAAACATCTTTCTCTGATATGCCAGGATTCAAAATAATTTCCCAGAGGGTGTCTGAGAACCCCATTTATATTCTCCACCGATAATCAACTTCTTCGCTGTGAGCCGATAACAGATCTCTGCAACTTCGGTATCAGGGTACAAAGACAGTAGACTAAAAATATCTGGAATGCATATTAGTGATTAGGAAAATGACATCCATATGCAAGAAAATTGAACAGGAAGTGCTTTCCCTCCCTGCTCACGAACGAATAGAATTGATTGATCGCCTCATAGAGAGTCTCAACCTTCCCTCTGATCCGGAGATCGATCGTCTCTGGGCTGAAGTAGGGGAGAAGAGATTTTCAGAGCTGGAAACCGGATCTGTTACCCCGATATCCGGAAATAAGGTCTTTTCCAATATTAAAAGCGCTTTAAATCAATGAATTTCTATTTTCATCCCGAAGCAGAACAAGAACTGTTGCAGGCAGTATCATATTATGAGAAATGTCGTCCAGGACTTGGAATAGAATTCAGTCATGAAGTGTATCTGGCAATAACTAGAATTTTACAGTTCCCTGAATCATATGCCCAGTTTTCAACTCATTCCCGTAGGTGTATCCTGAATAGATTTCCATACGGGATATTATATTCACCCGGAAAGACTGACGGAAGTATCATCATCCTTGCGGTTATGAATCTTCACAGAAAACCCAATCGATATGTTAATCGAAATATTTAGGTCTTTTCACAAGCATTCACTTAATTCTTAATTATTCTCTCCCGATTATAGGATAATGCAAAACTTTCTGAAATAATTTCGAAATTTTGCATAATTCTATGGAGTGCAATTCAAATGCACGTCTTGGAATAATCTTTTTTATACCGAATAATCCAATCCGTTTTGCAGGGCTCTATAAATTTTTCACTGGGATGAAAAAGAAGATAATGAAGGAAAGGAGTTCCAGAGTTAATGCTGAGCAACTGCAGGGGAGTTAGATGATCCTTTCTTTTTCGACCGAATACTATTGAGCGTGGTATCATCTAATGGTGCTAGATTGAGTTGTTCTGCAACTGTATCAAAAGCTTTTTCTGCTGTTTTTTCATCATCATCTGTAACAGGAACCTCGTTTTTGGTTACCCGTAGGGCTGCAGGAGGTGATAGAAATCTATTTTCTTTTTTCATGAAATCACGTGATTATTGTTTATTAAAAATTGCACAAACACCTGATGGCCCACTTCTCCTTCAACGGAGAGATATGCTTTCATACTCGTAATATAATACTTAAATCCTTTCTGAAAAAGTACTGAGAGAACTGGAAGAGTTCCCACTATATGGAATCTCTACTGTGATTATCTCAAATTTTTTGTCTTTCTCAAGCATTTTCAGATGTGTTTCATAGTATTCTTTCAGTCCAATTTTTAATCGTGATATTGCTTCTTCTCTTGTTTTTCCCTGATCTGCTACATCTGTTGCAAGATCAACGGCGACATACCATTCACCGTCCTGATATGTTTGTACAAGAGTATCCATATTCACATGTTATCTCTTTTCATAGATAGAATGTGACCGAAAAAAAATAACTGAAAGTTTCTTCTTCATTCAGGCAGCCTGAAAGCTTCGGGCATTCCATAACATAGTGTCCTCCTTCATCTTATTCAGAGAGGATGGTTCGGTTCATGATGATCAATGAGGTAATTAAAATTCGTTATTGTATCTCAACATTGCCACATAAGAATTATGTTCTTAGAGACGTATGAATCGAGCAAAATGCCCAAAAACTAAGAACCAATGAACTTGAGCCATAAACAATAATATCACGATAGTAAATAATCTCGTTGAGAGTCTCTTGTCAAAGTGGCAACCATAGTATCGTACCTGGATTCATATCGAAACAAACATATCGCATACAGAGCGAGATGAATTATGAATCGTTCCCTATCATCTGGATTCATATGTGTATTCATCCTGGTTTCACTGGCAGGAGCCTCTATAGCTGATGAATCTCCCCGGTACGTCATATACGTTCAGGGCGGTGATAGTTCCATCATTCATGGATCAGAAGGAATAACGGATATTATTGTAAAGGATATCATTCCGTATGTCCATTTTTCAGATGGGAAAAAAAGTCTTTTAATTCCTGATACACTCGTACAGTCTATCACCGGTCCGGTTAATGCAGCTGTTGTCTTCTCCGGTGCTGGCGGTGAATCAGTATCTCTGATAAGGATTTCAAATCTGTCGTTGTCTCATGAAAACAAGGTTCTCACATTGGGTGTACATCCGCTCGAATTTTACGAAGGAGAGGCTCTGAAATCCTTTGCTCGTGAAAAGAATGAACTTGATGCGATTGAGGTCGACAAGTTTGAAATCACGGGTATTTATTTTGAAATAATCGGGACAGCACTTGAAAATAATAACTGTCTGGCTCAGGAAATTGCATGTCTGAAGGCCGATGATGTGAAAGCGTGTTTAGGAGAGTGTGGGTAAGGCCAGATGGGAGAGGTAAGGGATAACTGAAATGCTGATACCCGTATGGACAATGTCCAATATCTTTTCTCCCGTCTTTTTTTGCTGAACGGGAACGTGAATCAATTGATAGTATGAATGATACTTTCAAAAAGATATGGGAATAAAATAGTTTTAATTTTCCAAATTTGTTTTCCCCTTTTCACCTCATCAATTACCTAGTTCATCGTATCTATGAACATCTGGAGAGACTTCGGATTGATTAATGCCTTCAATGGAAAAGGAGGTGGTTTTCGCAGACTATTCTGGGGAATACTGAATCCTGGAATTTCATTTAATCGGTCGAGCAACTCACTTCGTTTCTCCTCTTTATCGAAAGGGAGATGGTTTACCTGGTATTGAAACTGAATGTCGCCTGTCCCTGAAGTCCAGATAAACGTCGGATAACACTGATTATTCACATGTGTCAGTTTTTATCCGACTGGTAATACAACCAGCGATTGCTTCGTTGATAGACTCCAGAGCTTCTTCGAGAGTTTCACCTTCAGTCAGGCAGCCTGGAAGTTCAGGACATTCCATAACGAAATGTCCCTCTTCATCTTTTTCACAGAGGATGGTTCTTTTCATTAAGATCTCAAAGATTAATACAATTCGTTATTGTATCTTATTTTCTGAGCAATAAACATCTTTCCCTTAAAATATGGATGGTATTTTTAATATCCCAGACGGTGTCTGGGAAATCTGGTGTGGAATGCAAAAGATTTCCTAAACCGGAATTATTCTCCGGAGGGTATATTATCGGGCAATTCGACGATGATTCCAGATATGGCAGATTCTTTAGGTCAAGTCCCAAGAGTGAATTTGGAAAAATTGAAGAATTGATAAGATTATGTGATATGATAACGAGGTATGTTCAATATCGTAAAACTGATGTACATTCATGAACAATACAATCAGTGACGATGACTACTCCACCACATAATATTCAGGAATTCAATATTTCAAATCTTGATGAAGACTGGAAATTGGCAACCGTATATGCCGCTTTTATCTCTCCAAAGACCCCTCAACAGGCTCTTAAACTGATTTATCATGGAGCTACTACGGGGGTGTCTGAAAACTGGGTAATAAACACACGAAGAAAATTGATTGAAATGGGTTATATTACGAAAGTAGACGATGAAGATTCTAATACCCTCTATAAATCAGATATGGGGCCTATAGCAAACCTCATCCTTTCCCATCAGAAAGATAATTTTTTCAAAGAGAAAGGTACAAATAAAATACATGTAAGACAGCTTTGTAGATTAATCCAGATCTTGAGGCATAATTTTTCAATAATTCGTATTACACTGTATGTCTTATCATGAAGATAGAGATACTTCTCTGATCCATTTCTTTAACCCAGACGCGCAAATGTCTCACTATAGTGGTCTAAACTACAATCATTGAAACTTCAAAGAGACGATAGAAAAAAAGAGAGAATTACGAGTATTTTCCGGTTTTTTAACGATAACTAATAGTACATAACCCTCCTTCAGACTATCGATCCGAAGATAAAGACCTACAAAATTTCAGAAAATTTCAATGAGAGAGTTTCTTTTATGTTGCGGCTTTTTGCAAGGTGCCGCAGTGATTTTTCTAATTTAACCCATCGTTTGTTTACGTTCCCTTTGCCAAATAAATTTTGATTCAAAACACTCAAAAACTCCAATCCTTTCTCTGAAAATACTTTTGACCATAACATCGGGGTATATTTTCCTTTATCATTTTTTCGAGACGTAGATACAATCCAGGAAAACAGATCTCTGCTAATAATAAACCGTAGTAACATGGAATAAATGTGAATAAACGCCATTGGCTCATTTCCGAGAAACATTTTTCCAAGGTCGTAATCCCCTTTTAATTCCTTAAAAATAAGTTCAATCACCCAACGAAATCGGTATAAATCATAAATATCATCAGCCGAAAATAACTCTTTACTGATATTTGTGATATAGAGGTGCCATTTTTCAGTAAGAGGATTCCAGGTACAAATTACCCTGAATTCTTGAAAAATTGGAGTTTTAATTTTGTTAATCCGCTTGTCTCCAACATGAAATGAACAAATGAGATCATAAACTCCTTTTTTTGGCATTAGATCTAAAAAATCGTAGCCATTAATGCTTTTAAAACGAATATGATCAACAATTGATGTTATTTCAGAAGGTCCTGAATTGATTGAAACAACCTTAAAAACAGCATTGCTTTTTATTCTACTAACAAAAAAACCTCCATATTGTTGAATTTTAGAGAAAATTTTTAGAGAATAGTATCCCAGGTCGTTTATTAGGAGAATATTCTCTATTTCAGGTCCAATTTTTAACATCTTAGAGTCATGAACCCTTTCTGTTGTTATAATTGCATTTTTTACTGAATTAGAAACAACACTATAAATTGCATGGATCTTTAATCCAGCAGATTCATCGCGAGAACGTGCTGCAGGATGCAATTCATAGAGTTTTTTACTAATTCGAATAATACTGCTGTCTTGAACTAAAATATCTTTGAAACCCCCTACAATTCCCTTTAAATGAGCAGGAGACTGATGAACCATTTGATCTATATAATGTTCCATCAGTGATTTCAGAAAATCTACTAATTTTAAATTAAACCGCTTCCTGAAACTTTGGCTACGAATTGAGGTTAGTATCTTTGGATTATCATCAAGGTCAATATAATGACGATGGATCTCGTCTAATGTGGGTTTCATATGACTGCTGACTCCAAAAATGAGGGTAAATATCAAAAGAACAGGATCGAGTTTCCTTTTTCTCTGCATAAATCCTGTTTCCCGAGCTGTCTTTTCAATAAAATCAAAGGTAAATTTTTGAAATACCCAAGATTTTAGGTTTTTTAGACCCTTAGAAGAAGGCTTCTTCATATTCTTTAGGTCGCCCGACGGTGCTCACCGTAGGGCGGCGCCGAAAATATATAAAGGTATCGATTTGTATTTGAAAATGTATTCTTGATAAGTAACACTGATTTTGGCTCTGTTAGGTATCAGGCCATAAAGCTGTCATGCATGAAATAAAATAATTAAAAGTCTCTTAATATTTCTCAACTCTCAATGGTTTCGAGATTTTTTCAAAGAAGAATATTTTTATAGTCCAATTCGGCATTCTGACATGACCGTATATGACCCGTATGCTGATATGTACATCAAAACCCCCTCTGGTCTTAACACAAAATTGGAAATTGCGAATCTCTCTCAAAGGATATCTCATTTACTCTATGATATTGGGTATTACAGTCACAACCTCAGGTGGGATATGTTATACCGGTTTCGGGAAGATCGGGAGATCGATGAGTCGGATATCGTATTACTAGAGGAGTTGATCTTACTTGGTGAATTTGATCTCCTTATTGAACATAACAAAATGAACGTTCCTTCTAACTTGTTGATTCAACTCTGTTCAATAATAAAATTTCTGACAAAAAAGGAATACTGTGGGAAAGCGCCTCTGCAACTTTTTCAGAAATTATTCCAATCAGGAGCTGGTTGTTTTATCCCAACCAATTTTTCTTTAATGTTCAGATTAATGCCCAGATTACCTGACACCCCGGAATATCTGGACTTTGGTTTCATCAGAAAGATGATGTATTCTCAAATGTATGCGATCGATCCAAATTGTATCACTCATTACCTGTCCGGAGCACAATTAGGAAAAGATAATTTATAAGTTCCTATCACCACCAGTTTGGGTGGGTGCTTTTTACTGATTTAATTATCTGCATGATTCCATCGGGTTCATTGACTTTTTCAATCCCTCCGGTGTATTCCTTTTTTTGTAATGCAGTCACGATGGCATGGACAGATACTGGAAGTGATGCAAGATTATATCCACCTTCAAGGACTCCGATGACATTAGGTGTGATAGAAGTAAGAATCTGTCTTGTCATGGTATAGTAACTTCCAGAACAGAGACAGAGAGAAGAGAGAGGGTCTTTTTTATGACTATCCTGTCCGGCTGATATGACAACAGCATCTGGATGAAATTGTTTTCCTGCCGGCAGGATGATCTCGGAAAAAATTTTCATATACGAATTGTGTCCGGTACCTGGAGGGACCGGTATATTGATGGTGTATCCCTCTCCCTGTCCAACTCCTGTATCCTGAATTTCTCCTGTGCCGGGATAGAGAGGAGACTGATGGATGGATGTATAGAGTACGGAAGGATCATCGTAAAATATCGATTCGGTCCCATTGCCATGATGTGCATCCCAGTCAATAATCATGATTTTTTCCATCCCATGCATCTGCAGGTATCTGGCCAGAATTGCTGCATTGTTCAGGTAGCAAAATCCTCCACCCCGGTCGGCATACGTATGGTGTCCGGGAGGACGATTGAGGACGAATGCATTCTGAGCTTCATCCTGAATAAGCATCTCACCGGCGGTTAAACAACCAAATGCGGATTTTAAGGCATGTTCGTAATGAATATCCGAATAATCAACAGAACCGGTTGTGATGATATTGTTGATATATTCCGGGGTATGGACCTGTTGGATCCACGATTCATCAAATACCCGTGGTTCAGTAAACATTTTTATGTCGTTTTTTATCAGATACTGCGCAGTAACCTTCACTCTGTCCGGACATTCCGGATAGTTTTCATGGTTTTGAAAGAGTGGTGTGTAAATAATTCCCGTTTCCATAATTCACCTCTTTTTTCCCATCCGGGAGCAACACCACTCCATTTGCGGGATGATTATTTGAACTGAAGCCATAAAATGAGGATTATTTTGTAGGTGGACAGAAATTTTTCAGAAGTATTAATAATTATTGATTTCTTGAACCATACCTACAATTCCTATTGTTTTTTGTAGCGAATCTCTTTAAATCTGATTTGCATTGTAAGATTCGATACAATGCGGGGTGATAAACAAAGAGGCGAATGTTCATGAATCGTTATCGGATTTTATTCTGCATAAACAGATTGGTCTCATGAATAGGGGACAGGAATGTGTGGCACGTGAACGCTCTGAATTACATGCTACCCTGAATTATTGCCGGAGGAAAAAGATGGAAAATATCCCGAATCAGGAAGGACAATGCTGGATTGATTATCTGCTTACCCGGATAACTGATCTTATCAAAATTCAAGAGTATGAACGTGCTCTCCCTATAGCAGAGCAGGCTCTTTTAATGCTGCCTGACAATCCAGATCTCATCTATCTGGCTTCAACCATCTATCAAAATCTTAATAAATTCGTAAAGCAGCTTCGTTTACTTGAAAGATTACGCGATATCAGACCTTTTGACCAGGATAGACGATCAGCTCTTGGCAGAAGTCTCATGTTCCAGGGGTATTATTATTCTGCTCTTTCAGTGATGAGTCATTTTGACATGATGTCAAACGAACTGGCAGGGTATAACAAGGTATTCATGCATTATTGCAAGGCATGTATTGGGGATACACAATCAGTTATCGAGTACTGTGACTGTTGTTTTGAAGATTATCAGGATGAGCCCGATGCAGCCAGCTTTCTTGCGATCATTCGTGCCCTGAAAGTTATGTCTCTTATTCAGAATCAGGAGAATGAAGCTGCTAATAGTCTTGCTTGTTCGATCGATGAGGAATTTGACAAGACGCTATTTGTGGCTTATGCCAAAGGAATTGCAGCCAGAGAAAATAATAATCTTGCTGCGGCTGAAAGGTTCCTCCGGCTTGCATGCACGAGCAATCAACGAGATATGCGGGCGAGGAAAGAACTGGCTGATCTTCTTTCCGTGCTTGGACACCATGATGCAGCAGCTAATATTCGAAAGGAGATAACCGGTTTTTTTGGTCCTTTTGATGATCATGAAAATCCACTATACAGAGCAAAAGAATTCATAAAATCAGGAAATTTTGATGAAGCTGAGAGATATCTCTTATGGGTTCATGAGCAGCAACCTGATCGGAATGACCTCATTCTTCCCATGATATCATTGTGCAATTTCACCGACCGGTATGATTCAGTTATTTCATATGCTGATTCTCTTGAAACAACTCCATACGCCTGGAAATCAGGATATCTGAAGGCATCTGCATATTATTCTGCTGGTGATGCCATGGGAGCAATCCGGTGCCTTATAGCCGCCATAGCCCGGGATCGAATATTTTCGCTCATTACTATACTGAATATGAGGATTGAAGGCTATTTCAGAGATCCGGATATTTTTGATCCTGACGGAATGGCTTTGATGATATTTTGCACTGATGGATATGATTCGGCTATTCCTCTCTTTGAAATGTTAGTCGATACAAATCCGGATATTTTAGAATACCGTGCATTCCTGGTATATTGCTACATTCTGGAAGATAAAAATACAGATGCTGCTATCTGTTCAGAACGATTATCTATGTCAGATGATCCGGATCTGTGTATGGTCCGGGCCCTTGCCCTCAGAGCGGCTGGTTGTCTGGATGAGGCTAAACAGGTGACGGAGAAGACCAGAAAGAGGTATCCGGATTATCTACCTGCCCTGAATATGTATGTCCGTATTTTGGTTGATCTGGATCTGTATAGATCCGCATATTTCGAACTTCTCTCGTATCAGGATGTTCTTCTGTCAGAAGCCCCTCTCATGGAGGTTTTCATCCGGTGCCTTATTCATTCTGGAGATTTCCTTGAAGCTGCTACTTCAGCCTTTCGTCTCATCATGGCCAATCCTGACAGGCCTTTGGAATTTTTCTTTCTGGCACAGACCTTTATGCATGATGGCTATACTGATGCTGCATTGTATGCTATTCGTGAGAGTTTTCGATTTAGCGGGTTTAATTCAAAGACATTGCGGCTGTATGTCAAGCTTCTGCTTCAGGCAGCATCTCCTCAGGAAGCCTCGATTTTTTTCTCTGAATGTGATGATTATTTCCCCGAACAGTCCTGAAGTCCGGTATCTGAAGAACGCAGCTGCACTTCTCTCGGGTGAGAATTCTTCTGACGAATCTGTTGAAGAACGTGTGGTCCGGATATTTCAGACTGAAAACGGAATTTTTCGCGGTTATATTGGTGAATATAGAAATGCAGTCGGAATGCTCACAGAAGAGATAAAGAAGAATCCTGCTGATTATTCGCTTCGTGTTGCGTTAGCACGGGTCCTATTTGAACTCAGGCAGGACAGAGAAGGATTTCATCAGTTATCAATGGCGATAGAGAACGGAGAGGAAGACAATGAAACTCTGGAATTGATGAATGCAGCATTGAATGCACTCAGTCTAAACTGTTTCATTGATGAGTATAAGCGGATATCTCAGGGTGATGTGGTAAGGTTTGCTAAACTGGTGTATGAGCAGGCTGTCCGCCAGAACAGGTTCGGAGTTAGGAGACAGGCGATTGACGTCTGCAGGTTCCTGACAGGTCTTTCATCATCAGATCCAGCAGTTCTGAGTATCAAGGCCGATGCATGTCGTATACTCGGAGATCTTGAGGAGGATCCGGAGAGGTATGAACAGGGGATAGCACTATACAATGAGCTGCTTTCAGATGATCCTGATAATGCCCGGTACCTGGCATATAAAGGGCTTCTTTTAGATAATCTTTCCAGGTATGAGGAAGCTGAGGATGTTCTCGTCCGTGCTCTGGAGCTTAATCCCGATTCGGGTGTTGCAAATTCAGCTCTGTGTTGGTGTCTGGCAGCTATCGGACGATACCAGGAAGCGTTATTGTATGGCAACAAAGCCACGATTCAAATCCCTGATGATTGGGGAGCCTGGAACAATCGGGGACTTGCTAAACTAGGACTTGAAGATTTTGAAGGGGCGGTATCAGATTTCAAACAGGCAATCAGGTGTCATCCGGGAGAGCTAATCCCGAGGAATAATCTCTGTGAGGCTCTCCTCTCTCTTGATGATGCTGATGCCCAGGATGCTTTTGTGGATCTTTTGTTCAGATTCGGGTACATGGCATTTCCTGTTAAAGAGGTGGAGGAGTCATGGAGTGTTCCGGGTTTGAACCGGGATCACAGAACCATTACCGGCTATATGGATGGGTATTGGTGAGCATATTACGTCAGTATTTTTGAGGAGGTGATAATCATGGATATATTTGGATTCTGGCTGCATCAGGCGTTAGGTCTGCATCTGCAGGAGGAAGAAGAAAGAAAGGAGAAGGAGAGAAAGAAGCGAGAGGAAGAAGAGAAGAAGATGAGGTGGTACCATGACAAACGATGATAAAACAAACGGGAAGAATATGGAAGAATATAAAGCGACTCCTGTATCTGATGCAGGGGGCGAAATGGGCCGGACGAATGCAGATGAAGATGTCAGGCTTGATATCACGGTTATTCTGGACCGGTCAGGTTCCATGGATCCCATCTGTGATGACGCTATTGGATCATTTAATGCATTTCTTAAAGCCAGGAAGGATAGCAATCCAAATTCACTCATGACAGTTGTGCTCTTTGATGATGAGTACCTTGTCAGAGAAGTGGGTGTGCCAATTCAAGCAGTTCAACCATTGAATGACCGGACATATGTTCCACGGGGGAACACTGCTCTTTTTGATGCTATCGGAAAGACAATAAGGACGATTGAGGAGCGAACACATGAGGATGAAGAGGTGATGGTTGCCATACTTACCGACGGGCAGGAGAATGCATCGGTTGAGTATACTCTGGAACAAATCCGATCCCTCATTATAGAGAAAGAAGCAAAAGACTGGGACTTTGTGTATCTCTCAGCAGATCCCTCGGCTTTTGATGATGGGAAAGCTATGGGATTTCAGGCATCCAAGATGGCAATGTACAAAAAAGAAGAGATGCATGAGGCATATGCTCACATGGATGAGATGCTTGCAATGAAATTATCCAAGGCCAGGGATATTAAAATTATGAAACGACGAATGAGGGGAAATGTGGAAGAGGATAAAATGTACCAGTAGGGGAGAGGAGGTACAGGGTAATTCCTCTAAAATTCTCCTTCTAGTTTAAAATTTAATCAATTCCGATGGGAATACTACTATTCAGCATGACAAGGATATTCTCTTCTCTATTATTTGTTAAATCATTATTCTCCATTTGAAAAATTGTATTGAGATGGTAATGGAGCGAAAAAACGACATAATATAAAGAAACTGACATAATCAAATATTACGGATACGAATTCATAGTATGTTTCAGCAATGAAAATTCAGTTAAGACCTGACCTTGAAAGATACGATCTCATTTTAAGATTAATAGTGCATTTAGTATAATTGAGGGCAAAAGTTATACTCATCACAAGAGGAAAAGCTTGAGAGTGATCTTTCCTCACCATTATATGAGGATAATTCATGCTTTTCCGGTATCTTTATGCGACCGGAGAATGGATAGTAGATAATAGCAGAGGTTAGGAAATCATGCCCAGAGCTTTCAACAAGGATATGAAAACTGCAATTATTGCCCCAATAGGAACAAGCCCCCCGGTCATTACTGCAGGTATTGACGCACTTGATGAACCGGTATCTGATCTAGTGCTCCTCGCGACAAAGGATGAACAGGTATTAGCCGGCTGTGATGTCGTAAAACTTGGACTTAAATCCAGATACCCCCGAATCAGGGTTCATGTAGAGCTGCTTCCGTTTGATGATATCAGTTCAGATGTTGAAAATCTCACATTCATGGCAATTGCAGCACGTGTGATTAAGAAAGAACGTGAAAGTTATGGGTGTGAGCGTATTCTGCTCAATGTGGCCGGCGGAAGAAAGAACATGTGTATCACTCTTGCACTCCTGGGGCAACTTCTTAATGTGGATGGAGTGTATCATATTGTGAACCATGAGGTAAAACTCTTCAATCAACACCTGGAACGAATGAGACCGACGATGATGAGATTGTTCCGGGCTGAAAAAGAAGAGGACAAAATTATGATATATGCAGATAACCGGGAGATGTTTGAGTACATCCTGTATCCTCCAAAGAATGAATATGAGTTGATCCGAATTCCAACACTTCCCTATCCTGTCTCGTATATCAGTTCCCTCTTAAGCCGGGTGGTTTTTGATCCGTATATGTTAAATGAAGAGGATTGTTCTCTTCTTCTTCATCATGGAATTCTTGAGCGTCAGGGGAATAATCTGTATATTTCCGATTATGGAGCAAAATTTTTAGATGTCCTTGTTGGAAAGGGGTAATGAGACTTTGTTGAGGCGTAATTCTGCCGGCTCTCCATTCAGTTTTTTTGCCTCGTCCATTGCTGCCTTCAGGTAGGTATCAGCAACGATGAGGATTTTATCCGCAGAGATTTTTTCCGCATGGGCCTTTGCATAATAGTTTTTACCAATATTTTCTATCTGCATCTGGGTCCGGTATAAGACCATTGGAAGTTTATCAAGGTATGCCAGCCATGAATTGAGCATGACTTTCCCCTCCGGACTGATGTGATATGAATTCGCCCTGGTTACTGCTCCTGAAAGTTCATCGGCATATTGGATATTTAAAGTAAGCATGGCTCCATTCAGATCACCTTCTGATATTTCATTGGATAATTGTGTATAGATGTCTTGTATTGTTCTTCCAGTCGTGAGAATATCAGATGCCAGACGTTTATCTTCGAAAGGTTTTTCCGTTTCCACTGGTGTCACGGACTGATTCAGGGTCGGGGTTGTCGGGATTGGCGTTGAGTTTGGTTTTTCCTGATGTACGAGCGATATGGAAAGAAATAATAAGAGACAGGTCAGGATGATCCCAACCAGTATACCTGTAAAAAATGATTTGAGACATGGATCATTCATAATTTCAGTACTAGTTAATATCCATCAGTATTTTTATTATTTATGATATGTGATAAACATGAGGTGTTGACCAGTAATCAAGAGAGATTTACATATTCCTCATGACTGTGGATTTACAAAATCGGTGATGGTCCATTTCTATCTGTTCAGAATAAAATCAATATGTTTATGTATTGGAGAAAAGTAATGGCTAATATGCTTAAACTTCATAAAATTCAGGGCGGACTTATACTGGGATTACTGCTTTTATTTTTATGTATTCCTGCATCAGCAGCCATAGATCTGACGTCATCATCTGTCTTTGATTCCGGGGGTTTAACACCTGCTTTTGGCGAAGAGATTCAGACAACAATTATTATCAAATCAGGTCCTCATGACGTTGAAGACCTGAAAATTGTTTTTTTAGAGATGGATGGGCTTATTGATCCTCTTTCTTTTGGAAAATCGCTGTTTCCAATCGAGACACAAGCTAATATTACGCTCGATAATAATGTTCTTTTCTGTGACCATCTGAAAGCAGGAGAGGAACTGACCATAACGTTTCATGTATATCCGAAGAGTACTCAAAAGTCAATGATTACCCCTGTTCAGATGCAGATCTCCTATATTCAACTTGGACAAAAAATATCAGAACAAAAAACGGTTACAACTGCTATGGACCAGTCTGCGTGGCATACTCTGCAAACCACCCGGACCAGTACAAATAATACTGGGATTCTTCTTATTCTTGCCGCTCTTGGAATTGCGATTGTGATTATACTCATCCTCATTGTGAAGATGAAGGACATGAATGTGCAGGATACCTCAAAGAAGATAGTTTCCCGTGATGTGAGTATTCTGAAAGAGATAAAAAGCAGACTTGACGGGATTGAAAACCCATCCACCAGTATTATTGAACTGCAACATTATGTAAAGTCTGAACTGGATAAGATTATGAATAATAAAATTGGAACTGATTTGCCTGAAGATGGTAGCAGAAAGATAGAAAATCCAGATAAACCAAAGAAGACCGGGGATAAATTCTGAGGGATATTATGAGTGATAAGGATTTATTTGAGGAGTCAGGTATCATCCCAACCCTTGCAATTGGTGTCGGGATGGGGGGAGTGAGTGTTGTCAAGGAGTTCATCTCTTTTGTTGAGAAGAATGGAATCATTGATAATTACCGGTTTGTTGCAATTGATTCAAATATTGATGATCTGAACAGGATCATAGAGTTTGCACCAAATACCTCGAAAATTGCGATTACCGATCACCAGTACGATGTGATGAATCTGAAAAAAAATTGTCCATATCTGCATAAATGGGTCGTTATGCAAAAGGGAGGTGCTCTTCAGGAGCGGGTGTATGGACGATTTCTGCTTGATCTTCACAAGGAAGAGATAACAAGGACGATTACTGCCCATATACATGATCTCTCAAATCTCTGGAAAGAGAAGGAAGGTGGCGGTGAGAAGCGGGGTCACATTGCAATCTGGATTATTCATTCTCTGGGTGGGGGAACAGGTAGTGGATCTTTCCCGGCTCTCGCCATCTATCTGCAGAAGATAGTAAAGGAAATCCTGGGTAATAAAGGAATTACTCCGCATATCTATGGGGTTGGTATTCTTCCTTCCGGGACAAATATTACCGACATCTCAACTGCAACGTTCACAAAGAGATATTTTGCTAATTCCTTTGCTGCTCTTGAGGAGGTTAAGGTTCTGGCAGCAGCATCAGATGTTGCCCCTGTAACCCTGAAACTTCCGTTTCATGGTGAACCTATTCAGGTTACGGAACGGCCTTTTGAACGGTATTTCCTGTTCGGTATTGATGAAGAGCTGACGACGAAGCTTCGGAAGGAGAAGGGGGAGATGGTTGATGATTATCTCTCCCATGCAAATAAGATTATTGTAACTATGATGTTTGCTCTTCCCCAGTATCCAAAAGGTTTGGAGAATCTATGGAAGGATGTTCCAAGTCCTTTTGCCTCTTTTGGAGAAAGCGAACTGAATATTCCTATTCGGTTGGTGAAATATCTTGCAGGGGAAAATGATCTTCTCGGTCCTGTTATTGATGAGAATGAATCGGTGAAGGCAGAATTGCGTAAGCTGGTCATTGATGCGATGAAAGAATTTTTGCGGAACTTGAATGAGTCATTTCTTGAGGACCGGGCGTTAGCAGTGTTCCAGGAGTATCGTCTTTTGGGTCTGGCTTATTTTGTGGGGAAATTGCAGAATCAGATCAATAAACTTCAGATTAATATTCAGTCAGAATATGAGGAAGAACTGGATACCTGGTGGGAGACGCTTAGAAGTGAGAGCTGGTCATGTGACCAGATTGAGCGGGCAGGGGTTGTTGGATTAGAAGAGAAACATAATCTGATTGTTGAGCTTTTTAATTCCCGAATTGAGGAACTTGTGAGAAAATTAGACTCACTTCTGGTCAGTCCTTTGAAAAAGCCGGATCTTCGGGAACGAAAGGAGAAGATTGAGAAGATTTTGCATGATCTTGAAGTTTTAAAGGTAAAAACTCTGAAAGTCAGAACATTAAAGCAATATGTTGATACGAAGATAGGGGAGAAACTTTCTCTTCAAAACCGTGATTCGAAGGAGAAGATCCTGGGTGTTGCATCTATCGTTACCTTTGCGAGGAAGAAGGATGCATACCGCCAGAATGTCTTGAAAAAACGGCTTGGTCTGTCTGGAAGCGGTCGGGTTTTAAATCCTGCTCTTTCTGAAGATATTATGAACAGCGTCTCTTTAGTGCGAGATATCAATGTTGCCCATATGAAGAGTCTGGCTGATTATTTCCAGACTCTAAAGTTTTCACAGAAAGATGTGGATAAAATTATAAAGAATAGGATTGAGCAGTCCCGTGACCGGCACCTTTCGGTTGCAATCGGTTCAGGGGGGGAGATTCTTACAAATCCTCGCGAAGAACTATTTATTTTATGTAATATGCTTCATGAGAGTGCACTTGGAGATAATATTGCATTTGCATCAATGAAAGTGGTGAAGATACCAAGTCAGACATATAATGATGAGAAAGTTGAGTTTATTGACTATACTCTCAATCTTTCAATTGAAGATGTGAAAGAGTACAATATTCGAAAAGCAGAGTATGTGCAGAATAAATTGAAAGAAAAAACCGATATTGCCGGGCCTATTGGAACCATCTTTGCATACCCGGAGTGGTTCCCGAAAGATCCTCTTGTTCAGGAGGTCTATCTGGATATCGGTTCTGAATCTTAAATGATCCGGATTTCTTTTTTTCCTGATATTTGTATGAGATATTTGATGACATATGGTATAATGGTGAATTATGATTAAACGGGCACTTTTATTTGGTGGGACAGACGGGCATGGCATTATTATGACTGGTCTTTCCGAACGGGCTTTAAAGGGAGAAGGGTTTGAGGTGATTACTGTATGTTCGTATATCCGGCCATTACCGGAGAAGGAACAGGAATATGCAGATTATGGGACTCATATACCATGTTTTTTCTGGCAGTATACGTTTCCCTATTATATGAAGAATTTTGTTTCCGATTATTCCATTGTTGTTATTGTTGATATTCCCTTTCCTGAGCCTGACAACCGGTGCCCGTCTTTATCTGTTGATCAGATTGTTGAGGAGATGAAATCAGCACTCGAGATTGTTCCGAGAATTGTCCTGATTGATCATCATAAGAACTCATTTACGCATTATGGAAAGGTTTCACAGGTTGGTGCGGAGGTTGTAATATCTTCATCAGCCATGTTTACTCATTACGGGAAACCGGATAAGTTTACTCATAAATGGGGGAGATATGGAGCAATTTGTGATAGGGATGATGCTGTTCTTCCGGTAACTGAAGAGGAAGAGATTTTTGCTGCACGAATAGATGCTGCGAAAACTGATATTGAAGGGTGTCTTAATGCAATACGGCAGGATGATTTTTCATTTTTTAACCATTTCTCTCCGGATATTCCAAAGCCTGATACGGTGATGGAGTATGATTCATTTCTGTATATCCCCAGATTAGCGGAAGGGTTTGGCTATAAACAATTGGATCAGGCATGCAGGCAGTATAGAAAGGATTATGCTCTTGGAGTTAGTTATCAGAACCCTGATAACCCAGTAATCCTTCTAACGACGTATTGGAAATCAGATAACCTACCGGTGGCCCTGTTGCTTGGTATGACCAGATTTCGTGGGCATGTTACTGCTCCGAATATTGATTTTTCTCATGAGATGGTCGACGATCTCATCTCGTTGTTATCTCATCCAGATAAGGGAGAGATCAAAGAAAGCGGACAGATTCTTTCTAATCAGTTCTACTCCTATGTTGCAAGGTTTTTAAGGCGGGTTGAGATTCCGTACTTTCTGACCCTGCATAAATGGGGGCATGTAGAGCATGTTATCGCGAATGCACGGACGCTTGGGTCACTGTATGGTCTTTCAGATGAAGAACAGAAAATCCTTAACTGGGCCTGCCTTCTCCATGATATCGGGTATGGGATCGATCGTTCAATTTGTCCGGATTTTGACGAGATACACCGTCGCCATCATGAGTTTTCAGAACAGATGGTTCGTTCATGGGAAAAAGAGGGGTTGTTTTCCGGGTTTTTGAATCATGATGAGGTGAGTCTTATTGCTGATATGTGTCTGCGTCATCGGAAGAAGATGGAACTTCCAGGCAAGGAGAGAGATCATCTGTATATTTTGCTCAGGGTTGCCGATGGGATGGATAATGATTACCGAAGGGCTCAGAAAAATGATGAAGGGACACTCTATAGTGAATTGGATAAGCATTTAAATGAAGATTCCAGGCGTGAGTGGGAGAGCCATCAGGCGGTTTTAGGGCTTTCTCTGAATATAAGGGATGATGTTCTGACTTTTGTAATGATTGTTCGTGACCGGGAAAAGGCCTTCGTGAAAATTCAGGATCTGGAACGTGAGACTGAACCATTAAAACGGTATTATAAGATTCGGATAGAGATTATAGATATTACAGATGAGTAGAGGGAGATGAGATGACAAAATTACTTTCTTTTGTCGGTACCGGGCAGTTATATGATACGATATATCGTCTGAATGGTGAGGAGTATCATACAGCTGTCGTTCAGGAGGCGTTATGCCGGTATTATAAGCCTGATGAGGTTGTGCTGTTTGTGACACGTGAGGCACGAAGCAGGAATCTTCCCATCATTGAGGCTGCGATTCCTTCTACTCCGATTACTATTGTGGATATCCCTGATGGGAAATGCGAAGATGAGATCTGGGATATCTTTTCAATAGTGACCGATTCGGTGCATGAGAATGATGATATTATCTTTGATATCACACACGGGTTTCGATCCCTGCCGTTTATTGCCCTGCTTTCGATTGCGTATTTGAGGGAAATAAAACCCTTTTCACTGTCTGGTGTGGTGTATGGCGCGTTTGAGGCTCGTGAAACGATTCACCTGGAATCCGGGAAAGAGATTTCTCGGGCACCGGTCTTTGATCTGACCAGATTTGTGAGTATTTTTGACTGGATGGCAGGGGTCAGGTCTTTTCTTCATCATGCCGATGCCGGGGTACTTGAGCAGATGGTTAACCAGATCTCTGATGAGGAGTTTTCACAAATCCAGAGCAGAAAAGGGACAAAACCGCTTATGGACCTGTTAGGGCCGATGTCAACGTATGCCGCGTCTGTACGGCTGTCACGACCGGTCGAGGCGATGAAGACTGCATATAGTATTCAGGAACGGTTCGAAGCTGCTACTGGAGCAATTAAAAAGCATACTCCGGTTCTGACGCCGCTTTTATCAAAGATATCAGAGATAGAACATTTCGCGTTGCCGGAGCCTAATATCCTGACCGATGCTGTGATTCAAAAGCAGCGTGATCTTATTCAGGTTCAGCTTGAGATGGGGCTGTATCAGCAGGCGGTCACGCTGGGACGGGAATGGATGGTAACGGTACTGCTCTTTGCTGCAGGGGCCGGGGAAGAATGGCTGAAAAAAGAGACCCGAAATGAAGCGGAGAATTCACTCTCTGGTGCAGAGAAGGTACTGAGTACGCAGTCTAAAGCCCAGTCTCTTCGTAATGATAAGGAGAAACCCAGGTTCCTGGACTGGTTCTGTAGTCATGTTTCCTGGAAGGAGATGACCGGAATTTGGAGCAGGACCTCGCAGATGAGGAATGAACTGGCCCATTGCGGGATGAACCCAGAAAGCCTCAAAGTCCGGCAACTGCAAAAAAAGGTTGATAAATTTCCTGACGTTCTTGATAAGTTTTATGCTCTGATGATGGGATTACCGGGTTAATTCATAATTTGCTGAGTTCCTGATATACATTTTCGAGTTCTCCTGGTATTGCGAGTACGTTATTTTCAAGTGTTTTTGCATCTTTCCTGATTTCTCTCATGCCACAATGTGCCAGATCATTTCTCACCCGGCTAATTTTCTGCCAGGTGTTAGCGATTTTTTCCCATCCGGTGATTTGTTCCAGCCTTCTTACCATTGGTGAGGACTTATAATTTTTTCGTTTCTTCCTGATGGTCAGAGCATGGAGTGCTTCTTCAGCATCGGTTCTGACGGTTTCTTTAAGCCAGGAGGAGAAGAGTCCCTGGTGGCAGATGACTGCAGAGACCATCCATTCCCTGGCGAGTTCGGCGGCCTGCAGATATAGTCCCTTTTCCACCTGGTATGATATGATTGCCAGCTGGGATTCAAGGGTGCTCCAGGAGGGAGAGGAGGATCGGGTTTGTGCAAACGGGGGCATCTCATTTATTTTTTCTAGGACCGGATTTAAGGCAGGGAAGTCTGCATGTATCTTATTTCTGACATTGGCAAGGTGTTTCATGACTTCGATACCGGAATTTGCGGCTTCGATGGGGCGTGCAAGCTGTATGCCAGCGGTGAACTGGCGGAGAGAATCGGCAAGATGAGTAAGGGTTTCATATGGATCCGTATCAGGATAGGGGGATGAAATGGATCCAGGAATCCGGGATGCAGTCACCATGGCCTGCATGCCCCTTGCATCAGCAAAGGAGACAAAGGATCTGACAGCCATCATCCAGTCAACAAGGGTGATGAATGAGGTGAGATCTGATATGGGTGATATTCTACGGGTCTGACCGGTGTGATCACAGAAATCTTCACCTGCTTCGTACGCTCCATACACGACTCCCCAAAGGGTTGCACCGGTTACTTCCCTGATGTATAGGGCGGTGAGGAATGCAAGGAAGGGCATAAACCGGTACGCATGGGTTATGTCAAGAAGGATTTCATCATCTGGGCCAACTGCATGAGATATTTTATCAAATATTTCCCAGAGTTCAGATTCCGTCCGACCATCCGGGATGTCAATGAGGGTGTGTGGATGTTCTGAGAGGCTGGTAATGACGGTGGAGAGATTATTTGTTTTGGCTTTTCCGGTGACAAAGAGGGTTATCATGTCAGGATGGTAGAACTCTGCCAGTGCCTTTTGTATAACGGTAGTATCGCATAGAGATCCGTTAAGGGTGTATCTGGCTGGTTTTAATTCTCCGGTTCCGACAAAACTGAGACATTTCCGCATTGAGAGACCACAGGATACATCTTGGCTTTTTAAGTCTTAAATGATATCGAGTGCCAGGAGTTCGTCAGTTTCGGCATCTTCACGACAGGTGATACAGATTTGAGGCCAGTCGGATTCGTCCTCGTCTTCGAATTCTTCTCCGCAAATTTCACAGATGAACATATCAGTGCATAATATTCCAGGAATTTTATCAAGGTCGGGTTATTTTTTGGCAATGCTATTCGACAGGTAAGTCTCATATTTTCTTCAGGTGACTTGCAACTACATTACCATAATATATTGAAATATAATTTTCACGTTGCCATACCCTTCTATTTTCGGGTCACTTGCAACGCAGACCGCGACGAGGCCTGGGGCAGACTGGAAAGTTGCCATACCCTTCTATTTTCGGGTCACTTGCAACTATTTCTCCTTCAAAACGTTTAATGTACTTATTCAGTTGCCATACCCTTCTATTTTCGGGTCACTTGCAACAGCAGATGACATAGTAAACAGAATCACTGAACTGGTTGCCATACCCTTCTATTTTCGGGTCACTTGCAACCTATTCCCCTGCACGATTGAGAAACCCGGCGCATAGTTGCCATACCCTTCTATTTTCGGGTCACTTGCAACGACTCAAGTGCAAAGAAAGCAATCATAGAACTTCTGTTGCCATACCCTTCTATTTTCGGGTCACTTGCAACTTTCATCCCATGCAAACAGGTGCCGGGCAATCAGTTGCCATACCCTTCTATTTTCGGGTCACTTGCAACTATCAGAATTCTGGAAAGCCGTCTCTCAAGAGCGTGTGGTTGCCATACCCTTCTATTTTCGGGTCACTTGCAACCCTGTCACGAGATGACGTGTCAGCCATGAAGTGGTTGCCATACCCTTCTATTTTCGGGTCACTTGCAACTATCAATTAACCTATGTTCTACTCTTCTGTATGTGTTGCCATACCCTTCTATTTTCGGGTCACTTGCAACATGCGTGCCCGCACGCCTGCACGTTGCCACCTTGGTTGCCATACCCTTCTATTTTCGGGTCACTTGCAACTAACATTGCATTAGAACAACTCTACGTGGACATCGTTGCCATACCCTTCTATTTTCGGGTCACTTGCAACAAATAGCCCGTCGCCAGGCGATGGTATCACGAATGTTGCCATACCCTTCTATTTTCGGGTCACTTGCAACTAACCGATTTCAGGTTACCTTTATAGCATATAACAAGTTGCCATACCCTTCTATTTTCGGGTCACTTGCAACATCTCGAATTACAAGGTAGACCCATGGGGTCTATGTTGCCATACCCTTCTATTTTCGGGTCACTTGCAACCCAATACGTTGGTCACGTAAAGTACGGATGTGAGGTTGCCATACCCTTCTATTTTCGGGTCACTTGCAACTACTTTTTCCGTAAAGGAGCTGCTTACAGAACTGGTTGCCATACCCTTCTATTTTCGGGTCACTTGCAACAACTAAAAGAGGGCCCCCCTAAAATCTCTTAAAGTTGCCATACCCTTCTATTTTCGGGTCACTTGCAACAATCTATAGGGAAGGTAAATCTTTACCAGATACTGTTGCCATACCCTTCTATTTTCGGGTCACTTGCAACAAGGTTTCCATCCTCATAGAATGGAAACAAGCGGGTTGCCATACCCTTCTATTTTCGGGTCACTTGCAACAGATGAGGTATTGGTGCTTAAAGGGCACCCGCTTGTTGCCATACCCTTCTATTTTCGGGTCACTTGCAACAGGAAGAGTCGAACAACAAATTTCAAAAAATTGTAAGTTGCCATACCCTTCTATTTTCGGGTCACTTGCAACTGTGGTGACTTGAGTGGCACCACTATTAGCCGCAAGTTGCCATACCCTTCTATTTTCGGGTCACTTGCAACGGGGGCAGAGTTGCAGATGTTGATATTCACGCTGGTTGCCATACCCTTCTATTTTCGGGTCACTTGCAACGAGGACTTGAGTTGTCCCCTGTGCACAGTCGAAGTTGCCATACCCTTCTATTTTCGGGTCACTTGCAACAACTTCTCCAGCTTGTGCTCTATCTCTATATGATGGTTGCCATACCCTTCTATTTTCGGGTCACTTGCAACTCTCAAATGTAGTGCCCCTTCCCACAAGATTTATTGTTGCCATACCCTTCTATTTTCGGGTCACTTGCAACTGTACCGTCCTTCCATGCTGCAAATCATTAACAGGTTGCCATACCCTTCTATTTTCGGGTCACTTGCAACTCATAAGGTTGATCTCATGTTCTAACCAGGTTACGTTGCCATACCCTTCTATTTTCGGGTCACTTGCAACACCCCAAAATTCCATCTGAACGATAAATATTTTTTCGTTGCCATACCCTTCTATTTTCGGGTCACTTGCAACCGTGTAACCTAATTATCAGTCATTCAGTCTCACATTGTTGCCATACCCTTCTATTTTCGGGTCACTTGCAACTAAAAATCGGTAGTGCCCTGTTAGCAAGCTGGTAATACTAAGTGCAAATAAAGTATTAAATTTTATGTACTAAAAATTAATATAAGTTTAGATATAATTATTTTCATGGTTGGAAAACGTGGTCCTATATTGATTACGTGTCAAAATCCGGATTGTACTTATTTTCAAATTGAAGATGGAAAGAATATTACTAAAAATGGGCATAATTCTGCAGGCAATCAACAGTACTATTGCCATCACTGTCGACGTTTTTTTATTGAAACTAAAAATACTCCTCTGTATGATTCTCGTTTACCACGAACTGCTGTTCTCATAATTGCGAAACACTCGACTGAAAAAACTTCAATTCGAGGAGTATCTCGAGTTACCGGACACCATCGCGACACTATATCTCGATATTATCACTTAATCGGTGAACATGCTGAAAAACTCAACGATTATTTTATTCATGACATTTCCGCGGGGGATTGTGAGATGGATGAAATTTGGGAGTTTGTTCAAAAAAAAACAAGAATCTCCTAACAACTGACTCTGAAGAATTAGGTGATTGTTGGTCCTATACTTGTTTTAAAAGGGATTCTGGATTATTTTTAGCATTTGAATCTGGAAAAAGAAATATTGATACTTGTGCAGATATGTTAGTTCGATTTTTTAACCGAATGGAACTTCCAACGCCAGAAAACAAAATATCGATTTTTACTGATGGAAACGTCCAATATAGCATTTGTTTACCTGAATTATATTGTGAGCCATGCTTGGATTATGGTCAGGTGATCAAAGTAAAAGAGAAGAATAAACTTGTTTATGTCATTCGAGAGAAAATTATGGGAAATCCAGATAGTAAAGCAATCTCTACCTCAGTCATTGAGGGCTACAATAATAAAATCAGACAACGATTGAGCCGTTTTGGAAGGAAAACTGCCTCTTTTTCAAAAAAACTCAATAGATTCATTTCAGCGCTAAATATCTTTCAATTTGTGCATAATTTTATCGAAGTAAAAAGTAGTCACAAGTCTCCAGCAATGTTAGAAAGTATTACTGATCATCTTTGGAATTGGAGTGAGTTTTTAAACTACCATGTTCAGTTCTAAAGGAGGCCAGTACCTAAAAATCCCATAAAAACGAAAAAGAAGGTTGTAAGTTGCCATACCCTTCTATTTTCGGGTCACTTGCAACTGCAATACTACCATATCCACCAAATACTCTAAGTTGCCATACCCTTCTATTTTCGGGTCACTTGCAACTTTGTATTATATCATCGAGTAAAAAACTTGAAACAGTTGCCATACCCTTCTATTTTCGGGTCACTTGCAACTTAAATGGTGAACAGTATAATTGACGAAAAATGTTGCCATACCCTTCTATTTTCGGGTCACTTGCAACCCACCAACCGTTATATTCCTTATGATTCATTTTTAGTTGCCATACCCTTCTATTTTCGGGTCACTTGCAACTAAAGAAGCCTACCGATACAGGAGGAAAGATAAAGTTGCCATACCCTTCTATTTTCGGGTCACTTGCAACTGAAAAACACTCCCCCGTCAGAACCCGCCGTTCGGTTGCCATACCCTTCTATTTTCGGGTCACTTGCAACAACGACAGCCTGTTCTCCTGTATCACTGGTGATGATGTTGCCATACCCTTCTATTTTCGGGTCACTTGCAACCGCCACTTTTTTCGCTTAGATTGGCTCAAAACCTATCTCTCCATCCCCCGATTTTCAAAGATCCTACCCGGATCAATTTTGAGCCTTCAGTATTTAAAGAAGTAGGCATAATATATAAATTTTATGTTTCGATCTAAGCCCATTCCGGCCTCCGTTAGGATATTTTTTACCCGGATCGATTTTGAGCCTTGAGTTTATAAAGAACTGGGTAGTCCCTCTAACAGGCCCTGAAAAACCCTTCTTTTAGATCACCTCAAACTGCCGGTTCACCTTGGGTAACTCTTCATGAACGAGAAGAGCACGCTCCATACAGGCATTGCAGACTTCAATCACCAGTATCTTAATACTAGGCTTTGTAAATTCCCGTTTGATTCGTGCATTCATCTGATGAAGTCTCGTTTCCGTAAGGCTTCCCATGAACACACTGTACTGCACCCGGATCAGTCCATAATATTCCAGGACTTTTATCACCTTGTTCCGGTCCTTTGTCTTCTCCACGTCATAACAGACGATCAGATGTTTCACTGTCATGTCCGGTACCGGTACGGAACATACTCATCCCCTTCAGTCAGTGCTTTTCCAATCCTTTCCGCCTGCCTTTTGAAAATATCCTGAAATGTTTGTTCTTCATATTTTACTTTCCCATGTATTCGAGTAAGTACAGCAGCTGCATACTTCTTCTTTGCCATCGTTCCGATCATACAACCACCCTCATCTGGATAGGTAAAATCATCAGGTGTGGCCATATGTTTAGCAAGAAATGTCACAACGGTCCGGTCAACCACTGGTTGTCTGAACTCCTCAACCAGATCGTATACCAGTGCCTCCTGCTTTTTATATGTTTCATGATATGCCCCATAATAAGGAGAATACCCTGACAGCACCAGTGCCTGCCTGGCCTGAATATAGAGCATCCCGTATCCGTAACTGAGTAAACTGTTCACTGGATCAGTTGCAGGATTCTGCGACCTGCCCAAAAAACCCCATTCCTCATCAAAAGCCAATGAAAAACCCTGAAAATACGCATGAGCACCTGATCCTTCTACGCCCCGGAGACTATCAAGACTCTGACATTCGAGAGCCTTATCCTGTGCATCCTCAACAAGTCTAATCTCTCGTGAGAGATCAAATCCACGGATACGTTCAAGATTTGAAAGAAGCGTTCGTTTATTCTCCAGTGCCCCAGTGCATATCGACCGGGCAATCTCAAGTCTTCTCTCCTCCGGAGCAGAAGCCTGAGCCTCATATTGTTCAATGAGAGCAGATCTTCCAAGAGGGAGAAAATGTCCAAAAGGATTTCCTAGTCCGTCCATGAGTGCAATGGCCCCACCATGAGAGGTTACCAGACGAACCGCAGCAGTGGAAATTGAGTGATCGCCCGCTATTGCCAGCAGGTCAAGACCAAGTGGTGAGAGGGTCCTGGGAGGTTCAGCAGTATCACTATCCTTCCCCGTTTCAATCGTCAACACATCCCCACGCTTGCGAATTCGATAGCCGGCACCTGTAATCAGCACCGAATTCATACGGAGGTATTCTGCCGCTGAAAAAAATTAATCTTTGCATGAACATTCATATCAGTGAGGACTGTAGGAGCATCAGGTTCAAATCGTATTATTAATACCTGATGAGGGTCGAAATGAAGTTATAAACCTAAAGGATTGCTTATGGTGGAATAACCCATGCAATTTTATAATAAGGAGATATCCTTCATTCATACAGCAGACCTTCATCTGGCAAGCCCGTTTTCAGGAATATCTGAAAAAAACCGTTCTCTAGCTGATTTTCTTCACCGTTCCATATTTCAGTCATTTGACGCCATCATTGATCTGTGTATTGCAAAGGAAGTCGATGTACTCCTCATAGCAGGAGATGTCTTTGACAGCAGGGAAAAAAACCTCCGTGCACTGCATCATTTTATCAGGGGGCTTGCCCGTTTGAAAGAACACCATATCCAGGTTATCATCGCAACCGGCAACCATGATCCTTTGAGACCAGGACCGGGAGAATCTGCCATATGGGATGATATCCTAAATATCGCAGGAGATAACCCGCCATTTTTCCTGGTACAGTCTGACATGTGTGAATCGATAGATATCAGTCACAACAATAAAATCGTGGCACGAGTATGCGGAAGAAGTTATGCAAGCGCTGAGACATTTGATAATCCTGTCACGAATTTCCCCCGAAAACATGATACATCCATTCCATGGATAGGGCTGGTTCATTGTACCATCGGGTCACCTGGTGATCATATTCCCTATGCACCCCTTGGAATAACAGATCTAACCGGCCTTGGATATGATTACTGGGCACTTGGCCATATCCATGCCGGATATACGGTGCAAGAGAAAGACCCGGTTATCATCTATCCTGGAAATATTCAGGGGAGGAACTGGCGGGAGACCGGGGCAAGGGGCTGCATTTATGGGAAAATACATACTGATGGAACCGTGCATACAGAATTTTTAGAGACTGCTCCGGTCAGGTTTGAAACAAGGGAGATCTCTATTCAGGGAATGGAACAGGAAGATGAATTAAATACTGCCATAGAAAAGGTTATCAATACATCATCGGCAGGCAAGGGGAAAACATCCATTATTCTCTCAATAATCCTTACCGGTAGTGGAAAACTCCACCAAAGCCTAGTACAAACAGACCTGTTAAACGAGATACTCCAGACATACCAGGAATATACGCCTCACCCGCCATTTTGTTATCTTTCCACCGTGATTGACGCGACGACAGGAACAATGGACCGGGATGCAATCAGAGGAAAAGGGGATATCTTTGATGAGATATGCAAAAGTGCAGAATCTCTTGCTGCAGAACCGGACTGTGCGAAAACCCGGGAGATACTCGCTCCCCTCTTCCATCACCATACATTACGTCAGATTTTAGGAGAGATGTCAGAAGAGGAGATAAAACTCCTGATACAAAAGGCTGAAGATCACCTTCTTTTAAGTCTGGGTGCAGCAGATGAAGATTGAAGAACTTGACATCAAAGGGTTTGGCACCCTCATTAACCGGAAATTTTCATTTCCCAGAACCGGGGTGACCATCCTTACCGGCAAAAATGAAGCCGGGAAGACTACATTTTTGGAATTTGTCAGAAGAATGCTCTTTGGATTTCCCACCGGAAGAGTTGCTTCAAAAGAGTATGAACCCATTACAGGTTTGGTGAAAGGAGGAGAATTATCTGTCATATTTCAAGACGGCACAAGATATACCATCCACCGGGTAAAAGCTTCAAATCGGAAAATTCAACAGTATCTTCTGCTGGAAGATGGAACATCAGCCTCGATAGAAGATCTGGATGCTCATATGGGAAAGATCAGAAAAGACTTTTACAACCGAATATTTGCCCTAACGCACCTTGATCTCTGGAACGGGGGTACTCTGGTGAATGACAACTCGGTAAAAGATTTCCTTATCGGCGGACTTCTGAGCATCAAAAAGTCGAATCCTCATGTCATCGCTGAAAATTGTCTCAAAGAAGCGAATAAACTTTTCCTCCAAAGAGGCAGCGCACCTATTATCAATGCTCTCATTGCTGAAATAAAAAAGATAAATAGAAAAATTCGTGAGATAGAGGCAAAAACTGAAGAGTATCATGACAAGAGTAAAAAACTTGAAGAACTTCAGCAGGAGAAGAAAAGACTGGAGGAACAAGAGTTAATCGTTCAAAAAGAACTCTCCCATTACCGGATGCTCTCCGAGGCGCGGGATTCCTGGGTCACCATTGCACAAAAGAAGAATGAACTCAACGAAATAATCATACCTGATACCTTCTCAATAGATCAGGATCGACGAATTGAGGAACTGCAGGAAAAAAAGAGAGAGATTGATAAGGAACTAAAACGACAGATAGAGAAATATGATGATCTGAATTTACAAATCGAACAGATTATATCGAATGAAGCAATTCTGTCGAAAGAATCAGAGATCATACAAATAAATCGTCTCTATCAGCAGTACATAGCCGATATAGGAAAATTGCCCACCATCAGGTCAAAACTATCCGGGAAAAGGCGTGATCTGGACATCGCTCTCGAAGGTCTCGGCCCATTCTGGACTGAAGAGAAATTGGATACCATCATTCTTACTTCTGAGATAAAAAATGCCCTGTTTACCGCCAAAGTAACCCTGGAAAATTCTGAACGGGAACTATTACAGATAAATAATCATATAAAGAGTCTTGAAGAGGAGATTTTTCGAATCAAACAGGATATTCCGATTCCTGACAAAGAAAAACTTACCGCAGCGGATTCAATCATCGAGATAAAGAAAACCATATCTGAAATTCAATCTCTCGAACAGGAAGCGACCCTCCTCTCAAGACAGGTTGAGGAAGCACAGAGAAGGTATGACAATTCCCTCTCATACCTTGTGAATGAAGGCCTAGAAATCTCTCCAGCGTTTACAACCACCTTCCAATACGATGCCGTCAGTTCGTCGGTTCGTGCCTTTGAAGAAGAGATACAAAATCATGAAGAACAACTACGGGCATATAAGACAGCAGATACTCTGTTAGAACGGGATCTCAATCAGTGCAGTAATGATCAAAAGGAGACGGAGGCCACAATAGAATCGCTGGGAAAAATATACCCGGTCGATGCATTAAAAAGACGGCAAAAAGCCCTCTATGAACTTAAAGAACTTCTCAATCGAAGAGATAAACGAAGAGAATCCGGAATTTCTCCCGGTTTTGCTAGTAATTTTACAATATTCGCCCTCTTGTTCATAGGTAGTTTTCTCTGTATTACTGCAGGATTCATCTCCGGCCAGTTTATTTTTATTGGTGTTGGCATTGGTATCCTTCTCATTTCAGGTGTGCTATATCTGAACGACAGGAATACCCAAAATATACGGGCAGAAGAAGATGACAAGCTTGAGCAGGAGATTGAAACCTATTCCAAAAGACTCAATATTAAAATCCTAAAGTCGGATGAGATAGACCGGATAATTAGCCAGACTGAACTACTATCCGATAGATCACGACAGGCAGAAGCATTACAGATTACTCTGTCTCAGATTCTGAAAAGAAAAGCCAAGTCAGAAGAAAATATTCAATATCTGGAAGGAAAGCTGCAAGAAGCGAAACGGGAACTCGATATCACTTTACAGAAGTGGCATGCTTTTCTTGTAGAAATGCTTTCCCCTGGTTTGGCAGAGAGAAATCCATCTCCCCGTAATGTATACTCACTTCTTTCCATGATACAGGTCGTATCCAGAGAATCATCTGAAATCAACCGGATTAATCAGGAGATAGCCAGGATACAAAATAAAAAACAAGTTGCATTGGCCAAATGTCAGGAGATGCTGACTCCACTCATCATAATTTTTTCAATTGAAAAACTTCCTGCCGACATTACCGAGCTTTCAGCATCTATCGATCTCATAACCGAGCAGGTACAGACAGAACTCAATAAACAAGAGAGAGCCAACACTCTTCTTGAGGAAATTAAAAGACGAAAACAGAAAATTGATCAGGCACACCAATATCACACCTCAATCTCTGACCGTATTGTACAAGAACGGGAAAACTTCAATAAAATATTGACTCGGTCAGGACTTCCTGCAGAATGCAACCCAGACCGTCTAGAAAGTCTAATTCAGGAAGTTCTGGCCGCCCGGACACAGTATACAGGGTTGAAAGAGACGCAGCACGAGCTGAATGAATTAGAAAAACAGATTCGGTCATACGAGGAGCAGGTGTATTCTCTTCGTCAACTTATCGAAGAATCAACCAAAGATAGTACGATTAATTTCCTCACTGAACGGCTAGTATCACTACTTTCAAATGAGAAAGATATTGTACGCAAAAGAGATTCCATGATCGAGAGGATAAAAGGGTGTAAAGAGAGGATCGATAATCAGAAGAAAGAACGGGAATTGGTTCAAATGGAGGAGGAATCTCTCCTATCCGAATCAGGTGTTCCAGATTATGACTCATATTGTGAATACCGTTCCATGTTGCAGAGAAAAAAGAATGTTATTCAGGAGATAGACCAGGAAATAGCAATAATAAACAGGATTTGTGGAGATCCTCAAGGATATAATCAAGTCTCCCATGAGCTGTCATTGCAGTCAAAAGATGAGGTTATGGCTGCAATTGAAACAGGTTCATCCAGAGTGAGTAAACTAAGGGAGCAGATAAGTATTATAGACAGAGAGATAGGAAGCATCGGAACCGAGATAGAGATACTCAAACAGTCAGAAGAGCATAACAGGCTCCTACTTGAGAGAAATATTATTCATACGTCAATTCATGAGTACGCACAGAAATGGGCGGTCCAGACCTTGGCTGCGGAAATGCTCAGGCAGTCTCTTGAGAAGTTTGAGAGAGAGAAGCAACCTGCCGTCGTTTCAAAGGCGACAGAATACTTCCGTATGATGACAAACGGTGCATACAGCCGGATTATTCTTCCGATATCCGGAGACGAGTTTGAGGTTATCATGGATAACAGTATCATGAAAGGTCCTGATATTCTGAGTCAGGGGACTGCTGAACAACTGTATATTTCCCTTCGTCTTGCCTACGCAACTGAATACTGCCTGCAAAATGAACCCATGCCTGTGGTGCTTGATGATATTCTTATCAACTGTGATGAGGATCGACATGCACGAGCAATTCGTGCAATCGGTTCGGTTGCAGAACATACCCAGGTTATCTATTGTACCTGCCATAATAAAACCGTGGAACAATTCTCCGATATTCTCGATGATGTCCATGTTATCGATCTTGATTCACCAGATTCAGTATACCAGAGGAGAGAAGATCCTGATGGCATGACGATAGAGGGAGAGGGATATTTCGTGCTTTGAGTATACATATCAATCCGGGAATATCGGTAAAAAAGCTGAGGTATGATCTGATGATCTTATCCTTGATCGCAGATGGCTTTGAAGGCACAATCAATACAATGGTTTGAACTCGGATTGCGGGGGAATTTTTCGTATTCATAGGTGCTGTTCATTATTCTGAACTCATCGGTTATGAGTGCCCAGATATCATCAAGATCGGTTTCAGTAAAGAGATAAGGATGGATAGAGCCGGTTGAAAGAAAATTCAGTTCACTCCGGATATCACGTGGGTCCTTCTGGAAATATTCACTGGCCCAGAGGACATACACTCCCATTTGTAACCTGTTGATCGGTGAATCTTCCATCTCTGCACCTGTCTTCCAGTCGGTGATGATCAAAATTCCTCCAGGATCCTGGCTGATGTAATCTACCTTCAGTAATACTTTTGTGGAATCGACCAGAACTTTGTCGAAGGTTTCATGCCTGATATAGATGTTACCTTTGATATGTGGCCAGAGATCCGAAAAAAACGTATGTATTTGAGTGACACCGGTCTCCCTGATCTGGTCAAAGAAGGTCTCATCTGGTGCTCCGTTGTAGAATTCCGCAATGGTTGTTCGTGAGGTATTCTCGTACATCTGAACCTTTTTCAGATACTGAGATATCATAGCTTCCTGATCTGGTTCTCTTCCTAGATTGTGTTTGTTCATCTGGTCTTCAAGAATCTCATGGATAATCCTGCCCTGGAGAGCATATTTAGGAGTGAGAGATTTGAGCATACTTATTTTTCCAACATCCAGATTACCAGGATCGAGAAGGTACGGGGCAATATTCTGATACCAGAATTTTCTTTTGCAGCGATGCCAGAGCTCATATTTCGTGTGTGACCAGGAGTTGTTATTGTAAAACCAGTCTTTTAATTTTGTCATTGGATTTCACCGGTGTATTGGATTAACGTTTAATCTGGGTGGTATGCAATGTAATATTTTTTTTAATTTAATAGAACAGGGTTTTATTCAGATTTCATTAAAATGGTGGAATATACTTCTAATTTCGGGTCTCTTGCAACATCGTAATGACTGCGCGAACGATCTTATGAGTTAGTTGCCATACCCTTCTATTTTCGGGTCACTTGCAACTGGTACTTGTTCAACCCAATAACGGGTATGGTGGGTTGCCATACCCTTCTATTTTCGGGACACTTGCAACCTACCCAATATTAACCTCATACATCTGTATACCAGTTGCCATACCCTTCTATTTTCGGGTCACTTGCAACTATGTAGATCATTATGGTGATATATCGAGTGTAAGTTGCCATACCCTTCTATTTTAGGGTCACTTGCAACAAGAAAACCCCACATTAAACATTTACATAGATGTAGTTGCCATACCCTTCTATTTTCGGGTCACTTGCAACATTTTAGGGTGACTTGTAACTTACAAAGGTCAGTGGTTGCCATACCCTTCTATTTTCGGGTCACTTGCAACAGGGTAGGTATGGCACATTATGGACCGATTATAGTTGCCATACCCTTCTATTTTCGGGTCACTTGCAACACGTAAGGATGAGTGATTATGGTACGGATACAGAGTTGCCATACCCTTCTATTTTCGGGTCACTTGCAACATTAGATAGAGCCACATTACATGAGGTCTATTATGTTGCCATACCCTTCTATTTTCGGGTCACTTGCAACAGGGAATGTTCGAGAAATGAAATAGAAACAACGTCGTTGCCATACCCTTCTATTTTCGGGTCACTTGCAACTAACATGCTTGACAAAATAGTGGAATGATTTCCTGGTTGCCATACCCTTCTATTTTCGGGTCACTTGCAACTGAACTCATGGAGCTTATCCGATTTCTGGATAAGTTGCCATACCCTTCTATTTTCGGGTCACTTGCAACCAGGTGCTGCACAGGGCAACTGGTGGTATCAGGAGTTGCCATACCCTTCTATTTTCGGGTCACTTGCAACGTTAATGATACGTTCTGCGATTTGTGCGGTAAAGTTGCCATACCCTTCTATTTTCGGGTCACTTGCAACTGTGTACTCGCGTTTCCATTTGCCGTCTGTCCCGGTTGCCATACCCTTCTATTTTCGGGTCACTTGCAACATAATGGATCATGTTATGTTCCCGCCTTTCATGGTTGCCATACCCTTCTATTTTCGGGTCACTTGCAACCTCAAAATAACCCATAATGAGATCTTTGATTCTGGTTGCCATACCCTTCTATTTTCGGGTCACTTGCAACATAATGGATCATGTTATGTTCCCGCCTTTCATGGTTGCCATACCCTTCTATTTTCGGGTCACTTGCAACCTCAAAATAACCCATAATGAGATCTTTGATTCTGGTTGCCATACCCTTCTATTTTCGGGTCACTTGCAACGAACTGGCAGAATAATGATCCAGCCCCAGTATGTGTTGCCATACCCTTCTATTTTCGGGTCACTTGCAACATCTCACTCTCTTATAAGTGAGATGAATGAGGATGAGTTGCCATACCCTTCTATTTTCGGGTCACTTGCAACAAGAGTCTAATGAGAAGTATAAAAAAATTGTAAAGTTGCCATACCCTTCTATTTTCGGGTCACTTGCAACCAGGTGCACAACCTGATGGAAGAACAGAGGGAAAGTTGCCATACCCTTCTATTTTCGGGTCACTTGCAACAGGTTGCTGCAGGTGTTATAGATCTCCCTGATGTAGTTGCCATACCCTTCTATTTTCGGGTCACTTGCAACCTGCCTCCGTTGGTGCTGCAAGGCCCTGCATGAGGTTGTTGCCATACCCTTCTATTTTCGGGTCACTTGCAACTACATTCTGCTTTTAGGTTGGAAAGGGGCTTCCAAGTTGCCATACCCTTCTATTTTCGGGTCACTTGCAACTATATCACACTAAAGTAAAAAACAGATGAAATCAGGTTGCCATACCCTTCTATTTTCGGGTCACTTGCAACAGCCACACGCGGTCCTATCCTGTAACCTGATAACGTTGCCATACCCTTCTATTTTCGGGTCACTTGCAACCGTAAGACTGCGTAAACATGACGTAACTATATCCGTGTTGCCATACCCTTCTATTTTCGGGTCACTTGCAACTTACACTTGACGAGATTGAAGCCGCTAAGGACTTGTTGCCATACCCTTCTATTTTCGGGTCACTTGCAACGAAATACCACAAAGGAGCGTGGTTAGATGATGCCCCGTTGCCATACCCTTCTATTTTCGGGTCACTTGCAACTTTAAAGCGCGCCGAAATTGAGGCGCAGTATAAGAGTTGCCATACCCTTCTATTTTCGGGTCACTTGCAACTATTAAAGATGAAATAAAAATTCTATTGTATTAAGTTGCCATACCCTTCTATTTTCGGGTCACTTGCAACATTCTAGAGGGCTTCTGATTATCCTCAAAGCATGTTGCCATACCCTTCTATTTTCGGGTCACTTGCAACTGCGTATGACAAGTTAACCTTATTAAACGCTAAGGTTGCCATACCCTTCTATTTTCGGGTCACTTGCAACAAATCAGATACTAGAATAACTATATGGTAAATATCGTTGCCATACCCTTCTATTTTCGGGTCACTTGCAACCCCGATTGAGCTCGTACAAGCGGGCGCGGGCGTGTTGCCATACCCTTCTATTTTCGGGTCACTTGCAACCGCCACTTTTTTCGCTTAGATTGGCTCAAAACCCATCTTTCCATCCCCCGATTTTCAGGGAACCTACCTGGATCGATTTTGAGCTTTCAGTATTTAAAGAAGTAGGCATAATATATAAATGTAATGGTTCAATTTACGCCCAAATCGGCCTTCGTTCAGAATATTTTTACCCGGATCGATCTCGAACCTTTAGTTTATAAAGAACTGGGCAACCCCTCTAAAAGGGCCCAATTTTTTCTCCTTTTTTTATGATAATAGATAACTCATATCTCCTGAAAAAAGGGGATACTTATTCTGCAAGGAACTTTTTTGCTGAAAACCGGTTCACCGATTCTACCCGAATTTTAACCCTGTTTTTCGGACTCCCCTGATTATATTTCGAAATCCCGGCACTCGTATTCCCGGTGATCTGAATTTCCTTATCAAAAAACTGAGTAATATGCTCCATTTCATTTTGAGTCATATTATCAAAGACCATATACATCATGAGCGCTGATCGCTTCGGTATATACTCATTCCCAATTCCTTTTTTACCAGCATACCAGGCATCTGATACGATGAGCCGGCCCCGTTGGTTTAATCCTCCAAAAATGGAATCGATGATTTTTTTATCGGTTTCTCTCTGTTCAAGCTTGTGCCGTAAGAACCCTTTAATCGTCGAACCGGGAATAACCGGCCCAAGCCCGTTTGTGACCGTAGGCTCATCAAGCCCTTTCATCGAAAAATCAGTTATACAGGTAACAATCAGCGTAGCGACAACATGTCCGTCATCAAACCGGTTAACCGGTTCTGAGAATGCTTTCCAGTACCGATCAAACCCTCTGTCGCTATCAGGTGAGCTGTTTATCCCGGCAAGATATCGTTTCGCAGCAGATAAACAATCTTTTCCTGAAACCTTATCCCTGGATATAACTCCATCCTGCAGAGATAACTTCGTAAGAGTGACACCTTTCATTGAACAAAACCCGTGACCCCTCGTAGAACCGCCGCCCAGATGTGCCCGAAAATAATTAAACTCTCGAAGAACGAGCATCATGAGCCCTGCCTCTTCGTCAGTCCCGTTATCAAGATCAATATGAAACCGAAATTCAGTACCTGCAGATACCGACTCTTCCGGTCGCATCAGTCCTTTTCCACCAGGTCTGGGACTACCAAAGTGCGGTTGTTCCCGAAGATATCCCTGCCAGTCCTCCTTGGTTCGGCACTCATCGGTCAGGTGTGAATCCCTAATTCTCACCTTTGCACCCCCGTTCATCGAACCAAACATACGGCAGGAAATACAGGTGTCATTTCCGCAAAGAACCATTCCTTCTTTTTTATTCCCGACACTGACACAGCACTTTGAGTCATCAAATGTCCTTACCAGACGCTCAAGTGTACTGCGAAGGATCCCTTTCAGGCTGCTTCCTGGAATATATGGCTCAAATACGCCTGAACCTGCATCAAAACACTCAATTACAGGAGCAGGAGAGAGCGAATACATCGCCGCATTCTGACCCCCGCCAATCCGCATCGGTGTCTTCAGTTCGATAGTCCCTTCAATCTCGTACCGGTTTGAAAACCGGTCTAACGAATCCATACGATCCTCCCCTACTCCTTCTTCCCGGCGACACAGGTTCTCCAGGCAGCTAATGCCTGACTGACAAACGCATCATACTGGGGAGTTCCAAATCCATAGGTTGTACCGGAATAATTCCCATTCAGATAATCATTCGCTGAGATCACCGAAATCTCTTTGATCCTGACCTCAACCTCCCCATATCCCCGGGAGACCCCATGACCCATCGTCCCTGCACAGGCATTGAAAAACTCTACCAGGGAGAGAAGCCCACCAAGACGGGCATAATCTTGTCCATACAATGAACAATTCTCTAGCATTACATAACCGGAAAAAACCGTGCCCTTTGGCACCGCCTCAAGATCGTACTTACTGCCTGGTTTAGCCTTTCTTGATTTTCTATCAATTGCAACCCCGTCTCTGATAACGGTAAACTTTTCCTTTGCAGTTGCATCCCGGATCCGGGCAGGTGATGAATTCCCCCCACTCCCGAAGATCTGACAGACAAGACAGGGATCCACTGCTTTATCTCTTTTTTCTGGGTGTTCCTTCAGCCATCGCGATGAATAACACACATCCGGAATCGTGCAGACCTCAATGGAGCATCCTCGCAAAAGCCGTTCAAGTTCAGTCCGAAGCACCCCCTTGATACTACTCCCGGGAATTATTGGAAAATCCTCACTATTCCTAAGCACTGGAAGATCAACATCAGCCGGCCCAGATGATCCGTGACCTCCGATATGCAGATCAGACTTCGTCACAATATCCCAGGAGATCACCGCCCTGTTCTCAAACGATGAAAACATCAGTACCTCCCCCTCTGGGAATATCCGCCTCTATCCTGATTCCTCTGCCTGTTCTGATCACCACTCTGATGATATCCCCCTTCATTCTTCACCCATTTCTGAATCTGTGAAAACACCTGATCAACCTCATGATCAGCACCAACAACTTTGAGTTCTGCTTCAAGCATCTTCCTGATAGTATCCTGCGACTTTAACTCACCCATGGCAGTGAGAATCGCACAAACTGCATCGGCATTCCAGTTTGCATACCCGATCAGATACTTGAGCTGCTCCCTCACCCGCTCAGGCTCACCACCGGATCTGTTCAATTCATCCACCTGTTCCATTAGTTTGTTCATGAACGGGAGCATCTGTTCCGGTTTCGTTCCTGCATCTTTCCGGGGCAGAAAATACGCGGCACTCTTGACAAAATGGGTGATAGACGCTGCTGCATCATCCATCTGACGAAGAGCTTCAGGGAGAGTTTTGAATTTACTCCGTGAATCAATAACAAACTTATCATCCTTCTTTATTGGCTTGGGCATAAGCACCGTAAGCTCATATGACATGAGCACTATCTTCTTTAGTTCATCAGCATTCATCTGCATCTCTCATCTCCTCCCCGAAACTTTGCAACTTTGTTGAAACTTCGGCTTTGGTATCTTTTCAAGAACTGCATCCGGGTTCCTGACCTGCTCGGCACGAAGAATCTGGCGTATCTTTGATTCATCCCCACGAAGTTGTTCAATAATTCTGATATTCCAGAGCAGGTACTGGACAAATCTCATCCTATCTCGGGCAGAAAGATCTTTCATTGCCGAAATAACTTCAGATCCGACCTTCTTATGGATCCCCTTGCGTATTTTCATTTCATCTATCACTTTTGGATCATTTCCACCCCTTCCATCAGAGGGCTGAGGCGAGTACCGATCCTGCTGCTCCTTGATTATATGCTCAAACCTTGATGATCTGGCCTGTTCGAAAAAGAACCTCACCTGACCGGTTGAATAACACTCAATCTCTTTTCCTTTCCGGATCATTGCTGAAGCGGCAATCTCCCAGGCCTTCTGATTCATATCAATCATATCCATCAGATCACCCCTGAGACAAACATCTCACCATACCCTGAACTTTGCATATCACCGATTCCAAACACCTCCAAAGCCGCAAGAGACGACGGAGAACCCGTGACCATGATGCAACTCCCCGGACCGGTAGCAGGAACAATCTCATCCACCATATTTCCATTCTTCAGCGACCAGCCCCTGACAACCGACCGGGTAATATACGGACTGGGATCAGAACCTGGAGCGATATCTCCTTTATAACCTCTTGATTCCAATCGTTTATTAATCGCTTCGAAAAACGACCTGTCAAGCCCAATCGTCGAGTTGGCCCCTGATCGCAGGATACAGGGAGCATTCAGAATGAGAAGATATTCATCCCCTTTTGAAAACTCTGACGACCGGGATGCAATATGCTCATCATCTGAAACCTGCGAATCCACGGAAATATCAACCAGCCCATACCCCCGTGATCGAAAACCTCCAAGCCCACAGGCATACGAAGCATCATTCAAAATATGAACCACATCATCAGCAACTGTATCCTCTGCAAGCATCACAAACCCAAAAGGAACCCCCGGTTCGATTCCTTCCACATGGTACGGTGAAAGTTGCCAGCCACTTCCCATACTTGTATGACCATCCCTGGTAATCGGACACTTTGTCTCCAGTCTTTTCGGAACTGGATCAGGCTGTACCAGTTTTCTCTCGGAAAAAGATTTAATCCCAACGAGACCGGTATGTTTCTTCCCTTCCTGCAGACACAGTCTTCCATCTACCATTTGAGTGCATTCATTCTCATCATTCTCGATAAGACTGCCACATTTTTTGCACCAACGACTCTTAAGAGGGGCATAAACAGAGCGTTTTTTATCTGAAAGAGGATATCCATTCCTGAAAAAGAGGTGCATCTTTTCAGGTTCATGATCCTCTGCCAGACCACATGCATCAAATAGATCCCGGTAATTCTGATACAGGTACCAGCCGATCATACCCCGGATGGTCCGCCCCGGAACATATGAAAGCGTCTGAGAAAAGGTCCCTCTTGCCCGACCATTTCCAAAATGGAGTGGTGAGACTGATGTTATCGTTCCCTTCATCACCTGCATCTATTTACACCTCCGAAATTACAGTCCCATCAGACTTTTTAATTTCACCAATTTTCAGAGCGCCAAACCCCCGTGATCGGTTCTTCCCAAGCCCATAACAGGCCATAGTATGCAGACTAGCCAGGAAAACCCGTTTTTCTTCATCAGTCAGACCTGTCCTTATAATAATATCTCCCGTAAAAATCGTACCTGAAGGAATGGCCTCTTCAGAATAGAGAGCATGTTCCTCTTTAACCTGGAATTCACGGTTGATCATCACATGACTCCTTCTGAGAATATTCACTTCCTCTTTCCCTTTGGACGGATAAAAATCCAAAAAACGTAACTTTCCTTCACGAAAACCGCCTCCGCCGTCGATATTGGGAACACCAAAGAGTGAGCAGACAGGACATCCATATCCTCCTGCCTTCACCTCATCACATACCATAATTTCATGATCAGTAGAATAAGGATTGCCGGTAATAAAACACGATATCCCTGCAGAACCCTTCATAATCCGTTCTGCTTCACATCGCATCACCCCTTTCAGGTGGGTTGCAGGAATATAGGGAATGCTGTTCCCTTTACGGTCCTGATTTCGGGCAATCTGAATAAAAGAACCCATATTATTCCCGGTTGTATGAAATGGAGAGATAAAACAGAGATCAATCGTCCATATTTCCATCATTCTTCACCTCTTGTATGCCAGAGAAGGGGAACAACCATCTTGACCGCACCATGGATATTAGTCCCATAATCTTCCCGTCCAGGACTATTCACCACGTCTGCCATCACCCTGGCAGCTTCAATTCTCTCCCTTCCACCCTGTTGCTTCCGAAGAGCCGATGCATAATTGTATTTTATAAAGTTCAGTTTCTCAAAAACCGTGTCACCACAGGTAATCAGATCACGAACCCCTGAACGGTTATCAGAATCAAGACCGTCATGAATGATCTTCATCAGCATATCCATCTCATTCTTATCATCAGGAAGCACATAGCAGGCATAATCTGAAGAAGGCATAGCTCCCTGCACCGCAGTAAATGCGACAGCTCCGGCAGGAAGGCGGATAAGATTCAACTCATCTGTAGAACTCCTCTTCCTGAATGCCTCTTTGGCCTTTGATTCCATGGATCGTGCCCGATCAAGCAGGAAATAGATAGGGAATTTATTATCCGCAATAGCAATGCCACAGGAAATTGTAACCGTATGGTACTGATACGTGTCATACTGAGAACCCTTTGTCAGACTATTTTGAAACGAAAATGCCTGAGCCACCCGGGTGATCAGTTCCTGACAGAATATCAGGGCAGCTCTTGCATTCATGATAATCAGAAGATCGTCTCCCCCGTCATAAATGATATCAAACCCACAGCTGGTTCCAGGAAACTTCTCTCCATTCTCTTTTGATTTAGGGTTATAGAGTAGTAATCTCTGTCTTGGATCCTTTTTATTCTGATCCGCTGCCATCAAATCCTCAAGTGTCTTTCCGACAACACCCATAAAACGACGAGAAAACTGCTCACTCTTAAACGTATACTCGGCAGGTGTCAGAGTATGAGAAAAAAGACGTCCCATCATATTCCCATCAACCGCGATAACCGCAATAGAATCTCCGATATCTGTCAATTCATGAGGATATTGGAGATTATTATCCTTAATGAATGTAAATGGCCAGGGACTAATCCTGCTGGTTCTTCCTTTCCTTGCCTCATTGCGTTGTATTCGTCCAAAATTCTCCTTTTTAGCACAAACTGAACAATACCTCTCTGTCTTATCTTCAATCTGAAGACTTCCGGTAATAAGCCGGTTCCTGCAGGCATCACAGATCTGATCTTTTTTAGGAGGGTGAATGATAGAGACTGAATATGAATGTTGTTTTATCATATTAAGTTCATTAACAACATCTTTCAGGAAATCATAAAATGACCCTGCAAGATTTTTTAACGGTATCGTACCTGTCGTGACTGCAGCACGAAGTACCCCATCACTTGCAAATGTGACCTTCTCTTCAGCCTTCTCCTTTATTTTATTCAGCCATGCTGCATTTGAAGGACAAAAAGCCAGAAGATTGCCACCGTCAGAGAACAAAACAGCCTCATCTCCCAGATCATCAGCAATAAATTTCCTGATATCCTGGAGAACATTCGAAACGATCTCGCTCCCTCCACGGAGCATCGGCAATTTATCCGCTTCCATGATAAAGTCCTGGATCTGCATTATATCAAGAGAGAGGTACCCGATTCTGCCACCTGGAAAAGACCATTCCCCAAGGAATTCTCCAGGACCGCCCTGAACTACCGAATCTCTGAAGAGTATCCGGTACTTTTCATTCTCATTCTTCGGTCTGACTGGAACCGTTCTGTCCTGTTTATATCCCAATAGGATGGTATGAGGAGTGATAGAGCAAGCATAATCGCCGTCATTACAATTAATCTTATGAGGAAAAACGGGATCTTTAGAATATAAAACTAGGTTTCCGTCTTTTACCTCTCCAGTAACCTCATACTGCCGATCTGCAGAAGAAGAGATCACATCACCGGCATGAATTAGTTTTTCAAGCCTTGTTGTTGTTTCTTTGGCATGATGTCTCCGAGCAAGGAGGGGAAGGACAGCATCAAGACCAAACCGTGAGACAAAGGAAGGATCTACCTTTGATAGTATCTCCCTGACGATTTCTTCAGTCAATGACACATGTTCATAAAACCTAACATATTTTCGTTCAGAAGAAAATGAACGAACCTTTCCTAAATCATGAAGTAATGAACCAATACGCACAAGACCCACCAGGTCCTCCTTTCGATATTGACCGATCTGATCAGAAGTCAGGCCATATTCAGAAAGGGAACCCTGTATAAACTGTTCATCATCAAGGATTTTATCAACAAGTAAACAGACCGCAATAGCTGCAGTATTACGAAGATGATGATATAGTGAACAGACAGGGAGCCTTGTATCCGAACAGACAGATTGTAAAAAATCATTCTGTTCTAATACTTTACTTATCCGGTTTGCAGCATCATAAAGGCTTTTTGATCCAAAAGATAAAGCAATTTCATTGATGAGCAAACCTGTCTTCCCATCACTTTCATGACCATATGTTACATCAGACCGGACTTTGGTAAACCAGTCTATAACACCAATTTTTTCACTCATATTAGACCTCACATTTGACAATAAAACCACCAAAACCATAGGTACTATGCTTACCAATCTGAAGATGAGAACCCAAATGAAGGATTTTCCCTGCTTCTGGCGAAACAGTGGATGTATCATACAGAATATTCCCGCAAATCCCTTTAAGGGAAATCATCCTGCCATCCATAGATTTATGAGCAATCTGAACGGTTTTTATATCATAATCAAGAATAGGGGCATGAAGGTTCTTTAAATCAATTTCAGTCCGATAGGGATATGAATCTCTTGCATAAAATTTACATACACGATTGTAAGCACGAATTGATGCAGAGAGAATATGTGCTAATTCAGGCAGAATCTCCATCCTCTCATTCTTTTCAAGATATAAAGGAGAAAGAGACTGAATCCTTACCCTGTCACCCCATTCGGGAGGAGAAGGATCTAACTTTCTGACCGATATTTCTTCCACTGAATAATGATGACCTTTAAAATGAACGGCATTCGAATGATCATTTATCCTAGAAACGATTTCTGGAACAAATTCCTGCTTATCACCATGCACTTTAATGAACCCACGGATCAGATCACCTGCCCGGAATGAAAGAAGAGAATATGGTTTAATATCATTTTTTTCCTTAAATACCATATTGTATGGGCACGAAGTCTTATCAGGACAATTACGAACACAGTCTCCATGCTTTGTACAGTGCAAAGATGCACCAAGCCATCCTCTGAAGATCGTTCCGGTATAATCCTCTCCGAGCTGGGGATGTGTCCTGATATCAACAGATATTATCGTAGTTTGCATAGACACCTCATATATGGATAATTTTTTTCGGAGTAATTATGTCTGTCGATTTTTGATTTGGAAATAATTCTCGATACGCATGGCTCTTTATGAACAAAAAATTCTTTTTAACTTTTATATTCTATCATTTATTTTTTAAGTACTTTAAATGAATAAAATAACAATTTCATAAGGCAATCAGGGTAAGGTATCCCAGCGGTTAATTCGTGAACTTGTAAATTCAAGGGAAGATTTCAGGATAGGCTCTACTACCTTGCTTAATCCAACCTGAATCATCTTACTTCCTTTCTCAAATTGCGCTGTTCTTCGGTAAAGATCGGCGAGCATGAGTTCAAAAAATCCCGGGTGATTCCAGATATAATCTCCATTATTTTTACATTTTATCATAAATTCAATCGCTTTCTCTCTACACTTTTTACCCAGTCTCATCTCATTCGTATCATCACATATCCATGATGCAGTCAGGTATCCAAAAAATGCAGTTTTGTTGTCTTCAAGTACCTCGGCACAGTATGAATATTGCAAGTATCGTCGAATTAAAGCTGATATTTCGCCATTATTTGCAATCTGAAGATAATTCCCGGATTTTACAATATCTTTTATCTTCACATCTGCAAAGGTAATATCAGGAGCACAGTATCGACATGTGGGACATTCCTGGATCTGATACATCAAGGTATTCCGTGCCAGAGGGACTGAATAAAATCCCGAATTAAAACTGCTGTTTGAATTTGAAACCAACAGAACATCCTGTAAACTAGACGATCCACATACTGCACAGGTAACTTCTTTGGGATGATGATTATTCATTCTTTCACCTCTATTTTCATTCAAGAGAATATTTACAGGTTTTTTAGATTCACTCCGCCAGGATTTCGTTAGAGAAATCTCACCAAGTTGGTTTACTCTTTAACTATCCATGACTTTGAGAGGGAAACAAAATATTACCTGATATTCCTTTAGTGAAAGGAACATGTATACTGCTCACATACCGTGCTGCAAATACTGCTTGAGAGGAATGAGCAATACATAACCGGGCAGATGAGTTCTGCATAATAGATATCAGAGAGTAAGAGTATATAAATTTTCTATGAAAAAGCACATAAAAGTATACAAAAATACATAAATATGTAAAAATTTTTTATCTATGATATGGTCGAAAACCCTAGAATCTACAATATTATAAGAAAATATAGCCTAAATTTAGAAAGAAGATTCTCATTAAAACAATGAAAAGCGCAATAAAAGATAGGGTAAAAGTGAATAACATGAATCAAAAAATGTCTTCACCAAAAATGAAAAAAAGGTAAATCTAAATTATTATAAAATTATATCATTTTCATCTCATTTCTATGCTAAAATGGAATTTAACATCCTCCGGCATACAGGTATAGGAATACCGACGAAAATTTATACACTACCTTATCACAATACATTCAAGTAGATATCATACAAATACCTATAAGACGATATGAAATAATGACTTCACAGAGGATCAATAAAAATACAACTACAGAATCTGAACCCGATAATGGCCCATATATAGTGCAGTTATCTCCAGAACGTAAAGTGAGAAACTACTTTGAACTAAAAAAGGGTAAATTCTTCCGGACAGATACCGTTGCCGAGATTCTTGATATTGAACCTGAGGTAATTCGTGATCTGATAAGAAAAAAGGAACTATCCGCAATAAAAATCGGGAAATCATATAGAATTGCAGAATCAGACCTTCAGGAATTTTTACAAGCGCGATATACTATGAAACCAAAAGAAAAAATTGAACCTGATAAATAGTTGGAGAGATAATTACACCATTTTGAATTCATATGCCTCCACAACCAAATATCCATGAAATTAAAAAAAGTTTACGTTTTATCACAAATATCCATCCATATACCCTGCTACCGTCTCAAAAACTCTTCTCCTCCCTGAAGGATTTTTAATTTCATCATTGTCATCATTACCATACTCATCTCTCGAAAAATTGATATTTCCGAATCTAACGATCAGATCACCATACACATCTTGAGCGTCGTCACTCTTCAGTTCCATGAGCGTTGCCAGAAGACCTAACCTCCCAATTTTTTCTGATGGTAAGCATCTGATTGCCTGCCTGAAATCGGATGCCGCATCTTCGAAATTACCAAGACCGAATTTCGCCATTCCACGATTATTCCAGGATGCCCATATATGAGGTATCAATGAAACAGCCCTATTTCCTAACTCCAGGGCTTCCTCATTTTTCTCCAGACAGGAAAGGGACCAGCATAAAGCAGAGGATGCAAAACCGGACAAAGGATTCAGTTCGACTGCTTTTTGAAGAATCGTTTCCGCCTCCCCGAACCTATTCAAATTATTCAGAATAAGTCCTTTTTCAGTTAGTAGTACAATATTATCAGGATCTTCAGCCAGCAGTTCGTTGTAGACAACCAGTGCCTCATTAAACCGATCAGGATTCTCCTCAAGATCTCCAAGCATATGAAAAGCATCGGCTATAAAACGACGAATGACTGAATCTTTCGTAGTTTGATTGATAATCCATCTATATGCCTCAATAGCGAGCTTATCAATCCCGAAATCCTTAAGCCTGGTCGCTCGCTCATGTATCAGTTCAACCTGCCTAGTCAGAGAATCGCCGCCAAGCCTGACCAAATCCGCAAGTCCGGTCTCAAGGCAGAGAGATTCGGATCCCTCTTTCAACAGCATCTGTACCTGATCATCACTGCTCATATGATCCGGGATCAGGGAGAGCTGATGCATCCCTTCAGAATACCGTTCCATTTTGAAAAGAACTCCGGCATAGGCTATCCGGAGCGAATAATCTAATGGTTCCTGAAAAATCTCAATTTCAAGCATTCGTGCAGCTGTCAGATAATCCCCGATATAAGTCCGGAGCGTCCCATTTTCTGCCTGAAATACATGTGCTGCATATTCTGGAACCGATATATCCTGCTCATCGTTTCCTGAAAGAATTGCAGCGGCGGATTTCAGATATCTCACTTCCGGTGTGTCAGGAAGAGGTGCTCGTTGATCCTGTAGTATTCCTGCTGCTTCGTCCGGATTTTTGGTCTGAAGAAGAGCTTTTACATAGGGGAGAAATAAATCTTGAGAAGCGCCAGTAGTAAGAATCCCTTCTCGTGCAGCAAATAATGCCGCAGAATAATCACCTTCAAGCATGAAAGAACGGATAAGAAGAGAGTAATCAAGGGGTCTTCCCCGGTTTTCCGTAAGAATCAGAGATGCTGCTATTGATGCATCATGAAATGAACCTGCACGGATAAGACATCTGACATATACCTCCTGCAGGTTAGCATCAGGAATGACAGGAGGGTTTTGAGAGAGGAGGAGAGTATATCCCTCCCGGTACCGTTCCTGTTCCAGGAGAATTCGTGTATACATATTCAATGCAGCAGGATAATCAGGATACTTGTCCAGAATTTTCTTTCCTTCCATTTCTGCGTCATTGAGACATCCTGCAGTCCTGATAGCAAGGATCCGGATTAAGGCAAAATCTGGATTATCATGCCCTTCCAGATTATCTGAAGCCAAAACAGCATCAACATAGCGACAGGTAAATGAATAAAGCAGAACAAGCATGGCATGATATTCAGGTATGTCCGGATGTGCATCGCTTAGAGCTTCAAAGAGTGGAATTGCAGATTCCAGACCATCCTGTATCATACCCTGAAATGCTAGTGCGTCACCTGAAAGGTTATCTGTGGTTTTAAACCACCCTTCCTGTTCCATGCCGAACAGAGTGTAGAATATAAATCCACGATCTCTGGCTCCAGCTGAACATATACACTGGAATGATTCGATCACCTTTCCCTGCTGGTACAAAGATGCATCTTTCAAATAGATTGCTTTCCACGCTTTTGGATTATGGTCAGCTTTCTCTGCATAGACTATTGCCTGATCATATTTACCGCTGAAATGAAGAGCAGTAATGAATGGGATGAGAAACTCCGGATTATCAGGATCTTCCTCACATATTCTCTTGTAGATTAGAAAAGCCTCTTCAAACCGCCCGGCCATAAGCAGTTCTTCCCCCCGAAGTCCTGGCCATGGATCACTCTCTTCTGCTCCAAAGAATCCTGTTATGCTCTGCCTGAAAGTCATCCCCTCTTCGATTTTACCAAGATGCATAAGAACATCTGCTAAATCCGATCTAGCTCGCATGTCAAGTGGCTGTACTTCAACTGCCTTTTTCAAATACATGACAGCATGGTCAAGATCACCAACAGCCCTGGCTGATATGCCTGCTGCGTATGCTACGAGTGGGCAATCAGGATATGAATACATGATAAGATCACTAAGGTCCTGGGCTTCCTTTTCTTCTCCTCTTGTGAGCAGACATAATATTTTCAAAGCCCGGAATGTAGCGAGAAATTCACCATATTGTTCATCATCCGTATGGAATCCCAAAACCAGGTCACAGAATTTTTCTGCCTCTTGAGTGTCACCAGTGAAAAACCTGCATACATGCAGAGTAAGGGAGGATTCTCCTGCTGACCCTATCGACATAACATCAAAGTGGGAAAGGGTCTTAAGGGCAGTATAATAATACCCCTGGAGCATAAGATTTTTCCCGATATAATCCTGAATTCTCATATCAAACGGAATTACTGATTGAATCTTTCGAAGCACCCTGATTGCTTCACCCGGAAGCTGAAGATCAAGGAGGATTAAGGATTTATAAAAGAGCAGGACCGGGTCATCAACCCAGACTTTTAGGCTTTCATCAGCAACAGCCATAGCCTCATCATATAATCCGGATTTTTGCAGATCTGATATCCGGAATAATTGATATTCTCTCCAGTTCTGACCCTCCTGGGTAAATATATCCTCCATCTTCCCCCTCCTTATGATATTAGATTGACGGTTTGGGATAAATACATTTGTATAAAAAAAGGTTCAAAAATATACATAAAGTTATAAATTACTATATTAATAACATTACATTGATTTCATAAGCGGAAATATAAATACATTATCAAGTGATTTTCTTGATTCCCGTAATAAATCTATAATAAATTCCTACCTAATCCCGGAAGAAACAATATTGGCCCGGTAACAATAAAATCAAAGAGAGGGAATTTTTATAAATGTTGTAAATAAGGTAATTCAAGGATTTTTAGTGTAATTTATTCACCTTGAGGATTAAATATCCCTTAATCTTTCTTCTAACTATTCAGAAGAATCATATATCCTTTGTAGATATCCGACGCACAAGTGAAATCTAGTATTATTTGCGTACAGGTCTCATAGGTGGTCCGAATACTGATGATAACAGAAGTCATCCGGAAATCATCTATCACCAAGACCATTCTTTTAAAGCATCAGAAAATTTAGCGAAGACCATTATATGTCTGTCAGGTCATGTCCATCTTAAACTTAAAAGATTCTGAATTATATGGAAGCACAGGCAATCCGACATCCCCTGATATCTTCCAAAATACCAACCTTGACATCATATTCAGCAATAGACAGGAACGTATCAGTAATCTCTTCATTCAGATATTCTTCGCCAGAGGTATTACACACTATGGCTGTGATCTGTTTGATTACCACGGTGGTAGATTCTCGTTCTAATGTGACAGCAATATTGCCTGGTTCACAAATTCCATGTTTACAAATTCCATGTTTACAAATTCCATGTTTACAAATTGCACATTTCATACTCTCCTCCGGTATTCACTATCCGATACCTGAGCATACGGTTCATATACAATAATAATATGAATTATGGGACCTCGTGATCTTTCGATAGATTTCACATCAGGGCGGTTTTTTATATGTTCAATCAGATGCATCACAATATCCCAAGATCGAAATTATCCCTTTCCACCATATTTTTTATAAATAATTCTTCTCGGTCCTATATCGATGACCAGAACAACCAGTTCATTATCATAAAGAGACATTATTACCCGATACTCTCCGATTCTGTACTTATATAGTATTTCAGCACCTTTCGGACGTTTCATCTCCTCAATATGGGCTCGGGGATTCTCCTTTATTGATTCAAGGATCTGGTATATCCGTTTACCAACTTGGTGATCAAGATTTTTTAGTGCCCGTTTGGCATGATTTGAATAATGGAGAGTATACATTAGATAAATCCTAATTCCTTCCCAAGATCCTCATGAGAAGTTGATTTACCCTCTTTATATTCTTCTATGCCTTCTTTTATGGCTATTTCTGTCTCTTCATCGATATAATCATCGCTATAAAATTCCAGAACCCTCGTGATCACCTCGATAGGTTTTTCATCAGGCCTATTTTTTAAATGTTCAATCAGATGCATCACGGGGTCCGGGATCTCCACTGCTTCACTCATTATTATTTCATCTTCCTTCTGACTTCATCAACTTTTCAATAGAACCAAAACTATGGATTCTTAATCCCCAGATATGTGACTTCCACAGGAATAAAATGATTCATAACACAAAGCATAGTTTTGGCTCCTTATGAGTAAAAGAAGAGTGAATAGAGAAAATATTCCGTTTGGTTCATCCCTCACCGGAATACGGGATTACAGAACCGGGAACTGGAACGATGTTGCATTCTCCGGACTTATTGAGAAAAGCAAATATCTCATTGATACCAGAGGATATCCTGCATGGACCCTGTAACCTGTATCTTCTGCACTCCCGAACCGGAAATATTCTCCGGACGGGTATAATATCGGGATAAACGAAGGTAAACCGGCAAGTCAGACGCTAATGCACCTGCATATTCATGTCATCCCCCGGTATTTCGGGGATATGGCAGATCAAAGGGGAGGGGTCAGCGGAGTGATTCCGGAAAAACAGAAGGATTAATAAAAAATGACATGAGAAATCGAATATTTCCCATGAAAATCGGGATCAAGTAGGTTGACATGAACTATTAATTCGCATAATCTCCTTACCTTCCTCTTGAACAATTATCTCAGCTCCCCTGGACAAAAGCTGAATAATCTTTGTGAATCCAACTCTCTCAATTTTTTCTGGAAAATTGGGAATCTTAACAGTTTTCACTCTAGGAATTCCATCTTCAAATATTTCATTATTGATGAGAAGATACCAAACAATCCGTAAAATCTTACGAGCAACAGCAACAATTGCTTTTTTGTAACCCTTTCGGGGTAAGAGACCGTTGAAATAGTCATTCAATTTCCCTGGTCTTCTAATCGCAGAGTGTGCAGCTTCAATAAGAGCCCATCGAAGATAATTGGAACCATGTTTCGTGATGATCCAGTGTAATTGGTATTTGTAGACTGGTAAACAGATGGGGTAAGTCCTGCCCATTTGGCTAATTTATCTGCGGTTGGAAAATCATGGATATCACCTATTTCTGCCAACAAATTAGATCCAATTACTATTCCAATCTCTGGAACTGACATCAAAATTCGTAATTCATTCTCTTTATCCTTGAGGTAAAATTTGATTCTTTCCTCGATCCTTTTAATCTCAACCTGGAGGTTGTCATATATTTTTAACATCGAATCTATGAGGAATATAGCTGAATCAGGAATATAATAATCCGGTTCTCCTTCAATAGTCGGAGTCAGACGGTAGACGATACCAGGAGTACTGTTGATGAAATTTTCCCCTTCAGACTGATCTTTGAATAACGCAATCCGGCTCAGTGTTGAAAACGTGTCTGATTCAGCAACAAGTCCCATGCAAACAAGGTCCTTTGGAATGACCAGCGTGTGCATAATCTCCTCCGGATATCCGGCATTCATGAGGGCCTCTCGTGCATTTTGATCTGCAACCTTGTCAGCGGTGAAGATAATGATAATCGGTTCGGAGAAGACATTGGTTTTGTATGCCGGTTCACTCTGTAACCTGGATAAACTGATAGAATCTCCAAGACTTGTAAATATCCGGTGATACGTGCTCAGTTCTTCTGAATATCGTAAGGCAATATATTCAATATAGCTGAAATATTCACATTCCGGCGGTGTGATCCCAACATAGACGATGGCTTTATCAGGCCTCATCCGGTAATCAAGCCACAATCATGCATCCTGCGGATTGATCGGTGCATCGGAGATGGTGTTATTTACCGTCTGACCAGGTGCTTTTGGAACCTTAAATTGCATATAAGGATTGGTTGGATTGTTCCCGTAACAAGAAGGAGTAATGCCCGCTTCAAACAGACCGATGGGGTTTGTAGTGGCCAAGAACCCTTCCTGTACTTCGAACCCCTGTTCCTCAAATGCTGTAATTGTGGCATTATTATCTATCCCCGCAACGTCTCGAAAACCTGATGTACTCAAGAGTCATCAGGAGAAGGAGACTGCAGGCATCCTGAAAAAATATTTCATAGATGAGGTCATTAGTAGTCTCGTGGTATAAGTGTTGTTATTTGAGAAAAAATTACCTCATCTTCTTCTCAAACGGCGGAGTTCTAAAAAAAACCCCTAATACCACAAAAGGAACATAATAGAGAATCTCGATGTTTTCTAGATCTGCATAGACCCAGAGAATACCGATAAAAGCAACAACTGGAGGAATCAGACATTTCATGAAGAGAAAATGAGCATCTTCATCAGTCAGTAATGGTTCACGAAGATGAGGGGAAGAACTAGCATAATGCCAGAGATAGAGAAGAATAATGCCGAGAATAAAATAATTTATCTGAAAGAAATAATCTGCAAAGGTGTACTTCTCAAGGCCCAGATTACTAAATGCTGAAGAGAATGGGATGACCACAATTGCCATCAGAGCCAGCATATGCACATGAAGAAAATGATAATCGTATGTCTTCATCCGATGAAACATCTGAAAGAAGAGCATCCAGAACATCGCAAGAATGACAAAAACTCCAAAAAAGTCTAACATTGATGATATCGTGTTTGAAAAAAACTGATCTACAGTAATTGTAGACGCTTTTGCATATTGATCTGGAGTTACAATATCCCTGGCGAGCAGGGTCATAGTAAATGCAAAAATCCCATTGGTGATCCGCTCCAGATTTACTTTAGATATGGGTTCTGTGATCGTCATCGTTCTCCTGAAAGAATAATGGCAAAGGGACATATATATTGTTATCAGTCACGGATGGTATGATTCTCTTATCTCTTGAAAAATTTAGCCCGTAAGGTATATGAGATATAAAAAAAATCCTGATCGGATTAATCACAATATATTAATACCAGATAGATCAATTATCACCTTATGCTCGGAATGGAAAATATGGCCAAACAATTTCTTTCCTCTCCAGAAGGCCAGAAGATGATTATGGACTTTATCTCATCTCCTGATGGAATAAACACCATCAAGAAGATGGTAGGAACCCCGGAAGGGAAAAGGGCCTTCGGGTCTCTTATTAAAACAGTTCTTCCAGCGTTGGGGGTTGGCAATGAGGAGATGGGAATGATCACTGGAATTATTGATAAATTCTTGTAATCACTTATATTTACACGCTTTTTCCAAAATCTCTTCCGGTGGAGGACCATCGGATACAATTTTTCCGTCACGAAGGATTATCACCCGGTCAAAATACTCCATATGCCAGTCCTCATGGGAGACCATCACAATCGTCTGGGCCATCTCCTTGTTAATCTGTTTAAAGAGATCAAGCACGTTTCTTGAACTCTCTGAATCAAGATTTGCACATGGTTCATCTGCAAAGAGGATCTCCGGTTTATTCACCATCGCCCGTGCAATGGCCACTCGTTGCTGCTGTCCTCCTGAGAGCTCATTATGCTTATGAGTCAGCCGATCTGATAGACCAATCCGGTCAAGAATCTGTAATGTCTGTGCCTGGTACTCTTCCTTTGAAGTTCCCCGGATCATTGATGTCAGATAAACGTTCTCTTCGACGGTTAATTCAGGCACGAGAGCATAATCCTGAAACACATAACCCAGTCTCTTCAGCCTGAACCGCGTTCTTTGTCGTTCGTCTAAGGTCCTGACATCAATACCGCCAAGAAGTATCTTCCCTTCTGTTGGTCTGTCCAAAAGACCGAGCAGATGGAGTAAGGTGGACTTTCCAGATCCGCTTGCACCCATGATACCGACAAATTCACCCTTCTGTATGGTAAGGGATACTCCCCGGAGTGCATGAACCGTCACTTTTCCCATATCATACACTCTGGTCAGGTTCTCTGCGATAATCATTGTCAGCTCCTCATTGCGGTAAGAATATCTTCAGATGCGACCCGCCAGGCAGGAATGTAGCCGGCTATAAATGACGCAATATACAACATAATTGTATTATTGATAAGATCTGATGTGGCAACCACGGGTGTCACCTCACCATCAGGGAACTGAAATGGGTACACCGTCAATATTGCAACCATGGACTCCACGAGTGTCGTCCCGACAATAATCCCAAGCGTAGTCAGAATCAGAACCTGGAAGACATAATTATGAATAATGATACTCTTCTCAACTCCAAGCGCTTTTAAGACACCTATCTGCCTTCTGCTGTTCAATGTCTTTATCATAATAACGATGAAAAGCACCACAATGGCAATAATCAACGATACAACAATGGTAATTGAGTTGAGCATAGCAAAGTTCTGAACCGCACGTCCCATCGCCTCTTCAAGAATATCCTGCCAGGTCTGGACTTTCTCCCTGATCCCAAACCTGTATATCTGTGTTTTCACATCCGGTTCATAGGAGTCAGGGTCGGTTTTAATTATGACATCGGTCGCATAATCAACTTTTCTCCCAAAAACCGATTCCAATTCATCCCAGGTGATATAGGCTCCCTGGTCTGCATAATATGAACCAGTCTCTATGATACCCTTGACATGATACACCTTGCTTACCCCATTGGTATACTCAACAGTGACCGGGTCACCTGCTTTCAGATATCCAAGAGTGGGTCCCATGTCAAGACTTTCATCCTTATGACCGGAGGTCTGTATACCGATGATTATCTCGTCATTCTCTCCATCTGCCAGATAATCTCCATCCGCCATCTTCCGGTATACGTCGGTCACGAGGCGTTCATCATCCGGTTTTATCGCAACAACTGTCGATCCCAGGCTGTTCCCTTTGTACCTGAGCGTCACTCCGGTCCCATAATGGGCGGATGCCCTGAGAACTCCGGGAATTCTGTTTATCTTCTCCAGTAGTGAAAAGACATCCTCAATATAGAGTTCATCCTCATGAGGAGAGATGAGAATATTCCCGGTCTGATAGGTGATGATCTGGTCTTCAGCGACCTTGATAAACCCAAGGATAATAGAGGGCATGAAGATCATATTGGTAAAGACCATGGCGATGATCAGTACCGTCAGATACAGGCTCCCCCTGCTCCCTCTGAGAATTCCCCGGAGTGCTAAAAAAAATGAAACCCTGAGGTCGAGAAGCATCAGTCATCCTCGTTTTTATGCCTCATGTACAAAAATCCCCCTGCACAGGCAATGACAATAAGCAGGATCAGGATAATCATTCCGGATGAATCGCCACCGGATGCAATGGTAAGGATGAGATCCTTATCGAGGGTATGGGTGCCCCAGTCATCAGTATAGGTAATGGTTGTGTGATAGGTGTACTCTCCCGCTTCAGTTCCTTCAAGAACAAATGTGGCAGGAGCATCATTTCCTGATTTAATACGTCCGATAAAAGCCTCTTTTGCTCCCTGGATAGGGAGATCAATCGTTGCACTGACTGATTTCGCCTCACCAGTTCCGGTATTCTGAACCCTGATGATGAGATTAAATGGTTCACCAGGGTTTACTCTGGATGGCGTTGTCTCAACAGAGGTGATACTGATCTCAGATTCCCCTCTGACATCAAGCCCTATAGATCCGGTATCTTCAATAATAGTACCATCAAGCAGAGCATAGGTCATTCGGACCGGTACCTCGATGATTCCTGTCGGAGTGTTCTTGTCAATGAGAAGAGAGAGGTTCTTTTCTTTTGACATGCCTGATGCAAGTCTATCAATCATGAATGAACTGATTCCTGCCGGGATTGCCATGGGCGGACTGCCATTCACAAAAACACGGATATTATCTGCCTGCGTTGAACCTTCATTTGAAATTCTGATGGTGCCCTCAACTTTTGTTCCAGGTTTCACCGGTATCGGAAATGTGTTTTCAAGTGCAAGAGATGGGGTTTTCAAAACTGATAACTGGGTGTTGACATTGACCGGAACCGGATATTTCAGACTTTGACCATCACGTACCCGAATCCAGACTTCCGGGAAATACATCCCGCTTCGTTGTGGTGCACGAATCAGGAATGTAACGGGAACCGGCTGGTCAGGGCCGATATTTCCTTCAAACTTTGAGTCTCCTCCCAATATGTCAAAGTCTTTGGATTTCAGGACCACACTGTCAATATATGGCGTGATACTGGATGTTGTCTGACTTATATCCTGTCCATATGATACTGAACTGGTAGTTGTACCCGTTGCAACGCTCTTTAGAGTGACCGTCAGAGTACCCTCTTCCCCTGGTAGAAGAACTGCCGGAGATACTTTGTAATCAGCAACAATAACTGATATCTGAGGTGCGGCAGATACCAGGGGGAGCATGCAGACAAGAGCGAGAAGAATAAACGTTCCTGTTTTCGCATATCTGTGTACTTTTGTTCTTGTGTGGTTTTTGCTCGTCTTCATAATAATCTTTGTATGATGTATACTATTCATTCATCTATCTATTCCATAGTTACTGCACCCTATTCTGATATACTCTCATCACAGGGATAATAGTCATTCACTCCACCGTCCGTAAAGTGATATCTCCAATTCCCTGCGAGATCGTGACATGAATGACTGGGGCATCAGGATCTCTTGTCTCATGATAATATCCAGTGTCATCTCCGGTAAACCCGGTCAGGAATATATTCCCGATCGCCCTGTCAAGAGCTACATTTACCCGGGATCTTTCTGGAAACAGGATGGTAATATCGCCAGCCCCATTCTCAATCCTGATGGGAAGGGAATCCCCCTTCCATTCATGAATATCCAAATAGAGTGAACCTGCTCCCGATTCAAGAGACAGCTCTGAAATCTGCGCATTACCTGGTTGTATGTAAATATCCCCTGTCCCGACAGAGAGGAGAAGACTTATTGGAGTCTGGTTATGGATTTTGACATCCCATCTCTCCTCTCCGCCGATGATATCATGGAATATGTCACGTGGTCGGTCAATTGCAATATTCATCGTCTTATTGGTAACCGAATGAGTGAGACGGGGAAGATAATGCTTTGCCTCAACATGAACATCTCCTGAAAGAAGATATTCCATCGATTGGTCGGAAATGTGTATAGATCCGGTATCTACGGCCAGATTGACTCTCGCTTTCTCAATGTCCTTAGAGGGGAAATTGAATTCAGAATACCCTTCACGGAGCGAATTTGGTGAATCGGTTTCCAGGATCAAAAGGACACCGCCGATTCCAAAACTCAGAATCATGATGATGAAGAGCCACCCGAAAACCTGTCGCAGATTTGGAAGATGGAATGCTATCATATGCTCTCACTCCCGTGGATAATGGCAATATTCCATTTCAGATATCTTATCCCGATACGATACAAAATCCGGGCAAGCCAGAATTCTCCAATAACGATCAATAATCCAAGACAAGTAAGCCCAATTCCGAGAAATATCCCTGCGGGGGCTGAGAAGAAAATGACTCCCGAAACAATTCCGAGCATCTCAAGCACTGCTCCCCCGGTGAGAATCGGTCCTGCACAGCAGAGAGAAAATCCGACTACCAATAAAACGGCAAGAATGGTGATGATACAGATGAACGGAATTAATACGACGATAAGATTGAAGAGACCTAGACCAATTGTTGCCAGAATTGCTCTTCCAATACCTCCGACCGATGGGGAATGTTCTGCTCTTTTCACGAATGATAGGGCAGTATATTCTTTGCCGATAGTTTTGGGATCTCCTAATGATTCTGCGATTTCTTCTTCAGTTCTGCCATCCAAAGCACCCATTTCAAAGTGTTCGGCATAATCGGCGAGGATATCCTGCCGTTCAGTTTCTGAAATTCCTGAAAGTGCCAGGCCTAATTTTTTCAGATATTCATCCTTCTGCATTGGTCATTTCTCCGATGAGATCGCTTACCGCAGCCGAAAATTCTCTCCATTCCCTGATTAATTCATCACGGGCAATGATACCCTGCGTTGTAAGTGAGTAGTATTTTCGTGCAGGTCCTTCATCTGATTCCTGGAGATATGTGGTGACATATCCTTCGGTTAAGAGACGACGAAGGAGTGGGTAGATACTCCCTTCAGATATCTCAAACCGCTCTGAAATTTCATGAACCAATTCATATCCGTACCGGTCACGAAGTCCGAGTAATGCCATGACACACATATCCAGAACACCTTTCTTAAATTGCGCGTTCATTCCCTCCCCCGATCAGGTTTCGAATGATTAATGTCGATATTTGTTTTTTCATCTCTAAATTGACAGGTTCCTTTTGTTTTTATGTATCTTGTATTACAAGATAGTGAATAATACTTGTACACAATCCTATTAATGGTTTCCTGTACAATACGATGAGAATACCATTATTTTTATGAGAATCGTGTAGGATATCCTTATATGCGACCTATTCTAACCTTCTCCTGATAGATCATGGATTAATAAAATGCCCTCATGGATGCTGCACAATTTACCCATGACACAGTATGGGGAAATTGGAAGCGATGGATTCTTTTAGTTATCTGGACGATCATATTCCCACTTCTTGGTGGATACATCATGGATATATTCCGTGGGAGTACTGTTCCTCCGGAATGCAATGACTGGGTAAGACGGTTTATCGACGGAATCAAGTACCTGGTTGCAGGACTCATATACTCAATTCCTGTGATAATCGTCCTTCTTATTACGTTTATCCCTGTAATTAAGGAATTCATCAGCCAGATAACTTCTGAATCGGCTGAATTAAATTACGAAGCTTTTCTCCCCTTCTTGATGCCGGTCATTGGAGGAGTAATCGTTGCCATCATCCTTGGGATCATCGTTACCCTGATATTTACCATTGGAATCATTAGAATGGCACGAATGAACCGTTTTTTTGAGGTCTTCAATTTCCGTGAGATTTTAAAGACAATCGGAAAGATCGGATGGGGAACATACATCATCGCTCTTATCATCATCTATGTGATCTCCTTCATCCTGGGGATGCTCATCAATCTGGTAATGGAAGCTCCATTTATTGGCATAATCATCGCATTATTCCTCTGGCCATTACTCACCATCTTTGAATCCCGGTACTTTACCCGGTTGTATGATGAATCAGGGGAGTAATCCCCTCATTATTTCTTATAACATGAGCAGGATATATCCATAAGTGCATGGAGTCTGCCATGGGTGAGAGTTCAGAAAAAGTGAGTAGAACAAATGCAAATAGCTCATTTTTTACCCGGCCGGTGTTTCTGTCACTTACGATTGGGGTTCCGTTCTGCTTGTTCAAAATTCTCTTTGGAATCCAGTTTATTCGGGCAGCAGAGATTCATAGTCAGCCTTATTTTATCTATGCCGGATGGGTTCTCATGATCTGGGCTGGGGCTGATCTTCTCATGAATCTTACCAGAGCCGGATTTGATATAATTGGCAGTGCGGGAAAGATTGAATTCTGTACTCTGGCTCAGATAGGAAGATATCTGAATGCTTCAACTCTTTTCCTCGCAATAGATACTTTGATCACCTTTTCAATCATTTGCCTTGCCTTATGGTCCGGGTGGATAGTCTATCTGAATAAGAATGAGGCTATTTTATGGTATAGTGCAACCACACTGAATCTGATAAGTCTCTCACTCGTGAGTTTATGGACCGAGATAAAACGGAAACTGGAATAATTATTGGTACTCTTTTATGCACCAGGAATTGGTGATTGATACCATTTCTGGTCATCCCATAATTTTCTATAACCATAGAGATATTCACATAAAGCCGCCTTATCTGGTGAATATATGAGAATCCCTTGTGTTAAAACCCTAATTTGAATGAATAATGGAAGTAGTTCAAAAATTCGGATGTCATATTTTTCTGATTTGATATTTCTCCAAGCCAGTGATTGGAGATCCTGGGGCTCAAACTCCTTACCAGATACGATACAAATGTCAATATCACTTCTCGCATCAGCAGAGTCTGTAGCATATGAACCGTATAAAAAAACTCCAGGTATACTTTGAGGAATAAATGATAAATCTCCAAGTATTGATGAAATTAACTGTTGTCTATCCATACCTGGAGCGTCTTGGTTAATGAGATCATATCTGATAAAGATTGACATATTCCTGTCAGTGCCAGAGTATCATCGGTCCCATTATATCGGTGAATGATACGGTTTCGAAGACCATTCATCTCTCTGAGTAGTTGTTTTTGTTCGTTCGAAAATAAATCGACACGATCAATATTCGTATAATCATCTCTGGGAGGGATGTTATTATCCCTCAGATACATGGCAATACAATCCATAAAAGCTTCTGTTATCTCCTGAAATGCTTTAAAAATAGCTAAAACCGTTTTGATATCCTGTAGTGTTTGAAAATCGGAAAGATCTTCCTGCCAGATACCGATAAGTCTGGATCGATCATAAATCCAATTTAGTTTATCAAGGTAGCGATCTTTCCGCACCTGATCCATACTATCATGTTAGTTTTAACAGGTAATGAGAGTATCAGAAAAATTGGGTTATTCTTTATGAGGATGATGAAGAACTTTATCCTCAATAGTATGGACATCCTTGATAAGTTCATCAAGAACAGACAGCACAGCCGGCATTATCGCAACCGCTCCAATCAGTGAGAATAACACGGCAATAACGGTTGTCAGACCAAAATTACTTATCATATTAAAGTTCGAGAGCATGAGTGCAGAAAATCCAAAGAATGTTGCAAATCCGGATACCATAATAGCGGACCCAATCTTTCGAACACTCTCACGAATTGCATCAATAGTGCTTGCTGCTGTCTCTCGTTCTTCAAGATATCGTTCCATAATAAGAATCGTGTATTCTGCTGCAACCCCTATGGTCATAGAACCAAGACAAGCAGTCATCGGTGTATAATCGATGTTTAGGATGAGCATGGCTACAGCATTCCACCCGACAATACAGACGATGGGAACGATAGGAGTAACGGCATGAATCTTCCGATAAATAAGTGCAAGGAACGCCACTATCAGAATAAAGCCCAGTAATGTCATCTGCTCCTTACTTTCAGAAATATCTGATATCAAAGTCGTAAAGAGATCAAAACTTCCGGTGATTGAAGCACTAATACCGGGTGGCGGAGTGAGAAGAACCAGATCATTCGTCATCTGTGTCTTGAGTTCATCCTGCTGAGGCATCTCAAGACGCTTTGTAGAAAATTCAATAATTGTCTCTGTTCTGCCATTTAAAAACTCGTTCCTGACTCCCTCTGGTATTTTGGATATTACTTCATCAATTTCAAACTGCGTTTGCGGCACGGTCCCATTGTTGTAAATTTTGATATAATCTACAATACTGGTGGACCCGGTAATCTCCATATACAAACTGAGTTCGTTCTTTTGGAAGGTCTCTATCCATGTAAGTACATCAGGAGAGAGGACATTATTACCAGTAACAAGGATGGGAACCGGTGTAGTCGAACCGATAGTTCTGCTGACTTTATCAAGAGAGATCTTCGCCGGCATATCAGACGGAACAAAGGTCCGTTCGCTTGTGGAGATGGGAATTGATGGATCAACCTGAAGCCCGATAAACGCAAAGAGAATGGCAACCATAAGGATAGGAAGCGGATTTTTCGCAATGGTGACTGCAATCTTTGAAAGAACCAAATCTGCTTTTGTCGGCTTCTCCTCTCCAGATATTCCTTTCGGTTTATATTTGATTAATATCGCGATAAGTGGAATGCCTATGAGCGACGTCATATAACAGACGGCAACCCCGATGATTGCGACCAGACCAAATGAACGGATCATGGGCACCGGAGAGATGAACATTGCAATAAAACCCATCGTCGTTGCAATCATTGCAAAAAGAACTGCCGGACCGGTTCTGGTAATAGTAATTCTGACCGCATCAATTAATGATCCTTTTCGTGCCTCCTCTTCCAACCGGGCATGGAATTGTATCGCATAATCAATACCAAGCCCTATAAGGACCGGGAATGCGGCAATAACTGCAGTGTTAAGATGTACACCGCATAGTCCCATGATACCAAAGGTAAGGATTAATCCGATTGCAACAATTAAAACCGGAATGAACCGGTGACTGACGTAGGCAAATAGAAGACCGAGCACTATAACCATCAGGACCATGGCACCCATAATCAGGGTTCCCATGGATTTACTCAGTTCCTGCCCCATCTCCTGCTGGAATACCGGATTACCGGTTAATGTTACCGTAACACCCGGTGGAGGATGTGAACTGTTCAGAAATGACCTGACATTATTCATGACACTCTTCTGTTTCTGATCGGTCATTCCCACATCAAGTTTGACCATCATCATAGTCAGCAGATTGGAAGGAATGTAATGGTTTAAAACTTCCGAGGAAATACTCTCTTTAATATTTTTAATTTCTCCTGAAGACCTTGGTATATTCCCGTTATTTGCCTGTTTTACAAGGTCTGCTATACTTGAAACCGAGTTAATATACTGTAAATTCTTCAGTCCCGGAGTAATTTTATCCAGGTATGCGATAACATCAGGGTTTAATGGATCATTACTCTCAATAAGAATGACGAGAGTATCCTGACTGAAAGTATCCTCATAATGAGAGAATGCAATACCTTTCGGGGTATTCTTGTCAAGGTATGTTTCATTTCCGGTTTGCATCTTAAGCATCGACATTCCCACAATCGAGGCAATAAAAATGAGACAAAGTGCTCCAAGAACCAGTTTAGGCCGGTTCACTACGAGGGATGAGATGCTTTCAAAAATGGAACGCATGGTGGTTCTCCACAAGGTTCCTTAAACAGACGCAGATTTTCTGCGGGAGGTGTGGTACCGGTAAGCGGCACCAATGATTATAATCAAAATGACGGCGATGATGATTGGGTTGGAGAGTAATGCTGAGAAACCCTCTGGTTTGCCAGCGGTTATCTGTACTTTGATGGTATCTGATATCTGGCTGTTATCAAGAGCATCGCGGTATCTGATCTCTGAGTCAAGTCCGTATGTTTTTTCGATTGCCTCAGCATTGGTTGTCATTTTAAATCTGGCTATTGCAGATTCACCCGGTTTTATGTCTCCCAGGTATGCAAGGTCATCATCACTTGAGAAAGGATCAACCGCACTGATACGGGCTTCAGAGCTGTACGCCGTTGCATCGCCATCATTACGGTATTCCACCTCAATCACCTGTTTGCTGCCTATCGTAACTTTTGGCGGATCATTTACCATGGTGAACTTGATCTTTCCGCCGACCGGGATACCGATCTGTTCAGCGGGAGTCTCAAGGTTCTCTCCATCAGCATTCTGATAGGTTACCAGTACTTCAAGCGGGTATTCCTGTGGTTCTGCATCGCGGGTGACTGATACCTTGAATTTTGCATCGAACTCGTCTCCAGGTTTAAAGTCACCAATGTATACCGTACTATCTACAGGAACTACCGGAGAATTTCCAAATCTGGATAATTTTGCAATCGCCTTACGACCGGTGTCTGCCCCACTGTTCCGCAGGGTAATGGTTACAAATCCCTCACCGCCTGCATTGATATCTTCAGGGGTGACTTTTATAACGTCCAGGTTTATTGCAGATTTTACGATAAAAGGAACGTTCAGTTCGATCTTCTTGGTATTATATCGGTTGACAACACTGTCGGTTCCAACCTGCTCAGCTGCAGCAAGATAGGTATATTCAATTCTGACCGGGAGGCTGTATGTTCCTGCCTGACCATCATCTTTGACACGTATCTGGAACTTCACCGGTTTAGATTCAGAACCTTCAATATCACCGACCATCTGGGTATCTGACTTGATAAGGATAGGTGCCCCGTCAGGGAGAAGGGTTACTCTGACCATTTTGGCAGTAGATGGAATATCATCCCGATCAACGATTCCTGACTGAACCATTTTTATATAATTCAGACCGCTGTTTTCTATCAGAATCGGGAGTTCTATCGTCGATCCCGGGGTAAACTCATTAATTCCGGAGATGGCAGCAGATAAATTCGGCTCACCTGAAAGATATTTTGTTCCGGCTGATACCGGAGAAATACAAAATACTGCCAGACATAACCCAATAAGGATAATAGATGGCACCCTGAAAGAATCCAGGTTTTTTTTCGAGATACATTCTGAAAACACTGGTTTTATCATGTATGGTACACCTGAGTTGGTTTCACTTGTGTATAAGTTCGTGGTATAGATGAGTATATAATTGTTTTGTTTATATGTAACAAATGAATGTATCATATGTGTGTTAGTAATATGGGTAACTTATTTGTGTAACGAATGCAAATCACTAGGTATGCATCGGTTGGCTGATGAACTGGCCCACATCAAGGATCTACTCCGTAATCATCCGCAAGGGATGAGTGTAACTGAGATAGCATCTGCTCTTGGGCGGAACAAGCACTCAACCGGGCGTTACCTGGATATCCTCCATGCTGCAGGACATGTAGACCTGAGGACTTTTGGAATGGCGAAAGTGTTCACCCTTTCATCACGAGTCCCCCTCTCAGCCCTTCTCTCCTACACGACTGATCTTGTCCTTGTTCTGGACTGTGACATGAGAATTATCCAGGGAAATGATCCTTTTTTTGACTTACTTGAAATCCAAGGAAGTTCTGCTCTTCAGAAAAAAATTGACCAGATACTCCCCCCGAATCCGGAAAATAAAAAATTCTTAAAAATTCTGTCAGATTTACTCATATCAAGGCAGGAGACTTTTGAAATTGTTCGAGAGGGCCATGAACGAAGATTTTTTCGGGGGAAAATTATCCCAACCGTCTTTGAGGATGGCAGCTCTGCTGATACCATAATTCTTGAAGATGTGACATTGGAAAAGGAAGCACTTACAACCCTTCAGGAAAGTGAGGAGTTCTTCCGCAGTGTTTCAGATCACCTCTCTGATGGTCTTATTGTATCTGAGATAAAATCCGGAAAGAAGAAAGTAATCTTTCATAATCAGCGCCTGTGTGAGATTACGGGATATTCAGCAGATGAAATCCATAAGATGCGACCAGAAAATCTGGCGATACCAGAAGAGAAGGAACGATTTGAAAAGGCTCTCAGGGATGCCGAGCACAATAAAGGATCCATGAGAGAACTGCGGTTCTGGGCAAAAAGAAAAGACGGAGAGTCGATCTATCTCTCAATTCGTGTCAAACTTGTTCCCTTTGGTGATGCAATCCGTGGATATATTCTTATCACTGATATGACACAGTGGAAAGAACAAGAAGAGGCCCAATTACTCCAGGCAAATCTGATACAGCGTCTTATGACGAATTTTCCGCATCCCATTTTTATCATCCGGGAGGATGGAGTATTTTTTATTGCAAATGCAGCATTTTGTGAGCTGATAAAGGCAGAATCTGATTCAGTAATCGGAAAAAATGTATATCAGGTAATGCCCGATGAGATTGCTCAGGAATTTTTGAAAGGAAATGATGATCTGGTAAAACAAAGTGCTGTTTCTCATATACATATGGTAACCCGGTTTTTCAGACCTGATGGAACAATCGGAGATGTAATTATTGAAAAGTCTCCGGTATCCGCAGGTGATAACACTCCGAATTACATCTTCGGTGTTGTAATTACTGAAGATATGTGCCCTCTTAAAAATTAGTTACACCAGATATCTCTACAAAATTCCATTCATGTAAATACATTTTCCCAATTACTTCTGCGCTCTTAAGGTTTTTCTAAATAATTCTCTCAATAAATATCGATAAGGATAGTTTCCCTTCCACAATTTAATAAATTTTATATATGGTGGAAATTACTTTCTTTCTATCACGTGATCCTAAGAATACCGGGATCTGTTGTGTATGGTGAATATTGTATGCAGGCAGTTGATACCGCATTTGTATTGCTTTGTACAGCACTTGTCATTTTGATGACATTTGGAGTTGGATTTTTTTATGCAGGTCTCGTCCATCGGAAAAACATTATCTCAATGATTACTCTTTCTTTTATATCATTTGCATTAATCTCATTACAATGGATATTTTTCGGATATACCCTGTCATTTGGAACCGATATCATGGGGATAATCGGTTCAACAGAAAAAATTGCCCTGATGAATGTCTCGTTAGATGGGGATAAGCTTCCGGAGATGGTATTCATGGTATTCCAGATGGCATTTGCAGGTATTACTTTAGCCATAGTAACGTCCGCAGTAGCAGAACGTATTAAATTATCCTCATTTCTCCTATTTGGATTAGCATGGTCTACGATAATTTATGATCCTATCGCCCACTGGGTCTGGGGAGGCGGCTGGGCACAACAGATGGGAGTTCTTGATTTTGCAGGGGGTATTGTTGTTCATATTTGTGCCGGCTTTTCTGCCCTTGCTCTGGCATTTGTCATCGGAAAACGAAGAGGGTTTGGAGAATATACTCTTTCACCATATAATATTCCATTAACGCTTCTTGGAGGCGGATTACTCTGGTTTGGATGGTTTGGGTTTAACGCAGGATCAGCTCTTGCTGTGAACACGATTGCAGTCAATGCATTTATTGTCACCAATATCTCTGCAGCTGCAGGAACTTTTTCCTATATGCTCACATCCTGGTATTATGGAAAACCAAGTTCTCTCTCTATGATATCCGGAACAATCGCCGGTCTTGGTGCAATTACCCCTGCTGCGGGGTTTGTAGGGCCCATGGAAGCTTTTATCATAGGGACTGTTTCAGGAATTATCTGTTATTATGCTCTGGTTTTCAGACTTGCCCGTCAATGGGATGAAAGTCTTGATGCCTGGGCTATTCATGGATCAGGAGGGCTTTGGGGAACTTTGGCAGCAGGCATTTTTGCAACGGCTGCAATAGGCGGGGTTAATGGACTTATTGCAGGTAACCCACAGCAACTCATCACTCAAGCAGGAGCTGCATTTGTCATTCTTGCCTATTCATTCATAGGAACATGGATCCTTGCATTAGCTATAGATAAAATTATAGGCCTGCGGGTTAAAGAAGAGGAAGAATATGTTGGTCTGGATATTTCCCAGCATGGGGAGAGCTCCAGAGCCTGAATTATTTTAATATCACTAAAATTTTTAACAAATAATCATCAGGACTGTAATAGCACCGTATCTATGGTAATGGTCTCACCTGGTCCGGGAAATATCCATTCTATATGATCAGTGTAGCCGGAATGGGATATTACAAGTTTATATCGGTTTAGAGGAATGTCATTCAGCTCCAGATATCCCTGAGCAGGCACTTCACCAAACCAGATACCATTCAGAAGAACATCTGATCCTGACGGAATTGACCGTATCTTTACAGTTGATGACACAGGCATGAGAGTTATTGGGATCATATTCAGATGAACATTTGATGAAAGATCATGCCGGGTAAATACCATCTCTTTTTTCTCCTGATATCCGGCAATACGTCCAAGTACAGTATGCTGACCATCATTCAGTGGTCCAATCATAAGAGGAATATTTCCTGAGGTAGTTCCTCTGAAGATGCCATCTACAAGAACTTCTGTATCCGACGGAGTAGAAGTAACGACAAGTTCTTTCCGCTCATAATTTGGAATAAGGATAACCTTCATCGTAGTGTTTGAGCCTGACCGGACTGATAATTGTTCATTTAGATATGATTTATAGCCGGTTTTATACACAAGAAGGGTATGGGTTCCTTCAGAAACGGATGTGAAAGAATAGGGGAGAGGAACAGATGAACCCCCATCTAATTGAGCAAGACAATCATCAGGATCAGAACTGACAAAAATGGAGGTAAATTTAGGAGCAGGAGAGAGGTGAGCAAATACTTCCTTCTGAGTTCCGGGAGTAATATTCTCATTAATTGAAAGGATGCTGCTATTATATCCATCTTTTCGAAATTCTATTATATATGGGTGATCTGCTGTATTATCCGGGATGTAAAGGAGAGGGGTTTTCCCATAATATTTCTCAAGAATGTATACATCAGCCCCTGATGGTTCTGAATTAATCATATAGGAACCAAATAATCCTGATGAATAATTTGTATCTGCATACACATTGGAAATTGCCATACAGGTAAAAATCAAGACTAACCCCCATCTTATCAATGAAAAAATTTTCATGCAGATTCACTGAAATGAAATGGTATGTGAATATATTAAATTATTCGGAATCAATGATTAATTAATCAATGAATAAAAATTTAATGGGTTATCCAGAATCCATGTTTATTACAAAAGATTCTAACTTTCTTCACCGAATCAAATGGAACACAAAATTCTTTTAGAGGAGCATCACCCGGTTTTAACGTTGATGTCTGTAGATACGTATCCCCAATTACTTCTATCCACTTGATATAATGATCATCTACCATTGGATGAGGTACCGATCCAACTTTTACCTTAATTCCTGAATTAGTTTTTTCAATAACTGGAATATGTTTCTCTGTCCCTTCTTCTTCACCCATTTTCTCTGGAATGTGTATCATCGGCTGATTACAGCAAACCAGGGTTCCTTTTCCTTCATTAACAATAAGCACCATCTGCCCGCAGATGTTACAATGATACAACTCTAGCATGATATATCTGATTGTGAATAGTATGTTTTAACTTTTATACTTTTCATAAAAGAGGCAGGGTATCTGAAACAGAATTTAAAAAATATTCCTCATATGAATTTAGATAGACTTAAATATATCCTTTAAATCGTTAGTTTTGATATAAAAAATGAAGATAAAATTAGGAGAAGAATTCAATGAAGATGACGAGCCCGTATTGAAGAAAGGATCTTTTTCACGGGTCTCATCAATCCCCCCAGCTTATCTGCCTTTTATGAATATATAAAAATATGCCATGCAATAGGGCATATAAAATTACATAAATATTAATAAAAGCCTGAATTTAAATCCTATTTTTATTATAAATAAATTATTGGGTTTTGACATCGAAATCATCATGTACTAATCATGAACCAGTGATCCAGCCATCTGATTTGTAATATCTGGATCAAGGCTCTTCGCTTTATGAACCATTTGATAAGCCTGTTGTTTTTTTCCTAGTTCATTTAGAATTTTAGCTTTGTAGATCATAGCTTTTACATGTCGTGGATCAATCCGGAGTACCTGATCAAAACACACGATTGCTTCGGCTAGTCTGACAAGATTTGTATAAATCTGTCCTAAATAAAACCAGGCATCTGAATTTTCAGGGTGTATATGGATAACCTGCTTAAATAAGGTAATGGCTTTATGCGTTTCATGCAATGCCTGATGCGCCCGTCCTTTATTTAAAAGTGCACGGGAATCTGCAGGATTCTTATTCAACACTTTCTGATAACTTTCAATAGCTTCAAGAAAACGACCTGCACGATGTAACAACACCCCCCTGTTAAACCAGGCTTTCAGATTATCTGGTTCTTCTTCAGTGAGGTATTCATAATATTGGAGAAGATCTCCATACCTCTTCAATTTTCTAAGAGCGATGATACGATATGCCTGAGATGCTGAGTCATGCGGATTTATCTGAAGCGCTCGTTCAAGTGGTTTGAGTGCATCCTGAAATTTGTTTAAACCCATATATGCAAGCCCCATAAGATTCCATCCTGTCGAATGAAGCGGATAATAGGTCGTGATAAGGCGGGAAGTATTCAGTGCTTCTTCATATCGGTTCATTTTCAAAAGTGAAAAACAGGATATCCAGAGTCCTGCATATGCCTTTGGTTTTAGCCACAGCAACCTCTTCGTTGAAGATAACGCCTCAGAATATCTCTCCAGTTTAATGAGTATACGGGATTTTAACTCCCAGGCATGCACAAATCGATCATCGAGTTCGAGCAGATGATCAACATTCTTTAATGCTTCCTCTGGGAAATTTGACAGGAGCTGACTATATGCAATAAGAAAAAGAGTTCTTTTGTGGTCCGGATCGCTTATAAGAAGTTCATGGAATTCCTGTATTGCCGACTGATATTGACGAAGTTTAAAATGACAAAGGCCTTTAAGGAATAATTTCTTTTCATTTTTAATATCACCTGCTGGTATCTGCTCAAGATATGTGAGGGCTTTTTGAAAATCAGATTGACGATATTCCCCAAATGCAAGATAATATAATGAAATGGATCGAGTTCTTTCAAAACTGAATGCTTTCTGCAGATACTCCCGGGCTTGCTCAAAATTACTTAAATGTAAATGAATCATGCCAAGATATAACCATCCAAGTGGTGCCTCCTCATCAGAATCAATGACTTTTGAAAGGTAAGGAAGAGCTTTAATCCATTCATGATCCCTGATAAGCTGAATCCCTATTGCGAGATAGGGATGAGAGGCTGATTCAGAATTTTCTTGTAGATCTGGTTCTTCTTTAAATTGTATTTCATCGGATTCTTCCTGAATCAGGGCTTGATCATCAGGTATTTCAGGTTCTTCAGTCACCTCCTGAATAATTACTTCAGAACCAAACAGGTTGAGCGAATCAGATGTAATACGATCTATTGTATTATCTGATGGCATATCCTGATCCATAGGTTATCCTTGGATAGTAAGGGTATAAGTATTATCCGTTGAACATAGAGAATAATTGGATATAATGGTATTAAAATCAGAAATCTCGAGAATTTCTGACACAAATAACTATTGGTATAAGATATAGGATTATTATTGGAATAATCCCGAAAGAAATTTCATTTCCATCAATAAGAATACCGATCAATGCAGTAAGGGGAAAGATGCCTATCCGAAATGATAAATTTTTTATATATCCTTGAGACGTGCCTTTAAAAAGAATCCCGGGTGAGTTGAATATATGAACCCACAAACACAAAAGAGTCAACCCGGAGATTAAAATATTTGCATGGAAAAGAATCCCATAAGGAATAGGAGCATCAGAAATGCTCCAGAGCAGGGATGATAAGGGAATAAAAATAATTGTCAGAAGAAAACCAAAAATCAAATATACACAGATGCGGTCTACCGAAACACAATGACGCATGATTTCAAAAGCCAGTATGTAAAATATTGCGAGCAGAATAAAAGTGAAAATAAAACTAAACCCGTCGAAAAATATCGAGAAAAAAAATTCAATAAAAAAATAAATGTCTTCTGATACATTTCCCGAAGGTAATGGAATATTATTTTTTACAATGAGTGTCATCGCAAATGCAAATATCCCATTCATAAGAATTTCCAGCATATCCTGAGGAACCGGACCTTTACATGATAGTACCGGCTTTTTCATCTCTTCCTCCTCCTCTCATTACAAGGATACCTGGTTGTCAGGAACCAGTCCAGAAAGAAGATTATCATGGTTCCATAATACAAATTTCTGGTAAGAGCAATATCATATAGCGACAGGAGAATACCGATGACAGCAGTTAACGGTATATATGATATTTTTCTAGAGAAACACCCGTAATTCTGGGTATTTTCAACAGCAGAAATTATATTTGGAGTATGTGTACAATGATACCATTCACCCATCAGAAATATACTGATAAAAAAAATATTCGTATGTAAAAAGAAGGCAATTATTGAGTTTTCTTCAAATATCTGATATAAATGGCTTGTTATCGGGATGAAAATGATTAAGATTAGTAAGCCGAAATGTATGGAGATATATCTTCGATCAACCTTTTTTATTTGATGAAAAATATGAAAAGTCATTATCCAAATGAGTGCAATAATGAGAAAGGCATTTACGAAACTCAAAATATCAGGGATTTGCATCAGTCCAAACGTATCAATTTTTGTTTCATGCATCGTATCAGCAAAAGAGGGAAGCCGGACATTTTTAAATAATAATAGTAAAGTAAATACGAATATTCCGTTGGTCAATCGGCCAATATTTGTCTTTGTGACCGGCCCCTCATCAAAGGTTTCTATTGCCATATACCTTATGGATCATATGATGTGTGAGATTATATAGTGGATTTTCCGCTTCGGGTATGGTATGGAGTTAAATAGATCTCCCAATTCACATAAAAAGGCCCCGGATTCTAAAACAATAATTTTCTCTGTTTAATTTTATATTCCTCTAATAATATGTATCGAAATGTCAGACAAGAAATTATCTCATCTAAATAAAAGGTAATTCGCCAGATATGCAGTATACTTCAGACAATATAAAGAGACTATTATATGAAAAACATCTCCTGATTTATAATCTTTCTCTATATATTCTGAAATATAAATCAGCATAAAAGAGCAGACAAATAAATTTGGAGATCATATGGAATATTTCCAAATACTTCTAATATGAGAAAAATTTTAGCATTAAAAGCGGGATAAATCTCAATTTTATACTCAATATAAGAGTTCATCAAAATAAGGGTGGTATAATTTCATTCAGTAAAGGAAATTTTAATAATACTTTACATTCATCTTATGATTATTCTATAATTTCTATATTTATTCAATTATCTTTAGTAGACCCTTACGGTTGAACCCATAATTTATCGAAATTTGCAATATCGAGAGGTTGTTGCATAACTTTAAACCGCTGGTACAATGAGGAAAAAACCAGATTTTTTATCGCCGATTTTAGGTTCCACTCGAATGGAAATTATCCTCTTGCGGAAATGACATTTTAGTTATGCAACAGCCTTTCTAACGAATACTAAAAAAGCATTAAAAATTTTAAAAATTCTTCTGATAGTAAAATAAGATCTATTCTTATATTATTTATGCAATATAATAAAGGACTACTATGACCGACTCGAGTCTTCCAATAAAAATATCTAAAGAATTAGAAGAGGTCGCTGACCTGTTCAGAGATATTGGAATGAAAAAAAATTGTGCTCTGGTCCTGGTCGCGTTACTTCAGGATGTCGATCTTTCTTCGCGGGAGATTGAACGGATTACAGGTCTCAGACAACCAGAAGTAAGTCTGGCAATAACCGAACTCATGAAGCGGAGATGGATCGATGTGGTTTGTCTTATAACGGAAAAAAAAGGCAGGCCTGTTAAAATCTATCACATCATTAAAAAGCCAGAAGATATCCTCGAAGAATTGAGGGAAGAAGTTGTTGATGATTATGAAAGAAGAATACAGGAAATTGAACATATAAAAGAGATAATTTTAAAAAACAATTGATCTATTCCCTGTATACTATCTTATCTTCAACTGATATTGATCTGAATTATTTTCATAAAGTTCCTCATTATTCTACTATTCAGAATATGACTCATATGCTGAACATTCAGATATGTATAGAGGAATCAGATTTCAAGGAAATACAAGAATTATAAAATAATGCGGTAACCGGGGATCGAACCCGGGCTAAGGGCTTGGGAAGCCCCTGTCCTGCCGCTAGACTATTACCGCAGGTGCACCAAATATATTATCGATTATCCTTGATAAATGTTACAATTTGTTCCGGAATCTACTTCTCTTTCCTTAGCTTTTGAATTTCATGAAGAAATTCTCGCTGATTTGCGAGTTGAATGTCAGCCTGAATGCCAAACATGACAATTTGAATGCCTACAATAATAAGGGTTACTGAAAGTATTGTCAGCGGAATATGATCAATCTTTAAAAGCCACTCATAAACGATATATATCCCAATTCCTCCACCCGCCAAAAGGAAGATGAGACCGATGAGACCAAAATAAAACATCGGGTTATTCAGCTTGGCCAACCGGTAGATGGTTCGTCCTATTTTTATCCCGTCATGGATAGGATCCAATTTGGTATCACTTCCAATTCGAACACCATACGATACAGGTACTATTGCAACCTTGTCATCATTTCGAACAGATTCAGAAGATATCTCAGTTTCAATACCAAATCCCTCCTCATATAATCGCATTCTTTGAAGAGATGCAAGGGTAAATGCTCTGTATCCTGTCAGGATATCATACAGGTACCGCCCATGACTGATCTTAAATAACCAGTTTAATATACGGTTCCCTGTTAAATTCAGGCGATTAAATGAGACATGGTTAGATGGGATCAGACGATTTCCTAATGTCTGATCATATCCGGATAAAAGTGGAAGAACCAAGGCATCTGCATCTGCAGGATCATATGTATTATCACCGTCAATAAGGATTACATAGGGTTTTGATATCTGTTCTATAGCCTGAATAAATGCAGCTCCTTTACCTTTACCTTTTTGTATGATTACTTTGGCCCCGGCTTGATAAGCCTTGTCTCTGGTATTATCAGTGCTATTTCCATCGATAACGAGAATATCATAATACCCGGCATTATGAAACTTCTGAATAAGAGGGCCGATTGTCGGCTCTTCATTCAGGGTAGGAATAAGGACGCAGACCTGTTCCTTAGGAATTTCCATCATATATAGGTTATTTTAGAAACTATATAGTCCAATCCTCTCATTCTGTCCATATAACGAAAGAAGACATATTTTTGAGAGAAAAATTATAAATAAGAAACCTGAAAATTCAAAATTCTGAAAAATTAAAAAAAATTAGAAATTATTGATATATCGCTCAATTTCCCAGGGATGGACAGTAAGGCGGAATTCGTCATTTTCTGCAATAGCAATCTTGGTCAGATTTTCGACGATATGTGGGCCGAGAGCATCACAGATAACTTTATCTTTTAAGAGCTCATCATTCGCCTCAATAAGGGAACCTGGGAGCATCTCGATACCTCTGCTTTTTCTCTCTTCTTCACTCAGATGATAAATATTGACATCAGTTGGTGCAGGAGGAAGAATCTTGTTCTTAATGCCATCAAGTCCTGCTGCAATCATACCGGCAAAGAGCAGGTAGGGATTACAGGTTGGATCAGGGCTTCTAAATTCTGCACGAGTACTGTTACCACGAGCAGCAGGGACACGAATCATTGCAGATCGGTTTGCTGCACTCCAGGTAATATATACTGGGGCTTCATATCCGGGTACCAGACGTTTATATGAGTTAATGGTCGGATTGCCAAGTCGGGTAAGAGCCTTTGCATGCTTCATAAGACCCCCGATATAGTAGAGCATGGTTTCTGATAGCTGGTTTTCTGCATTTGGATCATAGAATGCGTTCTTTCCATCTTTGCTGAGTGAACCATGAGTATGCATACCGGTACCGTTTATCCGGCCGATTGGTTTTGCCATAAAGGTTGCATGCATACCATTCATAAGTGCAAGAGTTTTCGCTGCAAATTTGAAGGTAATAACTTTATCAGCAACCGAGAGAGCATCTCCATATTTGAAATCAATCTCATGCTGTGAGTCTGCAACTTCATGATGAGATGCTTCGATTTCAAAACCCATATCAGTCAATGCAAGAACAATCTCACGTCTGAGATCTTCTGCAGCATCACTAGGAGCCAGGTCAAAATATCCCCCATGGTCTACAAATTCTGTAGTGGCCTGTCCTTTTTCATCTCTCTTAAAGACAAAGAATTCTAATTCAGGACCACAGTTGAAAGTAAACCCTAATTTTGCTGCTTCATCTAGATTTCTTTTCAGAACAGATCTTGGATCACCTTCAAATGGTTTGTTACCATATGTGTAAACATCACAGATAAACCGTGCAACCCGCTTATCTGCCGGTCTCCAGGGAAGAATCTGGTAGGTACTGATATCCGGTTTTAGAATCATATCTGATTCATCAATCCGTGCAAATCCTTCGATTGAAGAACCATCAATCCAGATACCTTCAGTAAGGGCCTTCTCAACCTGAACGACAGGTATTGCAACATTCTTGGGGATGCCAAGGATATCATTGAACTGCAGGCGGATGAATTTAACATTATCAGCCTTTATCCGTGCGATCATTTCGCTGACCTTTGCATCAGACATTGAAACATACTTCTACCTAATTACATTTAAATTTAACTTATCTCTCTCATTTTTTTCTTCATGCTTATTCATGTAGGTTTACATGAATGATCACCAATCAATTTAGAGTGGGGGACTATTCAAAAAAAAAAGGTAAGGATTTCAGAGAAATGAGATAAAATTTCAGCGTTTTAAGTTGATACCGGAAGCGAACAGGTTAATAAAGATGAAAAGCTTATAAGAATCATACAAGCAGTTAGCTTCCATGCCGGAAATATCCGGAATTTGCTCGTTGCCTTATAATGCCTGTCAATGAGACTTATGTGATCTTATGTGTGGAATAATCGGAGTAATAGATAAACAGCGTGAGCTCATGGATGGCTCCTCCATCAGAGATGCCCTCTCGATAATGGATGAGCGCGGAAGTGGGGAAGGTGCCGGATATGCAGCATATGGAGTATACCCGGACTACGCCGATCTTTATGCTATTCATGTTTTTTATGATAATCTGGTAGAACCCAAGACCCAGGTAGAGGATCTCCTCGAAACATGGGGGATGATAGAGCATGATGAAGAGATACCAACCTGGGAACAGGCTGGAATACCAAAAATCCATACGCCCTGGAGGTACTTTTTCCGCCCCAAAACACGGTTAATGCAGCGGAGCAGAACTCCTGATGATGAAATTGTAAAACACATTGTCATGGAAGTGAATAAATCCATAAAGGGAGCACTGATATTCTCATCAGGAAAAAATATTGGAGTATTCAAAGCATCCGGATGGCCTGAGGAGGTTGCTGATTTTTACCGGGTCGAGAAATATGAAGGATATCTCTGGCTTGCCCATAATCGTTACCCGACAAATACACCCGGATGGTGGGGTGGAGCACATCCATTTAACCTCCTGAACTGGAGTGTTGTCCACAATGGTGAAATTACGTCATATGGAACCAACAGGAGATATATCGAGAGTTTTGGATATGACTGCACGATGTATACCGACACGGAAGTTGTTGCATATCTCATGGATCTCCTCGTCCGACGACACGGACTGACCCAGGAACTGGCAGTACGAGCTCTTGCTCCTCCCTTCTGGGATGAAATTGAACGAATGCCAGAAGACATTCAGAGATTAAATACTGCTCTTCGTCTCACATATGGTTCGGCGATGATGAACGGACCTTTTGCTATTGCTGTTGCTTCTCCAGACTCGATTGTCGGATTTTCAGACAGAATTAAACTCAGGCCTCTTGTAATCGGTGAACATGACAACAAGGTATTTATCTCCAGTGAAGAAGCAGCAATCAGAACGGTAGATTCTGCGATTAAGAATATCTACATGCCCAAAGCAGGCCATCCAATTGTTGGGAGGACGGTGGCATGATCATTGGATCCCGACCAACTAAATTCCAGGTTGTTGTTGACAAGAACCAGTGCATGCTCTGTGGAAGATGTGTAGATAACTGTTCATATGGCGTATTTCGGATGGAACCAGAAGAAATCATCACGAATACCAGAAATTGTGTAGCCTGTCACCGGTGTATATCACAATGTCCCCGGGATGCTATTACTATCAAGGAACGTCCCTGTGATTACCGGTCACATCCGGTCTGGACTGCCCAGGTGAAAGAAAACATCTTTAAACAGGCAGAAAGCGGAAAAATTCTCCTTGGAGGTATGGGGAATGCAGCACAATACCCAATCTTATTCGATCACCTGGTTCTCGATGCCTGTCAGGTAACAAATCCTTCAATCGATCCACTTCGTGAGCCGATGGAACTTCGGACGTACATCGGAAAAAAACCCAGACAACTCGAGTTCATCCAAAAATCTGACACCGACATCAGTCTTGTAACAGAGCTTGTACCGAATCTCAAACTTGAGACTCCGATAATGATCGGTCATATGAGTTATGGAGCTATCTCTTTGAATGCTCACAAAGCCATGGCAAAAGCCGTATCTGATATTGGGACATTTATGGGAACCGGAGAGGGAGGTCTCCATGAAGCTTTGTATCCGTATCAGGATCATATGATTGTGCAGGTTGCATCAGGAAGATTTGGCGTTGATGTCAATTACCTTGAACGGGGAGCAGCCATAGAAATTAAGATAGGTCAGGGAGCAAAACCCGGAATCGGAGGACATCTGCCAGGTGAGAAAGTATGTGCTGATGTCTCATGTACACGGATGATACCGGAAGGCAGTGATGCCATAAGTCCGGCACCTCATCATGATATTTACTCCATTGAAGATCTTAAACAGCTGGTAATCAGTCTGAAGGAAGCAACTGAATGGAAAAAACCAGTCTTTGTCAAAATTGCAGCGGTTCATAATGTAGCAGCGATTGCAGCAGGGATTGCCAGGTCAGGAGCAGATGCAGTTGTAATCGATGGCTTCAGAGGAGGAACAGGAGCAGCACCATCTGTCTTCAGGGATCATGTCGGTATCCCGATAGAAGCTGCTGTCGCAGCTGTTGATACAAAACTACGAAGACAGGGAATCAGAAACGAAGTCTCCATCATTGCATCAGGCGGAATCAGGCAGAGTGCAGATGTTGCAAAAGCCATCTGTCTTGGAGCAGATGCAGTCTATATCGGGACTGCAGCTCTTGTAGCGATGGGATGCAGGGTGTGTGGAACCTGTTATCGTGGTCTATGTACATGGGGAATAGCAACGCAGCGTCCGGATCTTGTCGCAAGATTGGATCCTGAAGAAGCGTCACATAATGTAAAAAACCTCATTGAGGCATGGACACTGGAACTTGCTGAACTGATGGGTGCTGCAGGAATCAATAGTATTGAATCTCTTCGTGGGAACCGTGACCGTCTCAGAGGGTATATGCTTGATCAGTCAATGCTTGATGTTCTGGATGTCAAACCGATAGGAGCCTGAAATGACAACTATTACTATAGATGCTGCAGGAATTCACTATACTCCGCTCAATAAACAGATCAGGCAGGCTGTCCGCGACGGAGTCTCTGAAATAATTTTAAAAAATGTCATGGGACAGCGTTTTATCGGAGATGGGCTTATCGGCAATGTAAAAATTACCATTCATGGAGTACCCGGAGGCGATCTTGGGATGTTCATGAAAGGGCCCACTATTGAGGTATTCGGGAATGCAGATCACGCACCTGGAAATACCATGGATGAAGGTACAATTATCATTCACGGTGCCAGTGGTGATGCAACCGCTCATAGCATGAGGGGAGGGAAAGTCTTCATCCGGGATGATATCGGCTACCGTGGCGGAATTCACATGAAACAATATCAGGATAAACGTCCGGTCCTGATTATTGGAGGGACTGCCAAGGCATTCTTAGGAGAATATATGGCTGGCGGACTTGTTATCATGTTCCGGATGCAGGATGAAGAACCATATGCAGAGATGGGGCTCGCAAGCGGTATTCATGGTGGTGAAATTTTCATAAGAGGGTCAGTTGAAGAATGGACATTGGGTATCGGAAGTAGTGCGAGACCGGCAACATCAGAGGATATTGATAGAATAAAATCATTCATCTTTGAATTCTCTCAATATTATGGCAATGACCCTGCGAAATTGATGAACAGCTCCTATACCCGGATAGCACCCGTGAGTGCCCGGCCATTTGCCGGTAAATATACCTGGGAGTGAGGACATGACAAAGAAAAAAACCTACACTGCATTACAGGAAGAAGTCTGGGATGCGGGTATATGCAGCGGATGTGGGGCATGTGTTGCGGTATGTCCTGCTGATGCTCTCTATGTTCCTGATGATCCTGGTATTGTCCGCCCTATCTCATCCGGATATTGTAAACAGGAGACTGATCAGGTACCATGTGGAGCGTGCTATGAAGTATGCCCCCGGACAAAGCCAGAAAATGGAGAACTGCTCGGTAATTATCTCTCCTGTATAGGTGCGCGTGCAACTACTGAAATTTCAAATAAACAAAGTGGAGGAGCAGTCACTGCGATACTTGCAGACGCATTCTCGAAAGGTCTCATCGATGGGGTTATTACTGTTACAGAGGATCGCTGGACTCATAAACCGATATCAGTTCTGGTTACCAGTGCCGGGGAGATGCTTGAACATGCAGGGAGCCGATATAACTGGAGTGTTCCAGTATTAAAGGCATTAAAAACAGCGGTCGTCACCAAAAAGTTAACCCGGATTGCCATCATCGGCACCCCCTGTGTCATGCAGGCTGCCCGTCTCATGAAAGACTCTTCTCATGACTTGGTAAGGCCCTTCGGAAAAGCAATCAGACTGATGGTCGGTCTGTTCTGCACGGAGAGTTTCAATTATTATCCCTTAATGGAAGAGATACTAAAAAAGAACCACAATATACAACAGTATGAAATTGTTCGAATGGACATAAAGGGGAAGCTCGAGCTGACCCTGTCAGATGGAAATACTGAAAACATTCCACTGAAAGAGATAGAATCTGCAATAAGGGAAGGATGTAAATCCTGTAAGGATTTTACTGCTCTAGATGCTGATATTTCCGCAGGCAGTGTTGGAACACCGGAGGGATGGACAACACTTCTCATCCGAACCGGAGTTGGCGATCAGTTTGTAAAAAGTGCGGTGCATTCAGGAATGCTTGAAGTTATGCAGGAAACTGATATCACTGCTGTTACAAGACTTGCTGAAAAGAAAATTTCTCATTAATTTTTAACCTTTCTCCGGATACTATTTATCTCTCTATAGTGAATATAGAAGGAGATTATCTGATTTGCAATGGATGATAACACTTCTGAAGACCTTCCCCCTCATAGTAGACTATCTGCAGGATGTAAACTCTGTTATGAGGGGGCAAAATTAGTTCTTTTCCTCACAGGATTATGTCATCGTGACTGCTGGTATTGTCCGCTTTCACAGGAACGAAAAAACCGGGATGTCATCTATGCAAATGAACATCTTATTTCTTCTCCTGAAGAAATGATCCGGGTAGCACAACGGATGTCAGCTCTTGGAACCGGCATAACCGGAGGGGAACCATTCTTTTTCCCGGACCGACTGATAGAGTATGCCAAAGCACTGAAAAAAGAGTTTGGTCCTGAACATCATATTCATCTCTATACCGGGATGGCTCCGGATAAGGATATCATTCGTTCTATTACCGGGCTTGTTGATGAAATCCGGTTCCACCCTCCTGGTGATCTATGGGCCAATCTGAAAGAAACACCCTTTCATCAGAGCATCCGGTTTGCAAAAGATGCCGGGCTGGATGTTGGTATTGAAGTTCCCTCGCTTCCCAATATTGATGATCTGAAAGAATATCTTCAATGCATAGATTTTCTCAACATCAATGAATTGGAATGGGGAGATTTCAACGCTGATGAGATGCGAAGCAGAGGGTATCTCCTCAGGGGAGATATTTCCAATGCAGTTCAGGGTGGATGGGAAAGTGCGAAAAATATGGCTGATCTTCCAAAAGTTCACTGGTGTTCATCAGATTTTAAGGATCGGGTCCAGCTGAGGATGCGGCTTAGAAGAATTGCAGCCAATACTGCCAGAGAATTTGATGAGATCACCGATGACGGTACAATCATTTACGGAGTCTGGGAATGTGACGGGAAGCATGTATCTATACCCGGTGATCTGGATGATGATCTGTTCGAACGATTTGAAGATCGGATCGAAACCGGCTGGTGGATATTGGAAGAGATAGCGGATAAGATAACAGGTTCAGCTTATTTTGTTGAACGGTATCCTGATGGCGGCATTATTATTGAGGTGACACCGGTATGATTCGCAGATGTATCGAGCATATCTATGAATACCTTATTTCAAGACAGTGCATGCATATCCCCCGGCATATTGCAATAATTCAGGATGGGAATCGCAGGTATGCAAAAAAACGAGGAATTGCCACATCTTCAGGACATCGCGCAGGGGCTGATCGGACCGAAGAGGTTCTGGAATGGGCACAGGAACTGGGAATACGGCATATAACCCTGTATACTTTCTCTACAGAAAATTTTACTCGATCCGATGAAGAGGTTCAGAATCTGTTCGCACTGTTCAAAGAGAAATTAAGTCGTATCAGTATCGACGAGCGCGTCCATAAATATGGTATCAGAATCCAGATGATCGGGGATAAAGATATGCTTCCTGATGACCTCCGGGGTGCTGTTGAGCAGGCTGAAGCGGCGACAGCACACTATGATAATTTTTATCTGAACATGGCTCTGGCATACGGTGGACGAAATGAGATGCTCCGGACAACTGCCAAAATACTGGATGATGTCAGAAAAAAGAAGATAAAAAGAGAAGACATCACTCCAGAACTCTTTGAAGAAAATCTCTACGGAAACAGTGTATCACTCCCGCCGGTGGATCTAATCATAAGGACAGGTAATGAGTGCAGAACTTCAAACTTTCTTCCATGGCTTGCAAATGGCCATGAGTCCGCAGTATATTTCTGTGCTCCCTATTGGCCGATGTTTCGAAAACTTGACATGCTCCGTGCAATCAGGGTGTATTCAGAACGACAGGAAATGAAAAAAAGATCGGCGTGTTAGGATCAGGCTCCAAATCTTCTGTTTCGTGACTGGTAATCCCTAAACGCGCGAATCAGATCTATTTTTCTAATTTTTTCCCAGTTCAGGTCCAAAAAGAAGAGTTCCGAATAGACTGACTGCCAGATAAGAAAATCAACCAGATGCGCCCCTCCTGTTTTAATGACACAGTCAGGGGTGTGGGAAAATGTCAGGTATTTTTCAAGAACGTCAGTTGTGACATCTTCAGGTGCTACATTATTATCGGCCATAGACTGTATTGCATCAGATATCTCCTCCCGACCGGATTTTCCAATAGCGATAGTAACGGAAATGCCTGTTCCGAATGTTTCAGATGTATCATCATAGTGGAGATGAACGGTTGCGAGATCAGATAATTCGTAGATATATGAGAGATATTGTGGTTTTGTATACGGCCTCTGTGTGCTGATATGTATAATAATTTCAGAAATTCCGATATTTTGTGGATCTTTCCTTCGGACTTTTTCTGATATCTCCAGACACCAGGAAATAATGTGCCTTATGTGTTTTGGATCATTCTCCATTTCAGCATCTGATATCATAAAGCAGATAACCTGAGGAATACTATCAAGATTGCGAAGAAGGTGCCATTCATAAAATTGGTAGATCATAGTATCCTCTCAAATTTGCAGGTCAAACGTATGCATTGTCCTCTGAAATTTAGAATTCTCTTATTATACTCGGTTATATTATGAGATTTGCACATATCCTTTCAGAATAACTGGCCCTATAACTTCTTTATGATAACTATAAAAGGATTCGATATGATAATGGTAGAATGTGTACGAAAACCCGGGAGATATCATTGGGTTAATATGATAGCAAAACCATTTTTTAAACACTGATGTACAAGTATCTGACTGGCATCGATATAATAGATCAGAAGGGAGGCGTTAATCCAGGAACGAATATCCTGGTTCTGGCACCATCATTCAGTGATGGAGAGCTGGTTGCATCATTTCTGGCTATGCCCAGAAAGAAAGAGTACATGATTGTTCTTGCAACCGAAACCCAGTCTGAAGACCTCATTGATTTCTTTGCAGGAAACGGATTTGATACGAATTATATCGGTATAATTGATGCAATCACCCGGACTTCATTTACCGCCATAGAGGATACGCAAAAGATAAAGTATGTGGGAAGTCCGAGCGATCTGACCGGTATGGACATTAAATTTTCTCAATTAACTGAAGAGATAATGAAAGGGGACTTTACAGATGATCCTGATCAATTATTCCCAACCCCAATCCGGTATTGTATTCTCTCCCTGACATCTATGCTCATGTTTCGAAAAATTGATATTATCTATCAGTTCCTTCATGTAGTAACATCAAAACTTCGAAAGATAGGCTCTATAGGAGTATTCTTACTGAATAATGAGTCATTTGATCAAAAGACGGTGGCTATCGTAAAACAACTTATGAATATCGTTGTTGAAATTCAGAACAACGACGAGGGGAAGAAAATCCGGATCCAGGGAAGCATGGGCCTTTCCATGAACTGGAGTCATTTCTCAATAGAAAATGGAAATTTACTCATTACGCCATAATTATCATGCTAATTTTTGTCGGTCTTGGTCTTTATGACCTGGATGATATTTCATTAAAAGGATTACAGGCTATAAAAGAAGCAGATGCTGTTTTCCTTGAAACATATACGTCTGTTCTCACTGGTACAACGATAGAACAGATGCGCGAGAAGTATGGCAAAGATCTCATTATTTTAAAACGACAAGATGTTGAGCAGAAACCCGAACCGATTCTGACCGCGGCTAAGAACGGAATAGCAGTATTTCTGACCGGTGGAGATCCTATGGTCTCAACCACCCATGCAGATCTACGCATCAGGGCACATGAACAGGGTATCCCAACAAAGATAATTCATGGCTCTTCCATCGTAAGTGCGGTCTCCGGCCTTACCGGGCTGCAGAACTACCGGTTTGGGAAGTCCTGCTCTATTCCATATCCAGCCCCCAAATGGTTTCCAAAAACTCCACTTGATACTATTCTTGCAAATCTGAAACAGAACCTGCATACTATTGTGTATCTGGATATACAGGAGAACCGATATATGTCGGTTCATGAAGGCATTGAACTTCTTGAAAAACTCATGGAGGGATCAACCGATTCAATTCCTTTATTTGTTGGGATAGCAAGAGCCGGATCAAACTCTCCGGTTGTTGCAGCAGGATCCAGTGAGAGACTAAAACTGGTTGATTTCGGTCCACCACTTCACATTCTGGTAGTGCCAGCAAGCTTACATGAGATAGAAGAAGAATATCTGAAGAACTTTGCCGGATATGATCCTCAGTAATTATTATTTCATACTGATGGAATCAGCTAATAACATCACTCTTTTAAATTCAAGAGGATCTCCGTATCATGCTCTCGGAATCGAAATCTGCGAGATGATAACATCCTATCTTCAGGATTCGGTATATTTTCAAAAAAATGGCGATATCGTCAATCAGTATGCATCATTGGTATATGCACATGGATGGCTTTCAGCAGGGGTATTTTTGGGATTATATAATATCTCTTTTGGGACACTTGATTTTTCAGACATTGAATTCCCTGATCACTATGATTCCCTTCATCTCTACGAAAAAACAGAGCGGTATCATTCAATGCTTGAAACTGCAATCAACTCCGTATCCTGCTTTCCGGGAAAAGGATCTCCTCTTACTCTGGCAGCAGATAAATCCCTGAATGAAGTCAAAAAATCGTTAAAAAGAGGTGAAGAATTGATGAAAGATGGAGAGACCATTCCTGCACTTGGATATCTCTGCTATGGATATGGCTGGCTCGATACCTCTGTCCGGGCCGGTCTTTTACAGGTCCATCACAATTTTCATCTCTTCACAACAGAATTTTAATGACGCCTGGATTGTAATTCATCCCATACCGACTGGAGCGTAACTCCTGATCTCTTCAGAGCAAGCATAAAATGAAATAAAAGATCCGCACCCTCTTCTGAAATCCTGTTTTTATCACCGTTTTTTACAGCAATGATAAATTCGGTGCACTCTTCTCCTATCTTTTCAAGAGACTTGTCTATTCCCTTACTATGAGTGAGAATTTTTGAGGTATATGACTCTTCAGATGGGTGAGCAGCTCTTTCTTCAATTACCGCCCAGATCTCATCCATAATTTCAGCTTTTTTCAAGCTGCACTCTCCTCTGGAAAAACCTCACCAATTTCATATCCATGAAACCTTCGAATGAGGATTCGTGCTTTTTCAATGGTACAGCCCCCTTTCCCAATCGCAATACCAACATCATTTTTATCTGAAACATAGATATTCATCTTCTTTGTCTGATCATCACAGGCAAATCTTATCACCTGGGCTGGTTTGAAAATGTTTGAGAGAAATTCTTGAAGATCTTCAGCATATTCCACCATCTCAACTTTTCTTCCGGTTACTCCCTGGAGACGCCTGATATTATCCCCCTTTTTCCCGATGGCATATCCCATGTCACCGGCTTTAATAACATAAATGATTCGATCAAATTTATCGTCGATTAAACAATCAAGTGCTGTTGATTTTGTGAGAATTCTAAGCTCTTCAATATATCTACGTTCTTTAAATCCAAGATTTCTTTCCATAGGTAATTCAGACTCCATATTCGCAATCTAATGATATCCGATGGTAATCCAGCAGAGAGGTGAGTATAAAGATGATACTTATAGCCTTCAGATAACACTGGGTATGAAAATTTATGAGCCATCTCTTTGATAGAAAACCGTGGAAATATTACCGGTTTAATTAATTAAAGGTTATGGTATAAAAGATGTTGATATCCAGGGCTGGTAAGGGGAACATCTTGGATATGAAAGAAGACGCATAAAATCCTCTTGTTAACCGGTCAGCAGGTAGCAAGTATGCTCTGAGTATCTCCAAGAATTGATGGATATTTGATAGCACTGCTCATCGGAAGCCGGGCAACCGGAGCATATGAAGAACGACGGCATAAAAGCGATTTCAGGGAATCAAGAGAAACTGTATACCGGTTTCCATCCATCAGTTCAATATTTAAGGCCTTCCCTGAATATGAAAGATATGCAAGTCCGGCGGTTGTACTGACATATTGCTTCCAGTTTAATCGTAACTGGAAAGTCCGTGCAGAGATTTTACCCCGGATTGCATGGTTTAAATCTTCAAGGACAATTCCGAATCGTTTGCCGTCGATGACCAGTTCTATGATCTCAGTTGGAAGACCTTCCTCATCAATGGTAACGGCTTTTGCTTTCTGCATATATCCTGCTTTTTCGAGCATTTTTATTATCACCCAGTTGATAATAGAGGGTCAGCAGTACCCTATTTAAATCTTTAAAAAGCAGGGTGAAAGTGAAAATTAATTTATAATGATTATAGAATAAAATTTAAATTATCTTTCAAAAGCATTTTTAACCAAAATTAATAGAGGAAATTTTTTCCTTTCACTTTCGGAAATGAGACTTTTTTAGTGATTGATTCCCTGATGATCGATCGTTGGAAGATAAGATCTGGCAAGTTTTTCAAGTTCTTCAATCTCTAGTGGTTTGGGGATTACGAAATCTGTATTCGTCATTATTTCTTCGGCAAGGGATTGATATGTTGCAGAGAGTGATGAATCAGGTGCAAATTCAATAACTGTCTGGTTATTTAATTCAGCATACTGTACCAGGCCACTCCTCGGGATATAGGCGATTATCTTCGAACCGACTTCAGATGCAAATGCTCCCACCAGTTTCTCTTCATCTGGAAGATTTCTGCTGTTACAGATAACTCCTCCAAGTCTGCAGACCTGTCTGACATTTTGAGATATCCGGGAGATTGCCTTACATATATTATTTGCAGCATAGAGAGACATGAGTTCTCCGGAGGTGACAAGATATATTTCCTGTGCATATCCTTTTCGCATGGGCATAGCAAACCCGCCACAGACAACGTCGCCCAGAACATCATACACAATTATGTCTTCATCAAATGCTGAAAGTCGTTCAAGAAGTTGAAAAGTCGCAATAATGCCTCTGCCTGCACATCCGACACCAGGTTCTGGTCCTCCTGCCTCCACGCACCGAACCCCCTTATATCCGGTGAATACAACATCATCAAGGGTAAGGTTCTCTTCACCACGTTCACGGATAAGATCCAACACCGTCGGGATAAGTATCCCTTTCATAAGCATCCGGGTACTATCACGTTTCGGATCACACCCAATCTGCATAACTGAAAGACCACGGTTTACCAGGGCTGCGGAAAGATTTGCTGATGTGGTGGATTTACCGATACCTCCCTTGCCATAGAGAGCGATCTGTTTCATCCCTATTCAGTAATAATGCGTATTATTTGAGGTATCCGGTTTATTGATCCAGATGATTGGATAATGCTATTCTTCCATTGATTATCTGCCAGGAGAGTATCAGCCGTACAAGGTCGGTTCCGGTGATATGTTCCTGACCTCTGAAAATATTAATTGGTGATATACCTGTCTGGAATTCTATCTGCCGTTCTATCTTATGGATGGTGTCTGGCATCAGTTCTCCATCCACAACAAGAGCACGCATATTTCGTGAATCCGGAGTATGGGAGATACAGGATAATGAGAAATCATGGGATGATTTTTTAAATAAGTCACACAGGTCGATATTCAATTCAATATCTTCAAAGCAGTATTCTTGTGCCGGCATCGAGAGCATAACACGGTATACATTGCGTTTCTCTCCTTCTTCCTTTCCATACGATGAGTAAGAAATCTGGATGACTGCATCAGCCACCTCCCTTTGGGGGAACACATATTGAAAATAATCTGGTTCACGCTGAAGAATTTCACGAAGAACTTCATTTTTATCGTAGTTTCGTTTCTTCATATCCCGCCGTATCTTCCAGTCATATTTAACATCTCGTTCCGGATCCACAAAGATGGTGTAATCATAAAGCGCGCGAAGAGATTTCGTTGCGTATGGATGTAGTCCTTCGATTATGATAAATTTCGTCGGAGAGAATAGTTCAGGTTCACCAAAGGTTCCATGATCATGCAGGTATACCGGTTTTTGTATTGTTCTGCCTGCCTTCAGGTCCATCAGATTTTCTTCCAATAATTTCAGATTATTTGCTGTATGGAGCAGAGGGGTTATACCCATCTCACTTCGTGTTTTTCTGTCATAGAGATGGTAATCATCTACCGTGATAGAAGAGACGAGTTCTTCACCGAAAATATCTGATATTGCTCGTGTAAAAGTTGATTTACCTGAACCGGAATCTCCTGCGACTCCAATAAGATAGACCAATGGAGAATGCCGAATTACTTCCCGGAAATTTTCAGGCTGACTCATGATAAGGTTCAGGATCTCACGTTGGTTTGGACTTAATTTTTCAGTTAATTATAATATTGCTGGTTCAGAGGCATGTTTGCTTGCTATCATATCGGCAAGTTTCATGAGTTCATCCCTGGTTTTTTCATCAGGTGCACCCTGGATGTAAACCGGGGGAAGAATTTCAGCCTTGATATGAGGTATCATGGACTGGATTACGTCAATTGTTTTTCCTCCCCACCCAAATGAACCGATAATAGTTGCAAACCTGGTTTTTGGTTTTACCAGATTTGCAAGATAGGCGGCATTGACCATTGCCGGATGCGGACCGAACAGGACTGTAGGGGTTGCAAGAACCACAGTGGCAGCATCAACCAGTTCCATTGCAAGAAGTCCGCTATCTGCATCAGTCAGATTGAATGGTTTTACTCCGATATTCCGTTCCATGAGCAGGTCGGTCAGCATCCGAACCATACGCTCAGTACTGCCATGCATCGATACAAAGGGAATTAATACCTTATTTTTAACGGTATCAGAGGTCCATTCTTTGTATCTGTCTAATATCCACTTTGGATTATTGTGTAAGGGGCCGTGACTGGGTGCAATGATTGCAAGATCCATCTGGGAAATGGGTTCCAGATACTTACTGATGCTCGAACGGAATGGCATCATAATTTCTGCGTAATATCGTTTGGCCGATATTTCTGTCCGACATGGTTCATCCATATAAAGGGAGGATGTGGCATAATGGGATCCGAAGAGATCACAGGAGAAGAGGATTTTATCTTCCGGGCAGTAGGTAATCATGGTCTCCGGCCAGTGAATCCAGGGATATTCGAAGAACTGAAGAGTCATTCCTCCAAGGTTTAGAGAATCACCGGTTTTTACAACCTGCACTCTGCCTGCAGGAATAGAGAGCAGGTGCCCGATGAGATCCTTGCATTTTTCTGTGCAATATACTTTTGCTCCAGGAAACAGTTCAAGGATTATTGGAAGACTTCCGGCATGGTCCTGCTCTGCATGGTTGATTATGATAGCATCAATCCGGTCACAACCTGCACAGACAATATTAGTAATAAACTCTTCTTCATGTGAAGGATCAACAGTGTCAATAAGAGCAGTTTTCTCAGTACCTCTGATAAGATAGGAATTATATGATGTTCCATCAGGTAGGGGAATCAAACTATCAAAAAGTCTTCTGTCCCAATCAATAGTGCCGATAGAGAAAATACGTTCAGTAATTTTTCTGACTACCATAGAGATCTCTCAATAATTTTTTAATATGTACTCGGAAGAGTAGATAAAGCCCGTTATATGAGAGCTGTGACAGAAAATTTTTATCTATGATGAATAATTTTCTTGTATGAAAAAAGTTATTAAATTGAAAGGATTCAGGAATGACAGATTTATTTCCATATTAGTCATATTTTTATGTCTGGTTCTGTTTGGTTGGGGAGTAAGTAGTGCTTTTGAAGTAAAAGAAGAGTATGTGGATTTCATATCGGAGAATGTGACCTATGTCAGTTCCCCACATTATGTTACGATACCGCACACAGAACCGCCACCGGTATATCTGACAAATCCATTAAATGATGAATCCGGAATTGTTCCGGGTGCAATTATATATGGACGGGTTCCAAAAAGCGGATTAAATAACCTTATTATCGATAATATAAACAATAACCAGGATATTGTTTTCGCTCTCAAAAAACCACAGTGGCCACATCCGGATTTTGCAATTCTGATTCCCGGGGGTACATCAGTCAGAATAAAAGATATTCCAGATGGTACCTATGAAGCGTATCTTGCGACCGGATTGGGATGGGATAATTCCAAAAAACTATTTCTGAATGATCCTGACTATTACCTGATTACTGAGCCACTCTCTCTGGATACATCAGGAGAGGAGACAAGAGCGGGAAATCGTATAACCTACAAACGAACGTACACCGTGTATTCGTATAATATTCAAAGATTACTAAACGAAAATTCTTATCTCACCCCGTTGGACGCAGGAGAATTTCCAAAATTCACCTTGTTTTCATAAAATAATGGATTGGAATATGCCTGGCATAACTCATAACTATCCAAATCTGGCTACTCACCAAAATCCCATCTTCTTTTCTTTCCACTCAGCACATTTCCAGGTAGATTCAACTTTTGGTCTGATATGAATGATCTTGTATTTTCCATCACTGTCACTCCCGGCATATACCGGGATTGGGGGGTTTCTCCAGCATTCAAGCCTTAATATCTCTTTATTTTTTCCAAAGATCGGAACACAGAATTGACAATTCTGACAGAAATGCGGATCAGCCATAACTGATTAGTTCTGATGTCGGCACCATTTATAGGTACTCTTTATTCCTGACAGTCAAATCGAAACCTATATCGTACACCCCGAATCACAGGTTTTTATGAATCCTGGAATCTTCGACAAATTTTTGAGACCCTCTCCGAAACCACACATTGTCGAAAGTCCTCCCCCACCTCTGATTATCAGGGGGCCGGGTATGGAATGCCGGGAGTATAACGAGAAACCATACTTTATTGTGGCCTCTGTTGAGATGGGAAATACCACAACAAAATGCATCCTGACCGGTGTGAATCTTGAAACCGGAATGTGCTATGTCATCAATAAAACTGTCAGTATGAGCCGCGATGTCAGACCGCCCCGTCCTGGTGAAGAGATATTTGGCAGGACCCTGGACGGCACTGAACTGACACGTGAATCAGTAACCGAGTTGGTGCGTGACACGCTTATCAAATGTCATAAGGATGCTAAGCTGGACATCAAAAAAGACCTTGATTTTGTGGTCAGAAGTACTGGTGTCGTTGCGGCGATGGATTCTCCTGATCAGGTCGGAGATTTTATCATTGCACTTGCAAACGGGTGCCTTGAGGCAGGGGTTCCTCCCAAGAAGATGACCCCACCGATGTCCAAGATGAATCAGGCTCAGAAATTACAACCCTTTTCATTCGCAGACCGGGTAAATTTTTCAGGTGCAGTCGCAGGAGTCGTCCCCCCTCAGGGAACCACCGGAGTTGAGATGGTAGCAAATGAGATGGAGGGTGAGCTGGCTATGGCGGGTATCAAGGAAGGTGCAAAATGGACCCCTGTAGACTTTAGAAACCCCTGCATCTCTATCGACTTTGGTACAACCCTTGACGGTCGGATCACCTCTCCGGTAGATCCGAAGTCAACAAATCCGTTTGCTAAAACCATAGGAAATTTCTGCGGTCTGGCCGGAGCAATCCCTGATGCAATCGTGAAAGGGACCGGACTAGTGAATGAAAAGAACGGAACTGCCCTTGACATATTTGGAGAGAAGAGCCGGCTTTCTGCAGCAATTGGATCCCGTAAATCATCAGATGTAGTCAACTCGTACGTTGATCGCTGTCATGACCTGATATCTGTTGAACTGGTTCCAAAAGAACGAAAACGATATGGTATGGTGCCGGTATATGCAGAAGTTGCCATGGAATCAGGTGTTGCATTGATAGGAGTTGATGCAGGAACCAATGGGACAAATCTTGCTAAACTGGGTGAGATAGGAAAGGAGATTATCACGAAATATTCATTACCGGTCCTGAATGAAGTTATCGACCATGTTTGTTCGAGGATGGCCCTGCGCATGATTGATGTGGTACATGAACTGGGTATGATATATCCTGAGACCTCCATTGGTTTCACTGGCAGGGCTGCAATATCCGGAAAGAAACCGGAATATATTCTCCAGGGAATTATTGATAGAAAACTCTTCCAGAACCCGGTAGATCATGTGGTATTTGTCGATGATGGCCTTGCACGAGGCGCAGCTCTGATGGGCAGGTGCATGAATTCCCTTGGAAAGCCGGATAAACCAATAGGTGGAATGAGGGGTGGTAAATGTATCATGTCCAGGCGTATTGCCATTGGAAGATAACATCTTCCTCGAATTCAAAAGGAAATGCTCATCCATGAATAATCGTAAATTATAAAATATGGAAGAAGAGCAATATTATGACCTTGTTTTTCCCCCGGGGACTCCGCGGACTATAATTCGTGAGATAATCAATACATTTGATGTAGAGCTCGTGGAACGGGCTGAGTCCCTCTCTTTTGCAAATATGGAAGGAGATGTCAGGAATCTTATCGCCGCACGTGGGAAAAAAGAGATCATGATTGAGGTTGAAAAGTTTTTTAAACGAAAATTAAACGAATTTATCGACGAGACACCAGCATAAACAGACTCACGGTCAGGATGCCCAGGGATAATATTATGGTGCCTCCACTCAACGGACTTTTTTGAGTTGGAACCGGTACGGAATCCGGAATACTCTCTGTGGGGGTCTCTTCAGGTATCATAGGAGTTATAACCGTGGTAATCTCGGTCTGGTTTATATCTGACTGCACCTCATTATCTGCCGGGGTCGTCTCCACCTCACTTTTTTCCATGAGGTCAAACATTGCAGTTTCAACATAGCCTTTTCCGATGATCTCTGCTCTGACCATATACGTATCTGGGGCCCATCCTGATGAATCAAATGATCCATTCCAATGATAATCCAAATTCTCTCTACTCTGAACCGGTACTACTACCGATCCGCCCCCTGCCATGGAAGGCTCATACTTCCCTTTCGGTCCAAATGATGCAGGCCAGATCTCGATGAGAACTGAATTATCAGTATTGAAATTTGTCGTACCTGCTATACCAATCAAATCTCCAGTGGTATAGGAAGATTCAACCTGGATATCTGCACTGACCGTGCTGATAAAAACAGTGATCAAGGTCAGCAGAATTATTCCTGTGATACATAGTACTTTCATACTATACTATGATGAGTAAAAATCAATAAATCAGGTACATTGATTATGAATATACCGTCATCATCTCATTGTAACGCAGGTAACCAATCAGCGTTCGCGCTAGAGCATGCCCCCTATGAACAGCCCTGTTATATTTCAAAATGGCTTCATCATCAATCCATACCGGTTAAAGATGTCAATTTATGGAACGGAGATGATCTTCCTGAAGTGGAAGAGGTTTCCTTTCTGATTATCATGGGAGGTCCGATGAATATTTATGAACATGAGAAATATCCCTGGCTTATCAAGGAGAAGAGATTCATTCGATCCGTTATTGACAGCAATATCCCTGTGCTTGGTATCTGTCTGGGTGCACAACTCATTTCTGATGTTCTGGGAGGGGCGGTTACCAGATTATCATACCCGGAATACGGATGGATTTCAGTTTCACGAACAACTCATGTAACAGAGAACCTCCCATTCTCATCAATAATCCCTTCTGATCTGATTGTCTTTCAGTGGCATCAGGATACGTTCTCAATCCCTCCCCGAGCAATCCATCTTTTCAAATCATATATCTGTCCAAATCAGGGATTTATCTATAACGATACTACTGTCGGTCTCCAGTTCCATCCTGAACTTGATGAATCTGATATCCGAATATTTCTGGAACTCGTGGAAAAAGATACCGAAATTACTCATCAGGATTATCCAAAAGACGACATAGTTCAGAATATATCTCATTATAAAAGAGGAAATGAATTTATTGATTCACTATTAACGTTCCTGTTAAACCGGAATAAAACCCAAATACCCCGGTAAATTCATCTTTTTGTATAGTTACGATCTATTCAAATCTTAAGAAAGACGAACAATGGTATGCTTGATCTTCTCTTTGAGACAGAGTGGTCTCCATATCTGGCCGGAGCAGGGATAGGTGTTCTGCTCTGGTGCTCATTCCTCTTCTCGAACAAACCCTTAGGGTGCAGTACTGCATTTAGCAGAACATCCGGAATGATAGAGAGTATTTTCTGCCCAGATAAGGTAAAAAACAAGGAGTACTACAAAATGTTTGCTCCTGAGATAGAATGGCAGTGGATGATGGTTTTTGGAATTATTCTTGGTGCATGTTTATCTTCGGTTCTTTCAGGTACATTACAGATCTCTTTTATTCCTCAAACATTTCAGGCTGCATTCGGAGATAATATTCTCCTGCGTTTTCTTATGGCTCTGGTGGGAGGTATTATGATGGGGCTTGGTGCCCGGTGGTCATGGGGATGCACAAGCGGCCATGGGATATCAGGAATGTCTCAGTTATCACTCGCAAGTCTGGTTGCAGTCATGGGTTTTTTTATTGCCGGTATCGGGACGGCTATGATACTCTATTCATGGTGAGGGCTGATTATGTTCACAAAATGTCATGCAAATGAGCGCCTTCAGTTAATACTCGGACTCCTCATTGGTATTGGGTTTGGTTTTTTTCTGCAGAAGGGCGGAGTGACCAACTATGATACCATCATCGGTCAGTTGCTTTTGACAGATTTTACCGTGGTAAAAGTGATGGTTTCTGCCATGATTGTTGGCATGATAGGAATTCATGTAATGAAAAGCCTCAATCTGATAGAGTTTCACACATTTAAGGGTTCAATTGGCTCCAGTGTTATTGGCGGATTACTATTCGGAATAGGATTTGGCCTTCTCGGATACTGTCCTGGCACTGTGGCCGGTGCGATAGGACAAGGGCAGATGGATGCCCTACTCGGAGGTGCAGTTGGAATTCTTATCGGAACCGGTCTGTTTGCACATTTCTATCCGGGCATAAATGATAAAATCCTATCAATCGGTCAGTTCCCGGTTGAGACCATTCCTGAATTAATTCATCTCCCGCGTTGGATGGTGGTGCTGGTATTTGTGGCAGGGCTGTCTGGTGTATTGTGGTATCTTCAGATACTGGGGTTGTAAGTACTTCCTCAACCAATAATTTTACAGCATCATGGTTGTAACGCCGCCAGAAAAACGTCAGATAAGACCCTGTTCTGTATGTGCATTCTTTGTGTTCACCACCGATACCGGGCTTGGAAGATGTAATCTGGGGAAGGATGAAAAGCAGGGATATGATAACCGTCGATGGGAACTTGATGAGTTACCAGATCTTTTACGATGGCCCTGCATGTATAATCTGACACCTGAAGAGATTGAGGTCTCGATGGATTCCTGGGTAAAAAGTCTGGTGCATGAATCACTCCGATTCAGGACATCAGTGCAGACCAGGCGATCAATATCATCCGGCCGGAGAAGAGGAAATCGTAAAATCTAACACATATTATTAATATCTATTCAATTCACGCACGATATCTGATAATTATCTGGTTTATCTTGATATATTGCAATAGGGAATCTCCAAAAGAGGAACAAAAAATATTGGATTTTTAGGAAATATATAATATGACTAAATATTAATCGTACTCACGCCAGGTATGGTTACACTTACTATTTGTACACCGAAAGAACCGGACCTCACTTTCATCAGCAGACCGAAGTTGCCGGAGCCACCAGAATGCTTCTCCATTCCCACAATTGGGACATTTTACAGCAATGGTGGGCAGGGTGCGGACCGATTCGGTATCATCGACGATAACTATCTCTTTCTCCTTTCTTTTATCGGTGATCTTCATCTTTGTCTCACCATGACCTTCTTTTTCCCAGCCGCAGGAGGTACAGATGAAAGAGCCTGCCTGATTTTTTAATAATTTGCCGCACTTCTCACAAAACATACACATAAGGTCTGACAAAGAAACATTTAAAACATACAGCAGCCTGACATACCAGAACGTTAGATAATACCAGTGAGAGAAGGATTATCTGATTATCATCCAGACAATATGGGAAATGTTTGAACTTCTTATTCCCATTTCCTGTCTGTTTTTCCTGTTCGCTCTGGTTCCGGGAAGACACCGGACCTATGCAGCCATCATTGCCTGGATAACAATCATTATCGTCTTTATCGGCGGTCTCCCGACGTGGATAGAGGATAGTAATATCCTATATCCGGTGATGGCTCTATTATCTATTCCTTTCCTCATCATTACTACACGGCTTCTTCTGAAGGGGAATGATGCCGTTATAAGGCTGACACGGGCTGCAGGGGTAGCATTTATTATTTATGCGCCATTCGCATTTATAGAAGAGATAGGAAAATACCTGATAGCAACCGTAGTCCACCACACATATCTTGTCCTCCAGCTTCTGGGGTACCCTGTATATCTTGTGTTGTGGAACACCTTTCAAAGTGGATTTTTCAGGGTTGAAATAATCCTCGCATGTACGGGTATTCAGGCTATCGCAATCATGCTTGGTGTCGCATCAGCAGTCCCTACAACCACCAGACAAAAGTGTCTTGCATTCCTCCTCATTGCTCCGGTCATCTATGTCCTGAATCTGTTTCGGAATGCTGGAGTTATCATCACATATACCAGCCAGTCTTTTTCATGGTTGCCGGACATTTCGGGGAATACAGAATATGGATACTCCAGTTTTTTCTGGGCACACAATATTTTTGCAGAGGGGGTTGCCCTGATATTCCTTATACTTCTTGCATACAGCCTTTTCAAGCTCATCCCTGCTCTTGGAGATTTTGCCGGAGATCTTGTCCAATCGTATGAAAAAGAGATTAAGAGTATCGTCGGTACAGATACACAATCCTCTGAAGTGCAGAGAGATTAGTACAGAGAGCAATTATCAGAACAGATATCCAGATAAAACCGGTAAGACCTCCAAGAACGAGCACCAGGACAGTTTCAGGTCTTCCAAAAAATCCGATTCCTTCCAAAGGATCATCAATCTTTCCTTCTTTTCGCTCAGTAAATCCAATCTCAGCATAGGTAACTGGTTTGATGAATGTGTTCATCATCGACCCGATAATGGCAACTGCCACAATACCAAAATCCCAGACTGGAGAGATCTTCAGAAATCCGGAGATAATGGGAATTCCTGAAAGACCTACCCCCAGAAGGACGATAGTATCCACATATTTATCTGCTATCCAATCAAAAACTGCCCCAAACCGTGTCTCCCTCCCGGTCATTCTGGCAACTGATCCATCGACGAGATCGAGAATAGCCGAACAGAACAGGAAAAGACTGCCGATAAAGTATGAATGTAAAATATAGGATACTGAGCAGATACAGCCGGTCAGAATTGATAATATCGTGATTATGTTGGGAGAAAGCCCGGCCCTTTTACATATTTCTGCTATCGGCTCGAGATACCTGATAAACCTGTACCGAAATGCAGTAATATTCATTCTTCGCTCAGTCGTTGATAATGATATGAGATATTTCTGCCGATGAACATGCCACCTTTGCACAGCTCCTGATGAACTTTCCTCTAAGAGATCGTGGATATCAGTTCAAATCTCACAGCATATATTAGTCCTGTTCCATCAAACATTACTGCTACATATGTCTGACCATATAAACCGCCCTTATGTTACCCTGGTATCAGAAGTGACAATTGATGGAAAACTCACAGTTACGAGGGGCGCTTCATCAAAGCTCCTGATGCAGTTTATGTCTCATGAGGCTGAAGTACTGCTCCATCAGATCCGGGCTGATTCTGATGCAATCATGGTCGGGGCAAATACCATCCGGATAGATAACTCATTTCTGACCGTCAGACATGTAGAAGGTAAAAATCCAATCCGGGTCATTCCGTCTTCAAAAGCAGATATATCTCCGGATGCAAATGTCCTCTCACCTGATGCACCAACCATTATCGCAGTATCTGCACGGGCAGATAAGGAAACGTGTACGATTCTGGCAGAAAAGGGTGCTTACATAGAGATCTGTGGAGATGAATTCGTGGATCTTCCTATTCTGATGCGCTTACTCTTTGAAAAATATTCCGTGCAATCCCTGATGATAGAAGGAGGGTCTACCCTGAATGGCAATATGTTCCAAAAAGGCTTAATCGACGAACTTCTGCTCATTCATCTTCCCTTCATTGCTGGAGGAGAGGATACGCCCTCACTGGTCACCGGCCTTCATCCCCGTGATGTATCAGATCTTCTGAAACTGGATCTCATTACTCACTTCATGGCTGGTGAAAACCTTATCACAAAATGGCGTGTGGTCAGATCCTGAAAGAGCATTCAGATCAAACCATATCCATTGGATCTGCTTTCATGAGTTCACGAAGGATAGTTGTAGCATACTGACCGGGAGGCAGAGAGAACCTGACAAGAAGATCTCCATCAATAATCTCATATGTCAGATCTGTTTTCATCAGCATGGGACGAAATGATCCGGCAAATTTTGTATCAAGAACAGATGATACCTTCTCAAACATCTGACTTGAAATACCCTTCTCTTCGAGAACAGTGTGGATATTTCTGTCATCAGGTCCGGCATCAGAAATATACGATCCTCCGGGGAGAACCAGTGCGAGGGCACATGTACCTCTTTTAAGCTGAACCTTCGCTGCATGGATGGTCGCCGGTGTGATTTTATCAGTCCTTCCATCAGGCCAGATAAGATAATCCCCAACTTCCGGTTCGAATAATGAATGACCATCCCGGATACGCATGCTCAACGTAGTATTAAAAATCCATGACTGCACCGCACTCACATACATAGAACGAAGGGTCCTGGGGAGTTGCAGGATGGCACCCAGGTAATCTCCCGGATAACGTACCAGATGATGTAGAACTGAACGTTCCAGTGATAACCGGGGAGGGAGAAGATGGAGACACCGGGCAGCATCTTCAGTTTCTAGATAACAAGCTCTTCCTTCCTGTTCATGATCCTCCATCTGCGAGCCTGGTTTTCCAATCATCACCCTGACGGCTTCCTGGTAATTCCCTTTCAGTATCTCAAATCCGATAAGGTGTGTGACCGGTCGTGAGACACCAAACCGCTGATAACCTACATAATTTGGTATACCTTCCTTGATCGATTTCTGAAAGCTTTCCAGGGAAGTTAATAACGATGAATCAGATATCTTCCTGATACGAATAGCAAAACTGTTACCTTGGAGATCTCCAAGTTTTATCGGATGTTGTGATGTTCCAAGGGCGGTCAAGGTAATATCGGGAATTGAAAGCCGTGCTATCTCTTCTGCCTTGATCTTATAAATCGAGATAAATTGTGTGGTAACAGCCCGTTTATCCTTCGTCCCTGCAAATCCAATCCGCTGATGACTGATCCCAAGTCCGGATGCTATCGCTTTTATTGCACGGTGTTGATCCCAGTTCCTCCGGTTCAGTGAACAGATAAGATACGGCCCGTCGGAATACGTATGGTCTGCAATTTCTTGAACTTCAAAATCATCAGGCAGATCTCTTAGTACTCCCCCGGTGCCGGGCGATTCAGTCAGATAGTAATGGAGACCAAGTTCCCTATCAATATCCCAGGGACTTTCCATCATAGTAATGAGAGGGATCCGGTAATTTTATCAAGGTCTTCACATTTCGCCGGTCCAAGACCAAGAGCGGTAATAGTGCCGGGTGGTATCTCCGTCATTCCCGCATCCTGAATGAGAACCGCTGCAATTCCTGCTGATTCTGCGAGGGTTTTCAGTTCAAATAATGTCTTTTGATCTGCTGCTTTCAGAACCACCTTTTTCTGGCCCTCATTCATCCATGCTTTTTTAAGTGTCAGCGAACTTTTTTCATATGCACCAATTGCCGCATGTCCTGCCTGAGCACATTTTTTCCCACAACTCATCTTCACATCATTACGAATGATAATACATTGCTTATATTTGAATTCAGGTTCTGTCGCCATCTGCCTTTAGACGTTGGTGTGACGAGTACAAAGGTCTGTTCTCCGGTGAGTTGATTGCCGGTTATGAAGAGTACTATACCAGCACATGAACCGGACATATGATGTTGCCATTGTAGGTGGAGGGCCGGTGGGATCCACAGCCGCCCGAATTTGCGCAAAATCAGGTCTTAAAACGTTACTTATCGAAGAACAGGCACATTTCGGATATCCTGTACAATGTGCCGGTCTGCTCTCTGATAGTGCTTTTCGGGAATGCGAAGTCTCCTGCTCATCTGTCCTCAATACCGTCTCTGGTGCGGATGTGCACGCGGGAGAAGCAACCTGCTCATTTGATGCCGGTAGAACTATGGCATATGTGGTTGACCGGGGAGCACTGGATCATGAGATGGGAAAAGCAGCAGCTGATGCCGGTGCTGATATCCAATTGAAGACGATAGCATCAGGTATTTCGCGCACATCTGGAATTCTACATCTAAAAGGAGTCAATGGACCAGAGGATGTTTCGTATTCGATGCTCATCGCCGCAGATGGCCCCCGGAGTTCAATTAGCCGGATGGTTGGGATACCCCGTGCCCCGGTATATCTTTCTGGTCTGCAATGTGATGTGCACCATGCTCTTCCCCCCGACCATGTGCAGATATATCCAAATGCATCTCCTGAATTTTTCGGATGGATGATCCCCTTGCATCCGGATCAAACACGGATAGGTCTTTGTGGAATTCATCACGTGAAGGAACGCTTTTCTGAATTTATAAAACCCTTTCAAAACAAGGCCACCCACTTCGTAAGCGGGACTATCCCTCTTGGTACTTTGACAAGATCCTATGATGATCGGATACTTATTGCAGGAGATGCGGCAGCAATGGCAAAACCTACCTCAGGTGGCGGAGTATATACCGGTATCCGGGCAGCCCGTCACGCGGCAGAGGTGGCGATCCGGTGTATTGAAATGGATGACTTCAGCCCGAAGGCCATGGCATCGTATGAACATGCCTGGAAAGCTGATTTTGGTCATGAGATTTTGAGGGGTTTTCACTTCTTTCAAATTCGGCAGAAGATCTCTGAAAAAGATATGGAATCTCTGATAAGAACCTTGTCACATCCGAATTTGCAGGAAGTTATCACCAGAAAGGGAGATATGGATCGTCCATCAGGCCTTATCAAAGCACTTCTCTCCCATCCCCGTATGATTCCTGCATACTATCTTATGGGGAAAGCCTTCGCCAGATCAAAACTATAAATATGTAACCTTCATACCTTTGTTTCTCAATAATTAGGGGTATGGCAACCAATACACCCTCCAGCAGATTCGGACGTGGCTTTATCGTAAATATTACACACCTGAAGGTGAAATTTTCTCTTCCGGCAGAACAGGCCTGGTATGGTGCCCAGGATTATCTGACTGAACTTAAAGTTCCTGCACAATTCAAAGGGACTGAAGTCGAACAATTGACAGAGATGCTCCGTCAAAAGGTTGTCTGGCATCAGGCCGGTGGACCGGTTGACAAAGAAATGTATACTGATGTCAGAAGAATTCTGAACAGGCTTATTGTAGCGATAGACAGAGAACTTGGGATATCAGATGCAGATATCGGACAATACCATGCATGAGTTTTTTAAAATCCAATTAAACTTCGTACAGTACTGATAACCCCACCTATGGTATCTCCATTTTTAAACTGAACATTTGCAAGAGCATCGTAGAGTTCAGATTTTTCCCCACCAGTCTCCAGTCCCTTCTGCAGGGCTGATAATGCATCTTCTCTCTGACCATAAAATGAGAATATAAGTCCTTTATAGAGATATCCGCGGGTATACCCGGGTTCCAGCTCAAGCGCCTTATTAATATATTTCATTGCCTCCAGATAATCTCCGAGTAATCCCGTGGTATACCCATATGAAGAGAGCACCTCCGGATCATTTGGAAGAAGATCCAAAGCCCGTTTATAGGAATCCCTGGCACTTTCTATCCGTTTGATCTTTATCGCAGAGTCACCTTTCTTCTTCCAGCCTTCTCCATAATCAGGAGTGATGGCCAGAATCTGATCATAGAGATCTATCGTCTCCTGGTATCGCTTAATCTTATAATTGATTACCGTTGTTCGTTCCCATATCCCGGTAAACCGGACATTGCTTGCAATAGCAACATAATAAGAGTCCATTGGCTGCATATCCTTCGTTATCCGGGTTTTTTTAGATCCCTGATAATACCAGAGATCATTCTTTGCAAGGGCGTTAAACCCGCCATCAAAGGAGTAAAAAGCTTCTTTCCAGTTACGGTTATGATATTGTGCCTCTCCCGATACAAACCAGGCAGGCACACAGGTAAGATCCATGTTTCTCGCAGTCTTTGCAACTCCCAATGCCCCGTTATAATCACCTTTCTGAAGATATGAATATCCTTTATTTGCATAGAACTCCGGTTCATCAGGTTTTAATGAAATAGCTTTATCAAATGCAGAATTAGCCTTATCATATTCCTTCATGTTAAAATAGGTGACACCCATGTTGTTCCATGCCGCCGCGTAACCAGAGTTCAGATTGGTGGCCTTTTGAAATGCCTGAATCGCCTCGGTAAATTTACCGGTCCGTGAAAGTGCCACACCCTGAACATTATACTGAATCGGATCATCAGGATTTAATGTAACAACATTCTGAAATGCTTCAACGGCCTTATCAGGCTGATTCAGATATCCCCAGGAACTACCGATGATATGCCAGGCAAAACTACAGGTTGGATCTATCTTCAGGCATTGTTCAGATGTATTAATTGCTTCAGGGTATTTTTCTTCATTATAATATATGAGTGCACGATACTGAAGTGCGGTCAGATTCTGTGGATTTAGTGAGAGGACATAATCATTCTCTTTGATGAGATCCTCTAAGGTAATGGTATCAACAGTCTGATTTGTATCTTCTCCGCTGGCAAAGGCTATAAAGAGTATGATAATCAAAACTGGGAGGATTTTTCTCATATACATTCCTCCCGCCACATATCCTGGGGGGTTATGCTATATTGGAAGCCAATCTTAAAAAATGATATGATATGGTATGAAAAGATTATCTTTTCCCCATAAAGGAGTTGATATCTTTGCCAAGACAGCCGATTGCATCAGATCTGCATCGCTGACAGTGTGACATCTGTCTGACATATGGTTTACATTTCTCCTGCATTGCCAGTTTTTCCTCTATCGTCGGAGGGGCTATATGAGCGAATTTGGCCTGTGCTATGAGCGGGATGATATTATGGATAAATACGCCCATTTCACTAATTTTTTTGGCAATATCCGGAATATGGTGATCATTAATGCCCGGAATGTAAACCGTATTTACCTTAATAAGCATCTTTTTGGCGACAGCCATCTTTATTCCCTCAAGTTGCCGTGAAACCAGAATCTCTCCCATCTCATGGCTGGAATAATAGCGCCTTCCCTTATAATCGATATACTGGTATATTTTTGCGGCGATATCAGGGTCAATTGCATTCATGGTTACGGTGATGTTGGTGACCCCGTATTTTTCCAGAAGATCGATCTTATCTGGAAGAAGAAGGCCGTTCGTGCTTACACACAGAATAAGGTGTGGATATGCTTCATGAATCAACCGAAATGTTTCAAAAGTCTCTTCATTATCGAGAGGGTCTCCCGGTCCTGCAATACCAATAACTTTGATAAAGTGATACTGATTAATAATTTCGCGGACTTTTTCGAGTGCCTGCTGAGGGTTTAAGACTTCACTAGTAACACCCGGGCGGCTTTCATTGACACAATCAAATTTGCGAACGCAGTAATTACATTGGATATTGCATTTTGGTGCAACCGGGAGATGGGCTCTGCCAAAGGTATGACTTGCTTTTTCACTATAGCAGGGATGTTCCTGGATCTTACGAATCTGGTCAGGATCCCATTTCACTATCTGGCCATCTATTTCAGTCTCCCGGTAGGATTCTTCAGCCATGGATTACACATTATCCTTTTATCTATTAATATCGGTCGATGATTGTCCGGAAGATTTAGAAGGATGATCCTGGTTCAGCTGACATAAGGAACCCGCTGGCCCGGTGTTCACACGATGGGATCTCATCCATCCGGATAGAATATGCATTATCAGATCCTCCCTGGATATCTCCATTTCATGAGCTACTTCATCAAGAGAAGTACACAATTCAGGAGAAAGAGTAAACAGAACTGATTCATCTCTCCGGCTTATAGAGTTCTCACTCACTTCTCGAGGAAATAGCCTGCTTTTTACATGGAGTAATGATAATTCACAGACCGGGATAAAAAAGTAACAGATAGAACTCCATGATGGTTCAATACAAGACATAATGATTGCCAGAATGGATACAAATGGGACTATAAGACTTTTGGTTAGAATAAATCTGTAATGATTATCCGGAATAGGGATTGCAAGATGTGAAGAGTTCACATACACCCATTGACAAAAAAATATCAGACCGAGCAGTAACATATTCGTATGAAATAACAGAACTGCCGGACCTTCGGTATGGTTATCTCCGGCCAGGGTTGATGTAAAAGGGATCAGACAGGCAACAAATAGTAAGATAAACGTAAGCCTGATGAGGAAAGGATCCAGTTTTGTTACCAGAGAAAATGTCCGGTGATGTGCACCCCAGAACGCTGCAAGGATGAAAAATGCCAATGCAAAATGGATTATCTGTGGAATCATCGCAATGCATATCTCTGCCGGCGAGAGATCATCCGCCTGTCCGGGAAGGGCCAGTCCGAGGACCAGAATGGTCATGATAATGGCAAAAATTGCATCAAAAAATGCTTCCAGTCGATGAGGGGTCAGTTCAGCAAAGGGAAACGGGTTTATTAGAGCGGGTGAATTACTGGTCATGGTCGATCTGATAATTTGACTCAACGAATATATATGATAACAGAAAAGGACTACTTATGGCACAGGACGTTCTCGTTGATATATCCGATTCTGACTGGGAACCAATGGTTGAACGAAATGAAAAACCTGTTTTTGTCATGTTTTACAGTCCCTCCTGTACTCATTGCATCAGGATCATGCCGTCAATAGAGGAACTTGCCAGGGATTTTGGAACTGAAATCGCGTTTGTAAAATTAAATCTTATCAGGTTTGATTACATCGGGGAACGGTACGGTGTCATGGCAACACCGACTTTTATCTATTTCTGTGGAGGAAAACCGGTTCAGACTCGTGTCGGTGCAGTATTTCCTGCAATGCTCAGAAAAATGGTTGAAGATATGGTAATTCACGGAGAAGAATGCCGGCTTGCGTCATCAGACTGGAAATATAAGATTACCGGATATGGGTAATCTATTCAGTCTTTTTTTCTTCGCCTGATATTTCTGGGGTTGTCGTTGTAGAATTGATAACCTCTTCAACAATCTCTGCAGTTCGTGCAAGATAGACCAGTTCAAGAATACCATTACGAAATGTTCGGATACAGGATGACTCGACTACCGGTGGTAAAGGAGCAGAACTCCGGTACCTTATCTTCCCATCAAATCCAATGATGTGAAGAGTGTTTTCTGCAATCGCTACATTTATATGTTCGTCATATAATCCTCTCAATTCACAGGTGGCAATAACCCGGCCATCCCATTCGATGACCTCGATTGGCGGATGTTCAATATCATGGCCTGGGCCTGATCCGCCGGGAAAAGGAAATCCTGGGGGGAGATTTCCTGCCATGATGATATTAACGCCTATCATACCGGGTCTTAGCTGCCCGCTGCCAAATGCCTGGGAGAGTATCTTTCGCAATATATCTTCCATATTTTTGAAATCTTCAGGTGGGGTATCATTCATATGTAAAATTCTCACTTTAAGATTGGGTTTTATTTCATATCAAGTTCCTCAGCAAGATTTTTGTGGTGGGGAAATTTTTTTTGTCTGACTTTGACATCCTGCATTATTACAGTAGATTTTATTTCCATCATTCCTTTCTGAATCCATGCAATATTGTAGGACTAAAAATGAAAATTTAAAAATTTATCGGGTATTTAGATCCGGAAAGAAACTCTTATGCAGGGTATGGATATCTCATCGATATGAAAAATCACATAAGATCTAAACTCCCTCTTTCATGTATCATGATCTGATATGAGAACTTCGCGCATAAAAGGAGAACAAAAATAGTAAGGTTTTTTAAGGGACCCTTTATCTCTGAAGAATGCACTATGGTTAAATCGACTATTCTCTCTAAAAAGGCACTATGAATAACAGAAAAATCATTAGAATCTGTTATTCTGGTTCCGCATTCTTCTTGTTGATACATTCATGTAAAAGATTCTCAACTTTGCCAGTAAGTTCCTCTATACGGGTGAAATTTTTCTCTTCCCAGAATGTCAAATCCCGCAGCTCATTAGCAATGTGAATCAGATCTGACGTAAGTTCCGTTACAAGCCCTGCCCGTTCAATCTGTTTTAAAATATATACTGCACGGTGGAGAACCTGTTGTTTACTCCGCGGGTACAAGAGAGCCCAGGCACCTGATTCAAAAATTTCCAGATTCTTATTATCGAGAGTCCCTTGCATATGAGTTAATATTTCTTTGAGGTATTCGGTAGTTATCCTGGGTACATCTTCTGGTCTTTTTGTCTTTGTGAACACATCATCTAGAAGATTCATCTTAACTTCCCTCACAAAGGCATGAATGTCAGCCCCTACAAAATAACGCATCTCCCTGGCGATGGCATCATAATCAATGTTTTCATCCAAAAGAGTGCCCAAGTCTCTTAAATAAATTTTCAGAATCGCTTTTCTGCCGTTCAGATTCGGGGGTTTTATATAGATATGTTTTTCAAGTCTTCCTGGACGAAGCAATGCAGGATCAAGCAAATCAGGTCGGTTTGTTGCCGCCATGATAACCACTCCGGAGAGTTCTTCAACCCCGTCCATCTCGGTAAGGATCTGTGATAACACACTTTCTCCAACCCGTGAATTTGTATGTTGCTGGCCCCGTTGCTGGACAAGTGCATCTATCTCATCAAAAAAGATGATAGATGGAGCTGATTGACGGGCTTTTCGAAATGCCTCCCGTACCTGTTTTTCTGATTCACCAACCCATTTTGATAACAGTTCAGGGCCTTTTACCGAAATAAAGTTCATACGCGATTTGGCAGCGACGGCCTTGGCAAGGAGAGTTTTTCCAGTCCCCGGAGGTCCAAAGAGTAGAATTCCTTTTGGTGGTTTTATCTTTAGTTTCTCAAACGCGTCCCGCCTGTGGACCGGCCATTCAATTATCTTTTCTATCTCATGCTTTTCAGCATCAAGACCCTCCACCATCTCCCAGGGAACTTCAGGAATTTCAATATATAATTCCCGCATTGCAGAGGGCTCAATCCCTTTTCTTGATTCCTGAAAGTCATGATTGGTGATCATTAATGAATCGATAATCTCTGGAGGGACTTCCTCATCCTCCCTCATCCGGCTCATGATGCCCCGCAATGAATGCATAGCCGCTTCCTTACAATGCAGTGCTATATCGGCCCCGACAAAACCATAACTGGTCTCTGCATAGTACTCAAGATCCACGTCATCTGCAAGGGGCATGGTACGGGTGTGGACATGATAGATTTCAAGCCTCCCAATCCGGTCCGGAATCCCTATCTCAATCTCCCGGTCAAACCTCCCGCCCCGACGAAGAGCAGGATCAATCGAGTCAGGCATATTGGTTGCAGCAATGACAACCACCTGACCGCGGGAGGCAAGCCCATCCATCATGGTCAGGATCTGTGCAGTCACCCGTCGTTCAACTTCACCGGTGGTATCCTGCCGTTTCGTTGCAATGGAATCTATCTCATCAATAAAGATGATGGATGGTGCTTTTTGTCTGGCTTCTTCAAAAATCTCACGGATCTTCTTCTCCGAATCCCCATAATACCTGCTCATCACTTCAGGACCGGATAATGGAATGAAATGGGCATCAACTTCACTTGCAACCGCCCGTGCAAGCAGGGTTTTTCCAGTCCCGGGTGGCCCGTACAGGAGCACTCCTTTTGGTGAGTCAATACCAAGACGTTCAAATATTCGTGGGTAGCGGAGGGGGATCTCCACCATCTCCCGGATAAGACTGATTTCTCTTGAAAGACCGCCGATATCCTCATAGTGAATAGATAATTCCTCGCTCTTCTTCTCCTCAGTCTGATACGGGGTATCATTCAGAATGACTTCAGTGGTAAACGTGACAACCCCGGTACCCCGTGGCTCAAGACTTGATACAATGAAGGTAACGGTATTTCCGATAAGATCTATCCTGACTGTCTGACCCTCAATCACCGGTCTTCCACGCAATTTTTTTGCAAGGAGAACCTCAGGATTATTAAGTGATATGCTGGTAACCGGCTGCAGGATTACTTTCCTGACATCATGAACAGCAACACGTCTGACAATTACGCGGTCATCAATACCACAGCCGGCATTACTTCTAATCTCTCCATCAATCGCGATGTCATTTCTGCCTTGAGTGGTGCTCTGAGAACTCCATGCTGCTGCAACTGCCCGCTTTCCACCAAGAATCTCGATAAATTCCCCATTTACAATGCCAAGAGCACGCATTACTGCCGGATGAATCCGTGCAAGCCCTTTTCCTGCATCCTCTTCGGCAGCACGACGGACTTCAAGTCGAATCCCTGATTTAGCAGTCATATTTTTCCTGAGAGCACCGATAGGTTGAGGTTTCTGTTACAATAATATCCATCCTGATATCATGGTCCTGAACCGGAATAGTAGGAACCTCCTGAACTGAATAGGCAACCCCTATCCTTTTAATATGAGGATGTTCGGATAAAAAACGATCATAATAACCTGCCCCATACCCGATTCTCCCTCCTGATCTATCAAATCCAAGCATAGGTATTATGGCACAGGTTACATGGTGCGGATCTGCCGGAAGTTCGCAGCCTACAGGTTCTGGGACATGAAACGTGCTAGGTTTTAGTACATCACGGGTATTGATGTATGATAAGCGAAGACCGATATCTTCTTCTTCAATGATAGGGACGATGACTTTTCGTTCTTGATGAAGGAGATGATCAATAAACCAGGCGGTCTCAACCTCCGGCTCTTTGGCACAATATACAAGAACCGTCTCACAGGGATGAATGACCTGCGAGAGAGTATGACAGATCTGACGACTCATTTCCTTTCTGATATCTTCAGGAATACTCCATCTCCGTTCCCGAAGATCAGACCGAATAGCTTCCTTTTGTGCCAGCATAATACTCTTACCTGATATACTCCCAGATTGCAAATACCAGTTCAATGGAGATCAGTATGATAATTATCCATTCGAGAAAGTTTGAATGCTGAATTCGGACTTCATCAGAAAGCATCGAGTAGTTTTCCTGAATCACATCTATCTTCCGATTTACACTATCACTCCAGAGCTGACTTCGCAATACCTTCAGGGCAGTTGCGTACACTCTGGCATAATAGACATCTTCAGTCACCTTTATGAGGTTATTTACTTTTTCGGTAATTTCTGAAACTTCAGCATGGATTTCCATCAGATCAGACATGATCTGATGATACACCCGCATCCGGCTGAGCCATGTCAGTCGATCAGCACGTTCGATATCCTGATACATCTTCTCCATCTTATTGGAGAGTTCCTGATCATAGTACCGAAGCTCAAATACCTGCACATTTGCATATTCGATAAGATCAAAAAGGTCAGTCGGGACTTCTGGATTTTTTAACAGAGCGGCGTTCCATGAAAGAATGGTGAGATCTTCTTCAGTATAACTCAAACTGTTCTTCAAAATTTCCTCTTTCATCTGATGAGAGAACCGTGTTTTCTCACCAAGGAGAAGGACTGCGGGATCTATGAGTTCTTCATGGTTATTTGTGAAATATATAATGTAATCTTCATAAAAAGTATCATCAATCGCAATATCTGATATATGAGGCCGGAGTATCTCTTTCAGAGTATGTAAATATGATGAGAAGAGGTCTGATATTAACTCCTCATTGGTAAAAGAAAGGCATATCTCTTCGAAGATTCCTTCATCCTTATCTGATGATTCATAGACAAAACAAAGGCTAATGGCCCCGATATCATAAATCCTCGCCGATACTAATAGATCGTACCGCACCCCGTTCATGGTAACATCAGTCGGATGCATCCGAAGGAGAAGCGGAGGTTCCTCTATCCTGATAGATTTTGGTTTTATCCTCTGAAAGTTCGCCCGGGCAGTATAATAACTCCTGGCGAGGGCATTCTCGAGAAGATTGATGTCAATCTCCTTTCCAACATCGTATATTCGGAAAAAGCGAATTGCATCCATCTAACTATACTCCTTATAAAAACATTTATGAAAAATATACTGATACATACATTGGACAAGATCTTCCTGATGGTACCGGGTATAATTCTCCATGTTAGATCCGTTCTGATAGTTTAATATAATAATATCTGAAGAGAGAATGTATGATTGGTACACTCATACTTATCATCCTGTGTCTGATCGTGCTTGTCGTACTCTGGCACCTTTTGCAAAATATTGTCAAATTAGTTATTAACTCCATCCTGGGCCTCCTTTTACTTGGAATCGTTAAATTTCTCAACATATTCCCCTTGTTGGGGTTTCCGGATATTGAAATAGGATGGATTGCAGTGATCGTATGTGCAATCGCAGGAATACCTGGTGCTATCCTCCTTATGATCCTTCATCTATTTGGTCTGGTATAATCTTTTTTTAAAGTATCACAGGAATTACCAGTATCGGTGAATGAATGGTAACTCCTTCGTGATTATCGACAGTTGCTTTGAAGTACAGATATCCTTCCTTTTCAGGCAGAACTGGTATGATGATCTCTTCAGAAGGTAAAACAGATGAGATCTCATCAAAAAGATACCAGTCAATACTGTTTGTAGAAGAGTATATCGAAAGATGCAAATTATCAGCATCTATGCTGTCAAAACCAGACAGTACAACAGATATGGTACCTTCTTCTAAAACTCGTGCCGGTACAGGGGTAGCATTTATTAGTATCTGACCCGGAGAAGACACCGGAACATCCATTACTTCGTCAGATTCCTCATCAAGAGGGGTAACCGTAAGAGGAAGCACATTTGAATATGCTGAAGGTGTGGTTGAATTCCCCTCTCTTTTCACTGCCATCACATACATCCCGGGGGTAAAAGGTGCGGGAACCGTACATTCAAAGAACCCATATCCATTTGTCAGTATTTTACTACTGTTCGGGTACTGATCCCAGACTTTCCCACCAAAATTATACCATACAAGATCCAGTGCCGATAAGAATCCGGGTTCCCCCTCCTTTTTACAATACCATCCATAGAGAGTGACATTCTGCATAGATTGGACTGATGTATTATCAATAAACGCATCAATTGTCTCAGAGGTATGGACTATCCGGGCAGGTGGGTTCATCGCTGTATCAGATGGGACAAGGAATACCGGATCAGACTGATATTCCGGTTCATTCCTGTTCTTCCGGTAGAGAAGTGAAAAAGAGAGAGAGTCAGGGTCTGTCAGATGAAATGTGGCATTCATTGTCCCGTCTTTCCTGGTTTGATATATCACTGGTTCTCCAGTACGTGACAATCCGACTTCAGGTATGAATGAGACTTTGGCATATGCAATCGGACCTCCATCTGATCTGACCTGTCCTGAGAATGATACCGCTTGTCCGGGTATAAAACCAGATGTATTGGATGTTAGGTGTACCATAATTCCCCCTTTCTTATCGGAAGGTGTCACCTCATGATCACCTGTCCCGAGATACCTCTCATCAGGTTCGAAAGATGTTGTAGTATCAGATTGGATGCAGGTAATCTCCAGTCTCTCACTTTTCATATTTTTCGAATTTACTTTCTGATCTGGTTCGTATATGGCCTGGTAGGAATATATTCCAGGTTCAGTCAGGAGGTCGGTAATAACAAATATCCCTGAATCATTGGTACTTGTATTCAGATAAGAAACTTCAGAGCTGCTGTTTTTTCGTTCAATAATAATATCAGAACCTGATAGCGGGCCAAAAATTCCTTTCAGAATTCCGGAAAGAACAATCTCATCACCTGGTTTTCTATAATACTGGTCAGGTTCTATGTTCAGAGTGAGTTCTGCTGCAATGGTGTAATCTTTATCTTCACCAATTGCGAGTATCTCCTTCCATTTATCATGAGAATATGGAGAAGCGGTAATTACACATGGGATTGCATGTAAAACCAGCAGAATAATACAAGCAACTTGAAAAAAATGTATCCCTTTCATGAGCACACCAAAATATCAGTTCAGCCCAGATAACGGTACTGGGTATAGCGGGATTCCAATTCTGCAATCGATTTCGGAACAAAAATATCTGATCTCTTGTTCATCTTAATTTTTATCTCATGCACTCTGTCTGGTTTCAGTCTCATGGCATTTTCATAACTCTGAATACCTTCCGTATAGAGATCCTGATTTCTTAATCGTTCATCCGCTGAAAGGCCGGCGGTTGGAATTGTCAGGAGGGCAAATATGACATCTCCGCGTTTTTCCCAGATGAGAGAATCTAAAGGATTTAATGCAAGAGAGTTGGTATACCGTTCAAGAGCCTGAATATATCTGCTTTGATCAAGTGCAGCATCCCCGGCATAAGCAAAATTAATGGCCGTTTTTGGAGTTATCTGATCTATCTGATGGTACGTCTGATTTGATTCATCATTCCGATAGAGCGCTTTTGTTATACGTGCTTTACGAAGTAAATAGTCAATATTTTCAGGATCACGGGCTATTGCCCCGTCCAGTGCGGTAAGGGTATCTTCCAATTTTCCAATCCTGTGAAGATATATCGCTTTTTTACCATAGTATTCTGCGACATCAGGATACCGATATATAAGATAATCATATAGGTCAATGCAGGTGTCATACCGGCCCAGAAGAGATGAGACATCAATTAAAAGATGGGCGATATTTTGCCTGATATCCGCAGTATTTTGTCTGACATCTGCTGGTAGAATATTTTCTATCCCTTCAAGAAGAAGTACCGGAGTAATTACTGCAAATATTATGAAAACAACCAGAATTATTATTGGAATGGTAATAAGTCTCATAGTACCCGTACATATTCACGATAACGTCCCTGCAATCACACAAAAATATTCTAAATCTGCTTAGATCCAAAACCTCATCATATTTCTGCTCCTCAATATATAAATGCGGCTTACCTGCTCTACCTTTAAGTGAGCCTCTCTTTACAAAATCTTAGGAATAAATCTATGTACCGGTAGTCTTATAGGCACGGTAAACAGATCAGAAGCTAGCAAAATGGGTGCTGTTGTTATGGGGTATTATCGAATGCAGGGGGATGAGATATGAGAATTTTACAATATCTTAAAAAGGAAGTCATTGTACTATCAATTCTCATTGGAGCTGTTGTATGTATTCTGTTCTCATCGCCCGTCTTCTCAGATCAGGTTATTACTATCGAAGATACGGGAAATTCTTTTCCATTGTATGACTCTGTTCAGTACCAGATCCAGGATACCATACAAAAGGAAGAGACGGAAGGGAGGAGACTTTTCATCTCCCGTCCTTTTGGATACCTTGAATGCACAGAAGACAGTCAGGTCAATCTTTCCATCCGGAAGACATACATCGACAGGGTGGCCAGAGATAAAGCCTATATAAAAGGCGAAATTAGAAATCTAGATGACAAAACTATTGATATCATCGTAATCACCTTTAACCTGTTTAATGCTGACGGAGATCAGATAGGCAACGCCTATGCAACGATTGATTATCTGGAGCCGAAAAAAACGTGGAAATTCACTACTGATCCAATCACCCGTTCAGATTTTAAATTTGAACGATATGGATCAGTCTTTACCGGTGTGTACGACTAAAAGAGGAGATCAGAGATAGAGGGAACGCAATTTTTTACTTACCCTTTCCACCTGTTCCACCGATGTACCGATATACGATTCCGGATTAAGCAATTTCTCAATTTCAGGTCCGGGGATATATTTCGTCACTTCAGGAGTCCCGGTGAGGAGCACTGATAATGGTTTTTGTAAGGCCAGTGCCTCCATACTCTTTTCCCTGATAATTTCATGGGCTTCCTGGCGTCCCATCCCCTTCTTTGTCAGTTCAATCATAACCGATTCTGCCATATTAATTCCATGCAGCATGCCAAGGTTCTGTTTTATCCGATCTTCCTTCAGGTTCAGACCTTCCAGAACTGAAGTCATGATCTTCAGGATGTGGTCGGTGAGGATGGTTGCTTCAGGGAATAAGATCCGTTCCGGAGAAGAGTTGGTTAAATCACGCTCGTCCCAGAGGGTATTATTCTGAAATGCCGGCTCTACTGATGACCGGATTATCCGGGCAAGACCACAAACCTGCTCACTTTTTATGGGATTTCTCTTATGAGGCATGGTAGAAGATCCGACCTGTTTTGCACCAAAGGCTTCTTCAACTTCTCCAATCTCCGTTCTCTGAAGGGAACGGATCTCAACGCCGATTTTATCCAGAGTTGTGGCCAGATTAGCAAGGAAACAGAAATATTCCGCATACCGGTCACGCTGGATAATCTGGTTTGAAACATCAACCGATGATATATTCAGGTATTTCATCATCTGTTCCTGTATCTCCATCCCCTTCTCACCAAGAGCTGCCTGGGTCCCGACTGCGCCGGTGAGTTGCCCGACACAGACCCTTGGTCTCATTTGTGATAATCGCTCAATATGACGTCCGATTTCACTTGCCCATATAGCAAAACGAAGTCCGTATGTGGTCGGAACACCATGCTGACCATGCGTCCTTCCAATACAGACCAGATGCCGGGTCTTTTCTGCCCGGTCAAGAAGAACCGCGAGTATCTTTTTTAATTTGGTTTCAAGAATGTCCAGCGCATCGCGGAGCTGAAGACCGGTAGCGGTGTCAAGAATATCATTTGAGGTTGCTCCATAGTGGATCCATCTTCCTGCCTGACCGCATACTTCAGAAACTGCCCTGACTACTGCCATCATATCATGGTGAATCTCTTCTTCAATCTCTTTTGAGCGTTCCAGGGATGCACTGCGTGCTTTCTCTGCAATTATTTCTGCATCTTCCCTGGGTATCATACCCAGTATTCCTTCTGCATGGGCAAGGGCGATCTCAGCTTCAATGATGCACCGGAACCGGTGTTCCTCACTAAAGACCTGTTTCATCTCAGGGGTGCCATATCTGAATTCTATCGGATGGATAGCCATTGTGTACCTGTTGGACTCCATGCTAGTTAACCATATGAATCCAGATGAGGGCATATGAAAAACACGGCATCTTATATAGACTGAAATCTCTCAGGTGATGATATGATAACTGACAGGGAACGGGCAGCTTTTGAAGCAGGAATAAAACTTGGTGCATTATACCACCAATGGGTAGGCGTTCCGGTATCCCGAGAGTCCGCATCATCATTAGAGAAAGCGATAGAAAATGCGCACATTCAGCAACCTTATATGACCGATATTGCAGTGCGCCTTGATCGGGAACTTATGATACCGAACTCATTCGGATATAGTGAATTATCAGGTCTAATGCTGGATGTGGAACTGACTGTACGGGTCAATGAAGCATCATGTCATGCCTGTATTGCACGTGAAGGTGAATATCCCATGATGAGAATTGAGTGGATAGATGAAGACACCGAAATACCCAATCCTTGATGATCATATCCACATCGATCCCAGAAACGGGAAAGGGATAGAGGCAGTAAAAGAGTTCAAGCGGGCAGGGGGGACTCACATATGTCTGGTAACAAAACCCTCCTGGTCCCTTGGTATCCATCCGGTCCGGGGAGAAGACTTTAGGGGAGTCTTTGATGAAACGCTTCAGATAGCACACCAGATCCAGGAGCAGACCGGTGTAATTGTTTTCCCTGTGTTGGGGTGTCATCCCGCAGAGATCACGGTCATGGCTGAACGGATGAGTGTTGCACAAGCGGCTGACATCATGAAAGATGGTCTTACCATCGCTGCACAATATGTAACTGAAGGTAAAGCTATCGGACTTAAAAGCGGACGCCCTCATTATGAGATCCGTGAAGAGATTACCGTCCTTTCAAATGAGATATTATCACATGCATTTTCACTTGCGGCAGATGCTGGATGTTCTATACAGATCCATGCAGAGTCAGGTCCGTGTGCAGATATGATAGAGATGGCATCTTCCCAGGGGATGAATCCTGCCCGCGTCATTAAACATTTCGGGACACCTGATACCCCGCTTATCCCCTCTCTTGTTGCAAAGCATGAAGAGATCCCAAATCTGTGCCGGTTGAAACGGGAATTTACCATGGAAAGTGATTACATGGATGAGAACAGCCGGCCGGGTGCCGTCATCGGTCCAAAATCGGTGCCCCGTTTTACCCTTCGGATGCTGGAGCAGGGAAGTATTACAGAAGAAGACCTGTACCGGATACATATGCATACACCCCGGAAGGTTTATGGGATTGAGATCGAACTCTGATACACCTGAAAGGTTTTTCTCGTACAGGGGCACGATAATATCAGGATGTTACTTAGAATTCACCGGTCGGCAGACAACAAGGAAGTAATAGGGTTATGTGACCGGGAACTAATAGGCAGGACCTTTTCAGAAGGGGAGATATCCATCTCTATTAATGAAGGCTTCTTTGGCAACCAGCCGACTTCTGAAGAAGAGGTCATCCGCGTTTTGATGAATGGTGATAATATCACGATCTTTGGAAAACGGTGCGTTGACCTTGCGGTCTCTCATGGGATCCTGGAACCGGATTCATGTCGCCTTATTAACGGCATCCCGTATACGACTATCATTCGAATATAAAAAAACGATTTACATGGACTTACAAGAGGCAATCTGTCCGAAATGTGGTGGCCCGTCACCAACCGGGGATATCTGCGGGAAATGTCGCGCATCAGATATTGAATGGTTTACCTGTGACGGCCGTGTCCGACTGGTACGTTGCCCGAATTGTAACTCTATGAGGGATAATAACGGTTGGAATGATTGTGAACGATCACGTGAGGATCTTGAATATGAGGCTGCAATTTCGGCCATTCATCTCTTTCAGGATGTTCAGAAACCTGAAATCTCTATAAAATTGGAAGAAAACAGCAAAAACAGAACTTTTGCACATATATCCATAACCGGTTTATTATATAATGAACCCCGTGAGGGGGCCTGCACGGTAGAGATACTCTGGCAATTTGACTCCTGTGACCGATGCAGCAGATATCACGGTAACTACTGGCAGGGGGTTGTGCAGCTCCGGGCTGATGGCAGAAAGGCTACCCCTGAAGAACAGGAACGTGCAAAACGGATAGCGTACCAGGCAGAAGAAGAGTTACAACTCCAGGGAGATCGGTTATCTTTTGTTACCCGGATGGAAGAAGGGCGTGAAGGTCTTGATATCATCGTCGGGACCCAGACGCTGGGTGAAAAGATATCTCGGGATATTACCAGGCGGATGGGAGGGAAATTCTCACTCCACCCTACCCTTGTCGGAGAGAAAGAAGGAAAAAAACTATTCCGGATTACATATGCGGTTCGTCTTCCACGATATACGAAAGGAGATATCATTTTTATCCGGAATACCTATGGTGAAATTCTGGGGGCAGAGGGGAAGACTATCAGTTACCTGGATTTGGCCTCAGGAATACCCCGCACAGTCCCTGAATCCACCCAGTCCAGATATGTCGGATCTGTACGGGACGGAATACCCATGCTAGTCATATATCAGGATGGAGAAATGCTGGGTCTCATGAATGAAGAGACTGGAAAGACAGAAGAAGTCCCGGTTCAGTCATGGCGGACCATCGTCTCCGGAGAACGCGTACATATCATCCGGGATGAAGATCGGGTTCTGGTAGTCTGAACAAATGATAATATGAATGTCCGGGAGATCCCCTGCAGGGAGATGAAGAAAATCCTTTCAGACCCATGGGTAGATACCAGCAGAAAACCCTGGGTATCAGGAGATATTGCGTATGTCCCGGTGCAGAAAGGATATTCATATACTCTGACTCTTCCAGAGCGGCGAAGAAAAGGCAGAGGATACCAGAAGATAGGTTCAATTATCGCTTTTCATGGTGAACAACCTGGCGCAGACGTCATCGATGAAGTACGAAATCTCCATCACCCACAGGGGATTATCTGGTACCGGGGCCACCATGGAGAGATGCGGATTCCTGATATTGTTCTTCTTTATGGAGAGGTTTCTGACACCATCCACAAGGAGTCAGGTCTTTTATATCACCTCAATCCGACTAAAGTGATGTTTTCACAGGGCAACCGTGAAGAGAAGCAGAGGATAGCAAATCTTGTAAAACCTGGTGAACAGATTTGCGATATGTTCGCCGGTATCGGATACTTTACCCTTCCGATGGCAAAAGCCGGGGGATTTATTCATGCTCTTGAGATAAATCCGGATGCCGTGCACTATCTGGAAAAAAATGTCAGAGAAAATGCTCTTGATTCACGAATTCGTATCACAATGGGGGACTGCAGGAAGACTATCACCGGGACATATGATCGCATTCACATGGGATATTACGAAGCAGCAGGATTTCTGGATGCCGCACTAGCACATGTCAAATCAGGTACGGTACTTCATGTTCATGGGATCGGAGATAATACCACAGAGATTCAGGAGCATCTGAAAACCTTCGGACTTACTGCAACCCTCGCACACAGGATTATCAAGAAAATCGGGCCAGGGAAGGTTCATACCGTGACTGATGTGGTGATATCATGATCCTGAATGGGAAAACAATTCTTATCGGAGTTACCGGAAGCATTGCTGCAGTTGAGACCGTCCGTCTGATTCATGCCCTGAGAAGAAAAGGAGCAGAAGTTCAGCCGGTGATGAGTCAGGCGGCTTGCTCGATAATTCATCCTGATGCCCTGACCTATGCAAGTGGACGGGAGACCATAGTCCGGATCTCCGGCCATGTTGAACATGTCCTATACTGCGGTGATGAGGGGCGTGCTGATCTTTTTTTGATCGCCCCATGTACTGCAAATACCATATCAAAGATAGCCTGTGGGATTGACGACACAACCGTTACAACCTGTGCAACCACTGCTCTTGGAAGAAAGATGCCCATCATCGTGGTCCCGGCAATGCATCATGCAATGTTCCGGCATGAAATCGTCATGAGAAATCTTGCTGCCCTGAAAAACATCGGCATTGAGATAGTGGGACCCCGGATAGAAGAAGGGAAAGCAAAAATTGCTGACATCAACGAGATAGTCCTCTGGTGTGAACGGCTTTTATCAGGCAGACCACTTGCCGGAAAACATATCCTTATTACCAGTGGCAGATGTGAAGAGCCGGTTGATGATATCCGGGTCCTCACCACCCGTTCTTCCGGAAAAATGGGTCGGGAACTAGCATATGAGGCTTTTCGGCTGGGTGGTGATGTAACCATTATTCACCGGGATGAGATACATATTGGAAGAAACATCCCTGTCACCACCGCGTCATCGATGGGAGATGCAATCAGGTCGGTGATGGAAGAAGAGATACCAGATATATACATCAGTGCTGCAGCCATCTCTGATTTCGCTCCGGAATGTATATCCGGGAAAATTCCCAGTGGGAAACCTGCAACAATTCACCTTCGTCCCCTGCCAAAATTACTGGATCTTACTCTTGGAACCATACCGGTCACGGTCGCATTCAAACTTGGACAATCTGCACATGAAGAAGCAGAACAACTTCTATTAAAAGGGGTGACCATGGTCTGTGCCAACAAACCGGAAAATCTGGGATCTGATGATGCCCAGTATACTATTCTGGATTCATTTGGGCAGAAGTCAATAGCGGGAAGCAAACAGGAGATAGCCACGCAGATTTATGATCGAATCATTGAAAAGCACCTGTAATCATGGAACTGACACGCGTTACTGCCTTTTGCCCCGGTCATATCTCCGGCTACTTTCTCCCGGTTATCCACGATGATCCTGATTTATCGGGAAGTATCGGAGCTGGAATTGTCATCTCTGAAGGTGTCAGGGTTATTGCAGAGAAAAGTGCTGATTCTACCGTGAAGATATTTCAGACCGACCGGTACGGGCTGCCGGAAGAGATAGCTGAATCATCACCAGTTCTTATGGATCTTCTTGCATATATGCAGGTAAATGCATCAATCGAGACCTTTTGTCATCTCCCGATTGGGAGCGGATATGGTATGTCAGCTGCCGCTCTTTTAGGTACGGTTCATGCGCTGAATGCTCTGTATAACTTCCATCTCTCTCCCCGTGAGTGTGCCCGGATTGCCCATCGGATTGAGGTACAACACCAGTCAGGACTCGGGGATATTTCCGCATGTCAGGGGGGAGGATTTGTCATCAGAAAAACCCCTGGGCCTGATGGAGATATCATGCGGGTAATTGATACCCGTCCCATTTATGCCCTGACCATCAGTCCTATAAAAACCTCATCAGTGCTTTCATCCCATGACATGATAGCACAGATAACCCAGTCATTTCCTTCCAGGATACCACAAAATCTGGATGATATTATGTCTCTTTCACGGGAATTTGCTGAGAAGAGTGGCCTTATTTCCAAGGAAATCAGAACCGTCCTTACTGCATGCGATAAAGAAAACCTCCCTGCAAGCATGACTATGCTGGGATGCGGGGTATTTGCACTCGGAAAAAGAGCAGAAACGGTTCTGAAAAAATTCGGAGAGGTATTTAAACTTACAATTTCACCCGGAGGTCCGGCAATATTATTTGGAGAACGATCTTCATGATACCAGAATCTCATCCCAGGTATAAATCACTGATAACACGGGAAAAACTGGCTCAGTACACCAAAACCGGAATAGTATCGCTTGAAGGACTAACCGCCCACGGAAGAGGAGAGGCTTTTGACTACCTGCTTGGGGAAGAGACGACTGAATCGGCACTCCGGGCAGAAAAAATAGCTGCCGCTCTTCTTCTCTCTGCAAACCACCCCGTTATATCAGTGAACGGGAACACCGCTGCTCTTGCTGCAAAAGAGATTGCACAGCTTCAACTGGCATCAAAGGCACGGGTTGAAGTAAACCTGTTCCATCGGACAGATGAGCGGGTGCAGGCAATATCTGGTCTCTTAAAGGAACATGGTATCACGCTGGTAGAAGGAACTGTCTCCAGGTATATTCCTCTGGATCATGACCGGGGGCTCTGCCACTTTGATGGGATGCACTCTGCTGATGTGGTACTGGTTCCCCTGGAAGATGGGGATAGAGCACAGGCACTAATCGATCTCGGGAAAAAAGTTATTGCCATTGATTTAAACCCCCTCTCCCGGACATCAAAGGTTGCCACAGTACCGGTCATAGACGAGGTTACAAGAGCACTTGCAAATATTGCAAGATTCTGCACCGAACTTGATCAGGATGAGATAACCGGGCTTACACGTGAAATTCACGGAACCGGATTTATCAGGGATGCCCTTGAATATATACGGGAGAGGCTTTTGAATGTTCTGGATTGAAAAATATCGTCCGGTCACTTTTGACCAGATACTTGGTCAGGAACGGGTGTGTGAAGTGCTCAGGCGATGTGCCGCAACAAAAAACCTCCCACATCTCGTAGTATCCGGCCCACCAGGAACAGGGAAGTCAGCAGCGGTTGAGGTTACCCTGCGTGAATTATACGGAGATACCTGGCAGGATAATGTAACCATCTTCAGGACCTCTGATCTTATGGAACGGGGGAAATATGCGCTTGAATCAGATGAACGGTTTTTACATCTGTACCGATCTGATGAATCATTTCTGTCAAACTTCAAACATATCATCTCTTCCTACGCTTCCATCCGACCGATTAATGCAGAGTTCAAAGTAATGTTGTTTGAAGATGCCCATGCGTTATCACATGATATCCAGCATGCTCTCCGCCGGACCATGGAACGGTATAGCAATACCTGCCGGTTTATATTTTGTACAACACAGGCATCAACCCTCATCCCTCCGATTAAATCCAGGTGCCTGCCTCTCTTTTTCACCCCCTTATCCCGTGATATAATCCGGGACTGCCTGAATACGATTCAGAATGATATTCCAGAACCTGATCGCGTCTCTGATGATGAGACCGGCCTTATTGTTGCTGCAGCAGGCGGGGATTTGAGAAAGGCAATCATGTATCTGCAGGTCAGGGTGGAGACGAAAATCCCTTTCAATCCTGATACCTTAAGCAGGACTGATACCCAGGAAGAGGCCTGCCTTGCACTTCATGCTATGAAAGCAAAAGATATTGTCGCGGCCCAAAAACGGCTGCAGGATCTTATGATTACTCAGGGACTGTCTGGCAGAGAGATTATCTCCACCCTTCTCCAGGTCACTGAACGCGAATATAATGATCCGGAGATTGTGACAAGGCTTGCCGATACTGATGCCCGTCTGACCCATGCAGGAAATGAATATCTGCAGGTCAATGCCATGGTAGCCACCATCGTTGCGGAGGTGTTTTCATAACCAGAGCAAAATTATCGGTACATGCCCGGGTGCAGTCGCATTATGATGATATTGCTGACGTATATGACCAGCGGTATGACCACCGGGAACGTGGCAGGATCTATTATGATCATATCGCCGGGGCAGTACTCGGCAAAATCAATCCCTCAGGACATCTTCTTGACATTGGATGCGGTACAGGACTATTCCTCGAGCGATACCTGAAAGAAGGAACAGATAGGACCGCTACTGGTATTGATATCAGTCCGGGGATGATCAAAAAAGCAAGAGAGAGATATCCTGATCTACCCTATGTAGTGGGAAATGCAGAGCTTCTTCCCTTTGAATCTGACTCCTTTGATTCCATTTCAAGTCTTCTGGCCTTCTCATACCTTCAGAACCCGGGGCAGAGTCTGTCTGATTGTTATCGGGTTCTTGTTCCAGGAGGGAGGTTGGCAGTCTGTACGCTTGGGAAAAATATCTTTACATCAAGCCTTCCGGCCCTTTACTCAATTGGAGCGAAGATGAAGATACGGCGGGTTGGCGTGGGATCTTTTGCCGAACACTATTATTCTGCAAAAGAGATGTACGATCTTCTCGATAAAGCAGGGTTTGAAGAGATTGAGATATTTAAATGTTCATTTGCTCACTTCAACCTTGCCGGCCCGCTCTTCATGATCGCAAAAAAAGTTGAATCCTTTATTGAAGATAACATCCCCTATCTGGCGTACAACCTGATAGCTGCAGGGAAAAAACCTGAATAAAACTCTTCTATCTCCTTGTAATTACTTCCCTTTCAATTTTTTTGAAAGTGCCTCAAATGTGTATTCCATCTCATAATGGCAGCAATGTTTCCTGGGTAACCACAAAAACCGTTTTTGAAATTCAACATCCGCCCGGGTAACATGCAATGCCAGAGAGAGCTGAAAGGCCAGTATTACAAACACGGTGAGGATAATATCACGAAGTGTAAGCGAAATGGTTGAAAAAAAGGAGTAATGAGCGGTGATTAAATAACGAATCTGATCCTCAAGTCCTGCAAGTTGACCGATTGTGACGGCTACTATGATTATTAAAAGCCCGAATAACAGGATCATGACACAGGAAATAATCCAGGAACGAAGGAATCTGCCGATAATCGCAACGATGGTGCATAAAATAAAAATTATAGCAACAGGGTCCGTCAGTGCCTGAATTATCGTATTATCCATTGATGTAAAATCCACCGGCATCAGGTTTAATTTTTTCTATATTTTTGAGTTCATCTTTTTTAGAAGGCACAGGTCACGCACATTTTATATTCATTACCGGAAAAGTAACAATATGGTTCAGTCATTCCATTCTTGTTGGGTATACAGACTCTTTTTCAGCAGAATACAGGAGTTTACATGAATCAGCGATTTTGTATCGGGTTTGAAGTTCATCAGCCATATCGGCTTAAAAAAGGATTCAAACCTGATTTCGCGGACGGTCCGGATGATCCGATGGAGCGCTACTTCGATGACGCCAATAAAGAGATCCTGCTCCGGGTATGTGATAAATGCTATGAACCGGCTACATCTATCATTCTTGATCAACTGGATGACGGTTTTTGCTGTGCATTCTCTCTCTCCGGAGTACTTATAGAACAGATGGAGAAATGGGCACCTGATGTTCTTGATCTCTTCAGACAGGCGGCACAGCATAAAAATGTCGAGATGATCGGGCAGACCTATTTTCACAGCATCTCCAGCCTGTTCTGGACCATGGATGAATTCTGCAATCAGGTGAACCTCCATCGTGACCTCCTCAAAGACGTGTTCGGAGTAACTCCTCAGGTATTTGAAAATACAGAATTTCTCTTTGATAACCGGATTGCTGCCACGGTAAAAGATCTCGGGTTTAAAGCCTGCTTTACTGAAGGTGTAGATTATATACTTGAATGGCGAAGTCCGAATTACCTGTATCAGTGTGCCGGTCTACCGGTCATCATGCGCAATTTTAAACTTTCAGATGACATTGCGTTTCGGTTTACCTGCCGGGACTGGGAAGCCTGGCCACTGACTGCTGATCGGTATGCAAACTGGGTCTCACGAACTCCGGGTGATTTTGTACCGGTATTTATCGACTACGAGACCATCGGTGAACATTACTGGGTAGAGTCCGGAATCCATGAATTTTTCAGACATCTGGGTCCGGAGATGAGAAGATCAGAGGTCCAAATGGTAAAACCTTCAGATCTGTTATCCTTCCCGGTACATGATGAATTTTCAATTCCTCTCCCCATCTCCTGGGCCGATGCCGAAAAGGATGGTACAGCCTGGATTGAAAACCGAAAACAGAAGAATGCATTCAGATCAGTGCAGCGTGCAGAATCATTCTGTAAAGATAAACATACCTGGCGGTGTATGCAGATTAGTGATCATTTCTACTATATGTCATGTAAACATGGATCGTGTGGAGAAGTCCATACCTACTTCAGTCATCAGCCGGAACATGAAGCATTTATTACCTATATGGATGTCCTGGCAGATTTTATCGAACGCTCCATACCCGAAATGGACAAAAAGGAGTACCTCTATCCACTCCGTACCATTCCAATCGATAATGCCTTCTACTTCTCAAGTCCGGTCGGATACACCGGTCATGTCGCCTTTGATATGGATCAGTTTGCCGATATGCTTCAGATTGTTCCATCAGACTCGATCACATATCACCATCAGAAAGGCGATTTTGCCAGCTGGTGTCGGAATGTCATAAAGGATGAGCCACTGGCACAGGCTATCGAAAAAGCCCGGAACCGGCAGGAACTGATACTGGCTGCAGATACCCGAAGACATGAATTATGGACCGCTTTAAAATAATTTAAAATACCTTCTTTCCAAAAAATAAGGAAGATGGAAGGATCTGATAAGTCACCGTTCCATTCTCTCCATGGAGGGGGTAAGAGTAATTCTCTCTATCCAGAATAAGCAATTCATTATTTATGTGGTTGAAGTAGGGTCACGTAAAACAATATATCGGAAATATTTAGGTTGGAGGATAGTAATGGGTACTTCCTTACAGGTATCCTATTCTGAAAATATTCCTGCAGCTTGAATGATGCTTCTGAAGAGATGAATACCGGTCTGCCATTATAATTTGAATTTTTGAGCGCGGGATGATGCTATCACTTTTTCCGACTTAATTTCCACCCGGACTGAAGGTTGTTATCTGTACAGGGGATGAAACGTGAGTAATTACATCTGAATATGCGGTACAATCTCTGGTATAATCCGGCATATCGGATATATTTTTAATAGAAAGATCATCAATTCTTTGTATATGCGTAGTTTTCCGCTCGTGTTCTTGATGGACTTTTCAAAAAATTTCAAAAACACCGTTCATCCCGTGTTCATATTTCGTAATGCTCACCTGCTTACTGGAAAAATCACTTCATTCACCAAAAGACAGGATGGTGATGTATCATGACCGGTCACCGCTTTAAAATAGCAATTTTCTGCTGGGAAAACCTGTACAGCGACCGGGTCGGTGGCCTTTCCAATGCCGCGACCTATCTTGCCCAGGCCCTTGCAAAGGATCATGAAGTCCATTTCTTCACCAGAGGCGATGAAGACTTTGAAATGAATAATGTATACTACCACGTCTACCGCCCGCATGGAAATAACATAGTTGAATACTGTGCAGACCTTTCAAGAGGTCTTGTTAACCGGTTTTATCAATATGATGACCCTGGTTTTGATATCCTTCATTTCCATGACTGGCATGTAACCGAAGCCCTGCATCTCCTCCAGGACCGGCCGACGGTATTCTCATTTCATTCAACAGAATACGGAAGAAATGGAAATGTTCACGGGGACTGGTGGGAGTACCATGAGATATGCAGCAAGGAATGGTATGCCAGCCTCATTGCCCGGCGGTGTATCATGGTATCATGGACACTCCGCAATGAAGTGCTTGAACTCTATAAGACCGATCCAGGTAAGATCCATGTCATTCCGAACGGTGTCGTAAAAGAACAGTTTGACGTGAGCATTGATCCCGGTGCCATCAAAGCCCAGTATGGTCTTCATTATATGACACCGCTCATCACCTACATCGGACGGATGGCATACCAGAAAGGCCCTGATATTCTCGTCGATGCAATACCCCTTATCCGGGAAAAGCACTGGAATGTCGCATTCATCCTTGCCGGCGGAGGAGGGATGCGTGACTGGCTTATAGAAAGGACAAAAGGATGGCCGGTTCAGCTTCCCGGGTTTATATCAGATTCAGAGTATGTCAGACTCCTGCATGCCAGCGATATCGTTGTAATTCCAAGCAGGAATGAGCCATTTGGTATCATTCTTCTTGAAGCATGGAGTGCAAACCGGCCGGTTGTTGTCAGCAGGGTTGGAGGTCTTGCTGAAAATGTTGAGCATGGAGTAAATGGTCTTGTTGTGGACCCGAATCCGGAGGGAATTGCATGGGGTGTCAATTACTATCTTGACAATCAGCATGATAGAATCAGATTAGCACGAGGTGGGTATAACCAGGTAGACCGGAGATTCTTCTGGGATTCAATAAAAGATCAGGTGTTGTATGTGTACCGCGAAGCAATGCATTGAACATATCCTGCCGTATATAGATAAAGTCATTGACTGGCCATGGAACTGACGTTCATCCCTCATACCATCAGATACGGATGAAAGCTTGCTAATCCCGCTATCGCATCGGCACGACTGAAATAACCAGCATGGAACATGATCTCATATCAGTCAGTCCGTGTTCAACCTGGATAGATACATCCATTACTCCACGGAAAGGAGACCGGTTGAAGTAAATACTCTCTGGGTACTGGCTCTTGAGGTGTGTGAGTACCTTGAGATAGGAGTCCCCGTCTTATCCAAACAGTAAGACGGTCCTTTTATTCTTTCTGGAATGAAGATGCCGGATGCATGTATGATGTCTGCGATCCTGATGATGTATCCGAGACCAAACCTTATCGCCCTGGCTCATGGCCCGGTACATGGATGCACTCATACAATACGGTGAACAACCACGACAGATATCACGGGTATTGCAACCGCTCTGGCAGTACTTCCTGACCGATGGAATAGAAATACTTCCTGATACATTTGAAGGTTATTTTCAAATTGCTCCCAAGAGAGCCATTTGTTTGACAGGGGTATTTCAGAATTAATCAGAGGAAGAAATGCAATTCTTTCTTCAATTAACCCATTGGATGTCGAGTAACACCTTTCATTTATATGCGTTTTTCACTTTCACCCTGTTTCCTTTACTCTTATATGGGGGATACCAGGATCCTGCTATGCCATGTCAGTTCCTCTCCTATCACAGTTCTCAGTCTCTCAAGGTACATTCACCGCTTTCATTGCACCAGTGGAGGATCTGACCCAAGCGCCCGGTTTATTTCTAAGAAAAGAACCAGGCCTTATTCTCTACCTGTGCGGTAATTATCCGGTGATCCTGCCTGACTTAACCCGGTATTCAGATCGGTTTGTTGTCAGAAGGGCTCTTACTGCCTTTCAGATCCTGACAATCCTGGATGAAGCATACCAGTCATTCCTTATCATTGAACATGATCGGTCGCTCTTTGAAGAACGTGCAGATCTTCTTCCCATCATCGGTCAACGGTGCAGGGAATATGCAATGAAAAATGCCGGAGTCCTTCTTCTTGCTCCCTATCCTGATATGTATATACAGGCACTTGAGCCATTTTTCCACCGGATATTCCTGGTTGATCATGTGCAGGGAGATAAAGTTGTAAAGAAAAAACGAACGAAATCAAAACAGATGTCCCTGGAGGTTTGAGATGACCAAATCAGACAGTTCATTCCTGTTGGATATTACCCGGACCAAAACCGGAGTGGATATCTGGGAGAAAACAGGTGGTCAGCTCTCCTGCACCCATCACTCCCTTGAGCAGGGTTTTCTTCTTTCTTTTCCGGATAGTCATCAGTTTTACCAGCTCCTAGATGGCCTTGCTGACGAATACCCCGTTACTCCATACCGGATTACCACCATTTACGGAGAAGAGGACGGATACCGGGTTCAGGCCGGGAGGGATGTTGCACAGAAGATAGAAGAACAGACCCTGTACCAGGCACGACTGTTTAACGTTGATATCAGGCCTGAACAGATCTTCTGCGCACACACAAAAAAGATAGTTGGAGGGTTTCAGGATGCAGATCGGTTCTCTCCTGATCAGAAAGCAGACCTTGATCTGATGGAGATTACCTGCCGGGAAAATCCTCACCGGAATCCCCATCCTGAACACATTACCATCATCACCAGCGCAAGGCAATGGATACTTGACGGGCCGGAGCGCACTATTGCAGAAGATCTCTTTACGATAATCCAGGATAAGGACCCGGATATCATACTTTTTCCTGATTATGACACATGGTCCGGAATTTTTTTTGGAATAGCCAGGGAGAATTATCTGTTTAATGCGTTCAGCAGAACCGGCAGGTTTCACACTGTTGCACCCAGATCCTATTTCAGCTATGGAAGAATGGAACACCGGCTTGGGGCGAAGATTCCTGAAGGCCGGATAATTATTGACACCAAGCAGAGTTTCATGTACCGTGAAGGGGATCTCCGGGGAATTTTTCTTGCATCCAGGCTTGCCGGGCTTTCACCCAACCTTACCTGCAGGCTCACACCTGGCACACTGATCTCATCATATGAAGTATACGAAGCCCTTGCCCGGGGGTATGCAGTCCCTTTCCGGAAAAGTGATGCAGAGGCATGCAGAAGAGTCACGGCAATGAGACTTGATTACCGCGGAGGATACATACTTCAGCCTCCACCAGGTATATTTGCCGATGTTACCCAGATTGACTTTACCTCATTTTATCCGTCCATAATCGTCAGTGAAAACCTCTCTCCGGAGACATTGAATGACCGGACAAAACCCGGATTTCTTTCATCAGTGTTGGAACCGGTCATTACGCTCCGACAACATACCAAGCAGATGAAAAAGACTGATCCATCCTATGCAGGGATGGACGGCGTATTAAAATGGATGCTGGTCACCTGTTTTGGTTATACCGGTTATAAGAACGCCAGGTTTGGAAGAATCGAGGTCCACGAGGAGATTACCCGTGCCGCTACCCGGATATTGAAAGACTGTGTGAAACTTACCGAGGCCCATGGTGGAAAAGTTCTTCATGCAATCATCGACTGTCTGTTCATCAGGGGCGGTCATGCAGGAACCATCCAGGAAGAGATAGAACGGATGACAACCTTTCATACGGAGGCTGATACCTATGACTGGGTTGTTTTTCTTCCCCAGTCTGACGGGAGCGGGTCCTACTGCTCTTATTTCGGGCGGTTGAAAACCGGGAAGATGAAGGTGAAGGGAGTTTCTACAAACCGGAGGACCACTCCGCCCTATGTTGTCAGGATGCAGAATGAGATGTTTGATATACTTGGCACATACCAGGAAATTGATGGCATCCCGGATGCACGGGACACCCTGTACTCTGTATACAGGCGGTACCTGGATACCATGAACCATGCAGATCTCAGGGATTTTATCATCACAAGGCGTATCGGGAAGCACACCTACAACAAACAATGCATTGCCCAGGCGGTTCTTGATACATATAAGGAGCATCATGTTACCATAGAGCCAGGTATGGATGCCTCATTCCTTGTCAGGGATGAGAAACGGCTCATAGTGGATCCTTCCTGGGACGCTCAGGGTATTGATACACGGTATTATAAAAGGCTCCTTGACAAGGCTTATGAAGAAGTGGTCTCTATGCTTCCCTGAACCATGGGATTCACATGCTAAGAATATCAGAGAGGTTTTTGGGTAAGGAGATAATCATTACCGGACAAGAACCTCCCTGACCATACCATCTTTGTGAGGGGGAAAAAAGAAATTTTAACAGTGATGATACTACTACACTAAGAGTCGAAGATAATTCCCGGCATCTGAAGATAAAAAATGACTCGTGTTTTATATATCGATGATGAAAAAACCCTCCTTACTCTTACTCAGATCTATCTGAGAGAGGAGGCAAATCTTGATGTTGAAATTGCAGCATCAGCTGAAGAAGGACTTGTACTTCTGAGAAATGAATCATTTGATGCGATAATTTCAGATTATGATATGCCGGATATGGATGGGATTGAACTATTAAAATGTGTGCGGAAAGAAAATCCTACTATCCCGTTTATCGTGTTCACCGGAAAGGGGCGTGAAGAGATAGTCATTGAAGCCCTGAATTACGGTGCTGATTTTTATCTGCAGAAAGGCGGAGATCCAAAACCACTCTTTACAGAACTTGCAAATGCTATCCGCCATCTTGTCAGAAGAAGTAAGGCTGAAGATTCTGCAGTGCAGCATATGCAATACTGGAAGAATGTTCAGGAATCTATAAGCAGGAAGTTGCAGGATATTGAAAATTCTGCTCAGGCTTTAACGAACATTACAGAAGATCTCCCTGAAAGTCAGGAACATATCCGGAAGATCCTTATGCGTACACAGGAAATCCATGAAGAACTCCATAACCAGTACAAACCGGAGATGAAATAATCCATGAGTCCTGAAGGTGTCATGTCATCGATTGAGTTTCAGATGAGTCTGCTTCTTTTCGTGGCCCTGGCCGGGTATCTCCTGGCATCCCGTATCAATCAGTCTGCAGTCATTGGTGAGATTCTTGTCGGACTGATTGTGGGGCCAAGTATCCTCGGTCTTGTGACATACACCGATTTTGTAAGCAGCATCGCCCATCTTGGCGCGATTATTCTTCTGTTTGTTATTGGATTTGAGTTTAATATCCATGAAATTTTTAACATAAAATATGGGTTTATTGCAGCTTTTGGAGTTATTGTTCCCTGGATAGGTGGCTATGCCACGGCTCTTCTGTTTCATTTTAATATGCAGGGAGCCTTTTTTGTAGGGACTGCTCTTACTGCCACAAGTATTGCGATAACGGCAAATGTCCTCAGGGAAATAAATCAGCTTCAGTCAGAGGCTGCAAAAGCGATCATCGGTGCGGCGGTCATTGATGATGTTCTGAGTTTACTGGCTCTTGCAATCACGGAGGATTTTGTCTCCGGGTCATTCACCGTGGAGGGAGTCGTATTAGTCTTTATAAAGGCAATTGGATTTATGGGTATCTTCGGCCTTCTTGGTGTATCGGTTATCAGCAAGTTCCTCATGAAACTTGACCATTCAAAGATTGCCGAGAAGTTTCCTGAATTCGTTTTTATCACCGCGATGATGATCGCATTCTTCTATGCCATGATGGCTGATCTGGTGGGTCTTTCTGGTATTGTTGGGGCATTTCTTGCAGGAGTCTCAATGGAGAGTGTGGGCCTCAGACATAGCAAGGACTTAAAGGAAGGTGCAGAGTACCTCCAGATCATATTTGCATCGATATTCTTTGTCTCTCTTGGTATTCTGGTTGACATGCATGCTCTGACACTGGATGGTATCATCTTCATGCTGGTTCTGACAGGTATTGCCATACTAACAAAGGTTATTGGATGTGCAGTACCTTCCCGTCTTATCGGGATGTGCACAAAGGATTCCCTTATAGTCGGGTTTGGGATGTCACCCAGGGGGGAAGTAGCCATGATTGTCGCCCTTATCGGACTTACCGGTGGAATTATCGGGCAGGATATCTATGCAGGCATTGTCTTTATGAGTCTTTTAACCACTATCAGCACCCCGATAGTATACCGGAACTGGCTATACCGGAAAACACCCTGTATTGCAGAAAAAACAGAATAAAAAATTACCCTTCAAGGGGTATGGTAGTTAACTTTACCGTTTCAACACCTTTTTGAGCCATAAGACGCTCGGCAATCCCTTTTACCTGCTGGGCATCTCCCTTTACTAAAAGAACTTCCACACACCGGTTGTGAGTCACATGGGAATGCAGTGAAGCCTGAATTAAATCCATGAAGTCATGCTGGATATCGGTGATTGCCGCGACAAGTCCGCGTTGATGGTGATCATAGACTAACGTGATAATGCCCTGCCTGGGGCCGGAGAGATCAGCCATCCATTTATGATATCTGATATACGAACGAATGGCATCCCGTATACCTTCAGATCTGGAAGAATATCCCCTGTTTTTCAGAATCTGATCAAAACTCTGAAGTAAATTCGATGGAAGTGATACTCCGATCCGGGATAGATCATGGTCATACAAATCATCCTGTTCCGAATCAGCGAATGAGGGAGACATGATGATTACTATTTATGTAATCTGGTATATCTTTTTCTTACCATGTATGCCGAAAAGATCATGAATATTTAAGGATAAGACATATCAGAAGATTACATCAGCCATCAATGAAATTTATCGCCAGAAAGAAAATACGTTATATTACTCACTATTTAGTAAAATTTGTTTAAATAAATACTCTCATAGTCCGGAGCTCACACCGGTTTTTGGGCCTGGTACGGTATGCCCGGATTTTCTATATCTGAGTATCCATACAAAACGCGGGAACAGTTGGTTTTTGACTCGCATGGTCCATGTGCAGGGACTTGCAGAGAGCAGCGTAAGATCAACAAACAATGATTGAATGTCAGATTCTGAAAAATAATGGGTAATAATTCCATTCCCTTTGAGCAATGTCCCGTCTTCTACTTCCACACCGGATGTTGATCTGAAATCTTCTGTCCCAAAAACGGTTACCAGCAATTCACCATCCGGGCTGAGAGTTCGTGTTATCTCACGGGCAGCGGTTATGCGATCCGTGTGCAGAAGATGCCCCAGGATATGATGAGCATCAATATTCTGAATCTGTGATTTTTTAAAAGGGAGATATCGTACATCAGCACAGATAAAGGAAACGTCAGCCAGTTCAGATCGTGATCTGCAGAGGCGGAGCGCCGTCATGGAGAAATCAAGTCCTATCCGGCAGGTCGCAAAAGAGGCGGTGCGAAGGTTTTTCCCATTTCCACATCCCAGGTCCAGAAATATTCCCTGGTTTATCTGGGTTGTCGGCTCAAGAGGGGAATTCCCCCAGAGCGTCCCCTTAACTTGGTACTCTGCGTCCCAGGCCTGCCGTTGACCGGTTTTGTTCTCATGAATGTTACCCGCCGGTGTCATGTATGTTAAATCCCTTACATGAGCATTTTCCAATAATGATGGCTGTAATAATAGCACCAAGTGCGATGACTGCCGATGCGGTTTCAAAGGATGAATAAGAGATGATATATCCTCCAATTGCAGGGAGGAAGGTCATACCTGCATAACTACAGGTGGAGTACAGGCCCATGGCAATTCCCTGTCGCTCCTCGGCATGTGCCAGATATCCAATCTGTGAAACCATGATAAGGCCGGCAACGGCTCCCATGATGAGGATTATTACCGGGGCTATGAGGAAAGAAAATAGTAAGGGAACGATCATGAGGGCTGATATCCTGATGAGCAGGACCGGTTCGATCTTCAGATACGGGGTTCCTAGTGATGCAATGATAGTGGCAAAGTTCATTGCAGCAAGAACAGTGCTTACCTCATGGACCGGATATCCTGAAAGCTCAGGAAACACAGCCTGTACATACCCGGTTGATCCCAGAAGAATGATCACCGAAAACCAGAGGGGGTACTGACGTAGCATCTGCGAACCGGTCTCTCTGACTAATACCTGTGCAGAAATTCTATCCTGCGCTCCCAGCCGGGGTATTGTGATTATACATACCATAATGCAGATAAGGCCTGTACCAAGAGTGCAGACAAGAGCCCCAAGAAGTATATCTCCGGTCACCATAGCAAGCCAGCCTGACCCGATAAGTCCACTCAGGAGACCGAAATTGAGCGATGCCATGAAGAGACTGGTATTTTTCAGGGTGTCTTTCTGATATCCAATCCAGGATAATGCAGAGGAGACGAAAAATCCTGCACCGATTCCTTCAATAAATCTCCAAATAAGCAGATCGACCGGTTCTGTAAGAGTAATTATGAGTATGCCGGATATGAGGGTGAGAACCAGAGAGATTCGGATTAATAACGGCTGACCGTACCGGTCACTTGCTACCCCGGCGGGAAGCGTTGTTGTCATCGCTCCAAAAAAGTATGCCGAGAAGATAAGAGTCTGAAACGAAAGATCATCAGAAAGAGAAGGAAGAATCGGGACAATGGCATTTGATAAAGCCATCACCATGAAGACTGCGATAAAAAGCAAAAATGACCGATTCATCTGTATCAGATTAACCGGTATGTTTCCAAATTCATAGGGGAGGTTGTCTGAATGTGTAATTTTTTATAAATAGAACTTGCAAGATCGATGGTCTTGTTCTCATCACCATGAATTGCAAATATCTTCTCTGGTTTGGGTTGCATATGAGAGACAAAATTCATGAGTTGTCTGCGATCTGAGTGCCCTGAAAACCCATCTACCGTGATACAGTCAAGGTTGACGACGATCGTCTCCCGGTTACCGATTGGAATCTCCCGCCAGCCTTTCTGAATTCTCCGGCCAAGTGTTCCGTCTGCCTGATACCCGACAAAGACCAGGCAGTTTCGTTCATCAGCAGCAAGGTTTCGGAGGTATTCCATGACAGGTCCACCGTTTAACATACCGCTGGTAGTGATGATAACACATGGCTCCCCGGTGATGACACGCTCACGTTTCTCTGCAGAATCCACCTGCTCAAAACACTCGGCAAGGAATGGGTTGTGCCCTTCTTTGAAGATAAGATTACGAAGCTCTGAATTCAGGTATTCAGGATAGGTGGTATGAATCGCAGTCGCTTCCTTGATCATACCGTCAAGATAAACTTTAACCGGTGGGAATTTCCCAAGCCGCATACCTTCTTCAATGGCAAGCATGACTTCCTGAGAACGTCCGACGGCAAATGCGGGGATGATGATCTTCCCGCCCCGTTCAAGAACCTCGCGAAACACCCCATATAATCTCTCTTCTGCATCAGCACGGTTTGGCTGCATATCCTGTGCCCCACCATAGGTGGATTCCATAAAGAGTGCCTCTAGTCGTGGATAATGATTTACTGCAGCATTGAAAAGACGGCTTTTCCCATAATGAAGATCGCCGGTAAATGCCACATTATACAGCCCGTCTCCGACATGGAAATGTGCTATACCTGATCCAAGAATATGTCCTGCATTGTGGAAGGTCAGTTTGATATCAGGAGCAATATCAGTGACACATCCATAATTAAGTACTATTGAGTGCTTGATATATTCCTTGACCTCATTCGAGGAATACGGAATGGGTTTTCCTTCCTTATTCACCACGTCAAGGTAATCGAGCTGTAGCATAGCGGCTAAATCACGGGTTGGCGGGGTAGAGTATACCGGTCCTTCATATCCATATTTATAAAGAAGCGGAATGTAGGCACAATGATCCAGGTGTGCATGGGTAAGGACCACGGCATCCAGCTGAGAGAGCGGATGAATCTCAGGAACATAGAGATATGGTGTTGCTTCAAAACTGTCTGGTTTTTCTCCGCAGTCGATAAGGACACGGCTTTCAGGTGTGGAAAGAAGAAATGCCGCACGTCCGACTTCACGACAGCAACCGAGGGTTGTCACCCGTATCCATTGATCTTTTGCGATGACATCACGATGGATTCTGCGACCTATCCTCTTTAAGAGCTCTTTTCGTTCCTGGTGGGCGGCCCGTAAATACTGCCGTACCTGCTTTACCGTGCTGCTTTCGATGGGCGGAGTCCTGACAACCTTGGGTGTCCACCCGATCTCACGGGTTATGTCACGAAGGGTGGCTCCGTTTTTCCCGATAACCACGCCGGGTTTTTCTGCCTCAATGAGGACTTCACCGCTGTCTGCTTCAAAGAATATATCAGATATTCCTGCATTCTCACCGACGACACGTCTTATTGCAGATGCAGCACGTTCAGGATCTTCTAATATGGTGGGACGGACAACGATACGTTTCCTGATATCCCTGGCAAGTATTTTGATAAGATCATCCTGGTCAGCAAAGGTCTTGGGATCATCAGTGTAGATGACCAGTTCAGGCCCTTCAAATTCAACAGATGATACTTTAATCCCCTTTGGGACTTTCTTTTTAATTTTTTCCTGTATCTCTTTGAGACGTTCCTCAATAAGCATAAAACCGTCCTAAAAAAGTGTATAAAATATTTAAAATAGTCTAATTTGGTGTAAGCACACTAATTTCTTCATCAGATAATTCATGATAGGAATCTTCAGTAATTACAACAACAGCAACTCCTTCTCCTGACCCTGCATCCCGTTTTATTGCAGAACGAAGGGCACGTATGGCAAGTTCGATGGCAGAACGTTCGTCCATGCCGAGGGTGTACCGGTCTTCAAGGACACCATATGCCATGGGAGATCCGGACCCGGTTGCTACAATGCCATCTTCCTTTCCGGTACCTCCGACAGCGTCTACTGAGAAGAGTACCGGCCCGGTTTCATCAACCCCTCCAATCAGGAGTTGAACATAGAATGGAAACATCCGGTTCCCATGAAGAATATTTGAAAGAAGAGTGGATGCAGCCTGAACACTGATACGTTTCCCTCTGCGGATTTCGTAAAGGTTCGCTTCCACAGTCATCAGCCGTGCAAGCTGCTGTGCATCACCAACACCGCCGGCAGTGGTAAGTCCAATCCGGGGTGCGATCTGGTAGATCTTCTTTGCAGTTTTGTTGGATATCAGGTATCCCATGGTTGCACGTTTTTCACTTGCGAGCACAACACCGGTTTCAAAAACAATCCCAACCGTGGTTGTTCCTTTCATTGTATCGCTCTGTTCGACCATAATGGACTCCGGAAATAATGAGTAAATGGGGAAAGTATTGCAGAAGCAAAAATGCCTTAGTTACAAATAACCTGCAATAATTTAAAGGTTTTTATTGATATTTTTCATCTAAGAGGACTTTAATAAGTTCTCTGTCGAAGAGAATACTTTTGAGCCGGTTATCACCGTTCACTATCGGAAGCTGATCTACCCGTGCACGCTTCATTTTCAGGGCACATTCACTGACTTCGGCATTTGGCGGGACCATGACCACATTGGTGATCATGGCAGATTTTACCGGACGATTGGGGAGCTGAACCCGTGAAATGCCGTAGCTGATGTGATGAACGTCACGGATACTTTCCCAGGTCCATTCATCATCATCAGTACCGGTAGTGGAGAGATCAGATGTCTCTACTGAATCTTCGATCATAGCACATCTGATCAGATCACGCTCACAGATTATGCCCTGAAGTTTTGATTCACGATTCAATATAGGTATAGCCTCAAACCCGGATATCTCCATAATTCGCCCTACAAGGGGCAGAGGAGTCTCTTCCCAGAGAGCAAAAGTAGGGCTTGTGTATGTATCTTTAATCTCTTCCTCTATCTTCATCCGAGCTATTGCAAGGATAAGGTCTGCAACACTGATAAGTCCCACCAGATTCTTTGCTTCGTCGAGGACAGGCATCCTGCGGATATTATGTGTCCTCATTATCCTGGCTGCCTCGGTCAGCGTTGCGTCTGAACGGATCGTGAGCGGATCAGGTGTCATCAGTAACGCAAGCTGGTTTTCTTCAGGTTTGTGAAGAAGATCCTTTCGTGTGATGATACCAACCAGTTTTCCGCCTTTTAAAACGGGAACTCCACTAATCCCTGTTCTTTTTAAAATTTTAAGTACATCATCCCGGTTTCCAGGTATTTCGACGGTGACGACGTCGGTCGTCATGTAGTCAGATACCAGCGGGACCGGCACTATGATCTCACCACCAACACGGAAACTTTGCTGTGTTCAACAACAAAGGAACTTACACTTCCGATAAGGATACGGTCAATATTACTCTTCCCATGAGAACCCATAATGATGAGGTCTGCACCAATTTTATCAGCGGTGGAAAGTATCGTGTCACCGGCATGACCCTGTTCAAAATGTGTTATGACTTCCGTGTTCTTTTTCTGGGCAATCTCTTTGATCTTATCAAGTGCTGCATTGCCCTCCTGCTCAAGCAGGCTGTACATGATCTCAAGTTTGCTGTCTGCCGGTATATCTGTAAAAAGCCCTGATTCTACGACGTAGACTGCGTGAAGTTTTGCTTTCCAGGCCTGTGCCTGTTCGACGGCTACTTCAAATGCCTTTTCACTGACAATAGATCCGTCAATAGCAACAAGAATTGTGTTGTACATATACTCCCCTCAAAAAGGCTTCCTAACTAATTTGGACTTTACCTAAAAAATTCTTGCGCAAAAATGGCTCATTGGAGCCCTCTTCACAATGGTGGATTTGATATCGCGGGAATGGCGCAAATTACCCCAGGAACAATCCATTACACAGAATGAAGCCCGGTTACCCGGCATAATAGAATGAGAAATTCCTGATGGAGGAAATCCTCTGGTTGCTGAATAGAGGAGGTTCTCAGCCGGCACCCCATAGACGGAATGGATAAACGAGATCTCCTGCATCATGTCAGGCTGGACAAACATAACATTATCAGTCCCAATCAGTATTTCAACGCCGGCATCAATCATTTCCTGGACAGGGGGGTGAGCCCGGCCGGATGTTACCCGGAGGAGAAAATTTGAGCGACAACAGAGAACTACCGGTATTCCTTCATCAGCAATCCTTCGGATCTGGGATTTGGTAACATGGGTACAATGCACTAGAAAATCAGGGTGTGCTTCTAATGCAGCATCAATATCATCAGGATCTTTTTCACCCGCGTGAAACCCGATAATCTTTCCCTGCCTTTTCATCAGGTCAGCTATCTCCATGGACTGGGTAACATCCCTTGCACTGCTAATCCCTGCTCCGTCGGCTATCTCCTCTCCACCTTCACGTCCCAGGATGATTGGACGAATGTGCATCTGGGATGCCGCCTCTTGTAATGCCAGAACTCCTGGTTTTCCCCCTTCACGAAAATCAGCAAAGCCCGCTGTTCCGGAATGGATCATCTCAGTTATGGAATCTCTCATTGCTGATATAAGGCGGGGCACTGAGGTTTTTGCAAGTATCTGATGCTTGAGTCCATGGGGAGGCGTGACAAGTTCATCAAGTGTCCCGGCACAGGGCAGATCCATCGCAACCGTATCAGCAAGATGGGTATGAGCATTGAAAAATGCAGGACAGATCCATTGGTCCGGGACAGATGATTCATCCTCTACGGCGGTGATGATGCCGTCCTGAACAACGATGGTAACGTCCCGCGCCTCAAGGGTTTCACCAGTCAGAGCTGTCCCTGATACCGAATACTCTTTTATCATGATATATTGCCGGCCTTGTCTTTTATATAATTCATCGGTCAGATATAGATTATGGCAAAAAAAGCAGGTGGACGATTAATCTCATCTGCTGGTCTCGTCAATTACTATGACAGTGAAGACCGGCGGGCAGTCCACATCAGCCCCTATGTAGTTTTGGCTGCGGCGGTTATATGTGGTGTTGCAATCTTCGTCCTGAATATGATTTCATTCTGATCTTTTACACTTTTTTTAACGCTTTCCTGATGACGTCTTCTCCTTCTCTGAAGTAGATGTCATTGTGTCCGGTCCATGCAGGTATGCCACGGAAATGAACGGCAGGTACCCCGTTATTGCTCTCACCCATGATGAGATTTGCAAATCCGGCGATCTCGTCAACCACCGCTTCTTCAGTTATCTCCAGAGTATGCCCGAAGAGATCACTATCTCCGCGGAAATCTCTGATGGCTGACATCCCACTCCAGCCAATAGCATGACCGGTCTGTCCACGCCGAAATGATCTGCCACAGGTGTCAGTTACGATGATCCCACAGCTTTTGCTGGTGAGGTCTTTTATCTCCGTTCTGATCTCCTCAGCTTCCTTCATGGGATCTGCAGGAAGGGTGATAACAAGGCCGTCCTCAACATTGCTTGCGTCCACTCCTGACCTGACTCCTACATGACCGCAGGATACTTCAGTGAGGGTGAATGGTGTTTCTATGAGAACGTCACAGGCCTGATCTAGGACGACTTGGATAAAGCGGGGATCTTCACCTGTCTTTTCTGCAATCCGTGTTGCCCGGTCACCAGGTATGACATCTTTTAAATTCCGGGTGTATCCCTTTGCCTTCGAGATTATTGTACTTGCGATACAGATGATGTCTCCATCTTCCAAAGCGCATTTTTCAATTATCAGGCGGGGAAGGTCATCTCCTTTTTGAATCAGGGGAAGACCCCTGATACCTGTTACGGTTACTGAAGTGTACAGAATAATCCCTCTCCTTTCAGGTGAAATGTGAAAGAATATACGAGTATTGATCGGAGCTTTAGGAATATATTTTTAAAGTTGATATACAGACATGTATAGGTGCCGAGATAGTCTAGTCCGGGAAGGCGGTGGTCTTGAAAACCACTGGTGGTAACACCTCGGGAGTTCAAATCTCCCTTTCGGCGTAAAAATTTTTTTTCAGATTTTTGTTTCATTAGTTCTCATATCTTCATTTTGTCTCGTGTTAAATATGCGGATCACCAGTATATGGACCGCCTTTTTTCTGCAGGAGATATTCAGAAGATAGAGCATTAAAAGGTGATCTTTATGCTGAACAAGAGTATCCGGACTATATACTCTGTAGTTCAAGATGCTGGAATGATGCAATTTTTCTGCATAGTGAAGCAGAATGAAGCAATGTGAAGCAGTGTGCGGAAAAGATCCGCTCTGATATATTATTCCGATTTAAGATCTATCGATAATTTCATAATTTTTGTTTTTTAATGCGGAAAACCGGCCGTCACACGTACATATTAATCCGGTGGCTAATGATGATTCAAATTTTTTTGTGAGTACACGAGTTGCTTCACTAAAGATCTTAGAATAATATATATGTGTACATATATTCAATTTAGTGAGTTTTCGCGGTTTTTGACTGTGAAGCAACTGCTTCACACATGCAGAAAAGATATCCTTTTTTCCGCCATGCTTCACTCTGGTGAAGGAGGGAAGCAGTGAAGTGAAAACACTATGTGGGAGAGTTGAAAGATAATGGAATGGGTGTTTTTACTTTCGATCAGCAGGTGATCCTGGAGAACCGGAAGAGAAAATCATAACGGGGTCATGTAATATAAGTAGTAATGGTTCTGGTGGGCATTGTATAAACAGGAAAGATGAGGGGGGTTCACATACGGGACAGATATTGAAATATTATGAATATCAGTCTGCTGGATAAAGATAACATTCGATTTGCTATTGGAGAGGAACATGAAGAAAACCGCAAATTCATTACAGAGAGAGCAGACGCAACGAAACCAAACGAGAGTATTACCAGTTCAGGAGAGCCGTTTTCAGGTAGGGAGATGGAACGGTTGCCAGGAACTACCTGAATCTGATGGAATAATAGAACTAAACCGGCTTGTAGTTATGTGGCTACATAATACTGAAGACCAGGCGAAATGGAAAATCAGGCGTATATGAAAGAATCGCGGGAAAACTGAATTGGTCTCTCACCTTTCAAGAAATAAGAAATTCTGAAATATCCCGGGAAGGCTATATCAAAAAAAAATTTACGTACTCTCTTCAATCTCTGAAGTGAGGTATGCATACAATAACACTGCAACAACCGCTCCGATAACCGGACCGATCACATAGATAGGAAAATATATCCAAAGATTCGAACCCCCAAGCACCAGATCTGCAAGGTATGGCCCGAAGGTTCGTGCAGGATTCAGTGAAGCTCCTGCAATATTCCCTGTGGCGGTTATTATCCCTCCGACGGTTAGACCAATAATTAACCCGGCAAACCCTGGCGGAGCACGATTATCTACAGCAACACCCATAATCACGAGCATCAGCAGAAATGTTCCAATAGCCTCCGCCAGGATAGCCTGTCCATACGATATTCCTGGGAACGGTGCAGTCGCCCCTAATCCTCCAATCAGAACTGCATCCATGCCGACGGTCGCTGCAAAAAGTAGACTTCCGAGAACTGCACCCAGACACTGTGCAATCACATACGGAATAATCTCTTCTGCTGGAAACCGTTTCGTAACTCCGAGGGCAATGGTCACCGCCGGATTGATATGACATCCGGATACTCTCCCAAGAGCATAGATACACCCGGCAATGGCAATGGCAAAGCTCATACCGATAGCAAACCAGTCCCCAAGGCCGCCAAGTACACCGATTCCAATATTAAACTCAGTAGAAGGGTTTGTACCATGTGCAATCATCAGGGTGATAGCCGCTGCACCAGCACCAAAGTATACCAGAATCCCGGTTCCCACTCCTTCTGCAACACATCGTTGTAACAATGACATGATTACTCCTTCTTATATGCCGCAACACATTCCGGACAGAGGATTCTGGGCAATCGTTTTCCGCTCTTCTTAACCGGGAAGGGATACCCCCCTTCCCAGAGATCAATATCTTCCCGAATACTATGGTCCATGCATAGCCCCATACCGCAGGCAATACAAATCCCAACTGCATCGGTATTTTTTCCTTCTTTTGCACACACGTAACACTTCATTTTTAACCTCTGGCGTGACTACACGGCTTCTTTCCACTGGCAATAACCATGACGGAAATCCATCAGTGCAGCTGAAGCACAATCCTTGCAAATCCGTGCCGGAGCTGCAACCGTTTCTTTATGAAGAGCAATAATATTCGTCATCAGGGTAGCAGTCACCGGCTCACTAGTCAGGAGACAGGGATAATCGGCAAGCCTCATCATGGCAGACATGCGAACGGTCATGGCACATGCCGGATAAGCGTATCTCTGTGGGTTCATAAGGACATCATTTTTATGAATTGGCGATAGATCAACCGTAAATCCACCTACTTTCGGGGAGGGGATTCCTTCGCCGCTACTCTGCATCCGACGTGCTTTGTCCAGGTATTTCCATCCCCGATAAATCATGTCCATAAAATCACAGTTGTGGAGCTCTACTGCAGCACTCCGGGTAGGATAAAGCTGAACATAATTATGGTATCTTTTCGTGAGAAGATCCACGATCATAATAGCGTTGAACCCATCAAGTTCCAGAATATATTCTGCCGCACAAGCAGAAGCACCCGTTGCAAGACCAAGAAGGTCATATTCATTTTTAACCTTCCCTTCTGCTTTTTTCAGGGTAGACTCCATTACCGCCGTTGTGGCATCTATGGCAGCCATGACAACATCGTCCTTGCACATATTGAACGTGGATTGCGAGATATGATGGGCGATATCACCGACACAATACGCCGGAATGGTGACGATGTTCCCATAATGAACACCCTCCTCCATGGCGGCCTTCACCACTGGTGCCATCTTTGTGCGATATGACTCCATGTATTTCCGGTGATCAAAGGATTTCTGACCAACAGTATCCATAAGTTCAGCCTGCGCCTTCACCGGGTGTTCATAAATCGCCTGGAGCATGTCGATTTCTTTTTTCACCGCTTCAGTAAGCGATCCACCTTTCTCTATTTCATGAGCAAACACATCACCGATACCATACGATGTGTTCATCCCCCATGACTTTGCTGCGAGAATTGCCTGTTTATGATCCGCAGGAATGGTGATCCCGCTAAGAATCCGGTTCACAACATTACTTGTTGAACCAGGTATAAGGGCAAAATCCACAACACATGTCGGACCGTAAAACCCTCCATATCTCCGTGCTGATTCACGACCTATAAGCGATTCAGATTTCTTAATTGCTCCGACAAAGGTCTCAACACTTTTAGCAAATTTAGGATCTTCCTTGCAGAGAATTTCCAGAATGACCGGAGTCTGATAATGTTCTACGAATGGATCATCCTCGGGTCTGATCGTTTTCGTAAGGCCTTTTAGAATCTCAAAATGTGCCTTTACAGATTCGGTGTGTAATTGAAATACCGACGGAGACTGATCTGCAGCGGGTTTCATCTTCTGCACGGCGTCGAGATATGGTTGTGCATCGTCAATTACAAAATTCCCCCCGCGTTTTTTCTTTACCGCCTCTACATCGGCATGTTGAGCCGCCATGGCCTCTTTGATCATTTTCTTGTGGAGTTCAGACATCAGTAACACGTCCTGGTAATTGAGCCAGCCTCCGGTAATCCATCAGCTGTATGTTTTAGCCATCAATGGCTGATTATATAAAAGTGCGCATCATGAAGACAGGAGATCGATCAGAAAAAACTGAACTGATTTGCCTTCTCTATCTGCCATACCTGCAGATCTCCACGGTTTGGAAAGACCTGCGATAAGGAGAAGGCCGGAACCATCCAGCTTGAAACTCTGTCTGCAGCGATAAAAGGTGTATATCCTGAAATGGGGGAGAGATGCATGCAGGCAATCAGATCAATCTGATCTTTTTTGAATGATGTATCTGTATATCGGTTTTTTCCCGTTCAGGATGCAAGGGAACTATTATCCTTATTTTGATAGGATACCCCACCATAAATTTCTGAAATCACACTGTTTCCTATATATATGTGTATGTTCAAATAATTTTGAAACATTTGTGAGAGAGTCACGACAACAAATATCGCCTGTATCGGAGCCGGCAGGGTTACCCGAATCCTCCTTGAAGGCCTTGCCAGAAAGAATTGTCTTCCTGAACGAATCATGGTGACTGATACCAATCCAGATGTCCTGAAAAATCTTGCAGAAAAATTCCCTTCAATTGAACCAACAAACCAGGTTGATGAATCGATGAGCAACGCTGATTTTCTCTTTATCAGCCTTCATCCACCGGTGGTTGGAGAAATGCTCCATAACATTGTTCCCTTCCTTGGAGAAAAGACTACCATCGTATCTTTGGCTCCGAAAATAAAAATAGCAACCATCAACCAGCTCACCGGAGCATCACGTTCTGTCATTCGCATGATCCCAAATGCTGCCTCATATGTGAATGAAGGATACAATCCGGTGGTATTTGGATCGTCTTGTCCGGAAAATATACGGAAAAAATTCACTGAACTCATGGTCGCTCTCGGACAGATGCCTGAGGTTCCTGAAGAGATGTTGGAAGCATATACAGTCATAACGGCCATGGGTCCGACGTACCTCTGGTTCCAGCTGGCTGAACTCATCCACCTTGCACAGACATTTGGTCTTACTCAGAAAGATGCTACTGATGCGGTCCTTCCCATGGCTGAGGGAGCTGCGAAGATCATGAAGAAATCAGACCTGACTCCAGAGGCGGTCATGGATCTTGTTCCGGTAAAACCTCTTGCTGATAAAGAAGAGGCTATCAGGGAGATGTATAATGGATCCCTTACCGGGTTGTATGAAAAACTTACGTCATAATTTTTTTTCTCCGGTAATTTTATCTGGTATTCGTCCACAATTAAGAACTTTTTCCCAATCTATGTTAATTTCATGGTCCTCATCCTGTTCACTATTGCAGGTACCAGGCTGACATTGCATCTGGATAAAAAGTTGATGCCAAAGAGTTTATATGCTCCTTTTTATTATCCAATATATTTATATTTGTCAATATTTCAATAAATATTGAATCATCCTGAGCTATACTCAGCAATGGTATAAAACCAGAAACGTAATGGTTAAAAAAGAAGATAGAGTAGTAAAATGATCATATCAATAAAAAATTCCAGATCCAGGATCCATATCGAAGCAATATGCTTTTGCTTGTTATTTCTTCTTTTATGCGGAGCATGTAGTGCAGATTCTTCAAACTCCTCTACAATCTCTTCTGATTCACCAGCGATTCATTTCTTTTATAGCCCTCTCTGTTCCTCCTGTCATAAGGTTATACCCTTTATTGAGGAATATGAGACAACTCATCCGTATGTTCGTATCCAATACCACAATATCGGCGACAATGAGGATGACATCCTCCTGTTTGAGACATTCAGGAAGATGCATCCTGACAAATCATTATTCGTCCCGGTTGTTTTTATAGGAGAGGAGGCCCTCATCGGTGAGAAGGCGATATTTTCAGAATTTGAGCAAAAAGTCGGGGAGATCAAGACTCATGGTGCATCTGAATTTAATGAAAATAGGACTTCAGGTTCAGAAACCATCACAGTAAATCCCGTGATCCTCCTCCTGGCTGCTCTGGGAGAAGGATTCAATCCCTGTGGTCTCCTGGTTCTTGCCCTTCTGCTGGTCTCACTTATGGCATCGGACTCCAGGAAGACGATTCTCCTGGTAGGATCTGCGTACATCCTGGCATTTTATCTGGTCAGGGTCTTATCTGGATTTGCAATTTTCTCAGCTATTCAGATTCCGGGAGTTGCACAGATATTTCTCATCGTTGCCGGAATCATCGCGATCATTGCCGGACTGTTCCAGATAAAAGACGGCCTTGTTAAAAATCCGAAAGCACTCTTCTCCATTCCCCAGTCGAAGAAAAGTTCCATTTCAAAATACCTGAAGATTGCAAGTGTTC